>JBGSSO010000233.1:0-12783 GCA_041737015.1 Nitrospirales bacterium
AGGCCAACGAGGGCGATATTCACCGCAGTTCCGATCAGTCGTGTGACTCCTACCGAGGGTAATGTTTCCGGCATTCTTCTCTCCTCGTAATTTTGAGTGCCAAGTTCAGGAACAAAGCAATTTCCAGTTTGGGAGTTTGAGTTTAGCGTTGTGGGAACAATTCGAATTTCTATACACTCAAGACCTCCGTTTCATTCCAAACACCAAGCGCAAAACTCTAAACGTTCTTTTTTTCATTTCATCGCACTCATCGTTCGTTCCTGAGGCAGGGGATGAGGTGGCCCATGACACCGAATACACGCGATGAGGTCTTGTTCCAAATCAGTTCGTAACGCATTGTGGCTTTTGACCCGTTCCCATATCTGAGTTTCCTCATGGCAATATAGACAGTTGGAATTTGAATAACTGCCGACGAACTTTATCGGGTCACTATAGGTCCCCGTCACATAATACAGCCAATGACGAAATCCATCTCGCTTACCTTCGATGGTTCCTGTGGCCCCATAGGAGATATGACACCCATAACACTGGTCTTTCGCAATCCACTTATTTTTATAATGCCGCGCAGCCAGTGTGGGGCTCGCCGGATTCTTCAGATCATTCACAAAGGGACCCATCACGTGACAGGAGGCGCAAGCCTCTACCCGTTTCGTCCCTTCCATTACCGTCGCTGTGGTACTGAGTGTGGCGGTGATAGGAAGGACAAACAAACCGAGGAGGAGAAACCAATGATAGGTGCCCCGCGAAAGTCTTTTTCGATAGACAAAGTGAACCAGAATCAGGACAATGATTCCCCCCAAGGCCGAAGCAATTCCGATCCCTCGCAATAGCCCAATTCCAGGCACAATGTTGGCGTTCCCTTCAGCCGCAAATGCCACGTTTGACCCGAACATGCTCATCCAGGTCCCGGTCAATCCTAATCTTATCGAGGCCCGGCGAATATCCCGTATGTTCCTCATGACCATTGCCCTATCCTCCCTACACGGTTTTCTTATGAACTGAGACAGCGCAGCGCTTATAGGCCGGTTGCTTGGAAAATGGATCATACACATCGTGGGTGACTTGATTCACGAGATGCTTGGCAGAGTGCATAGTGGCAAAGACCATGCCGGGTCTCACCACCAAGCTTAACTTGGCTCGAAGTTCAACTTGGCCGCGTCGGCTCCGCACGATGACTTGATCTCCTTCTTGAATATGTAACTGATGCGCATCATGGGGGTGAATTTCCAAATAATCCGGGTGAATCCCTTGCAACTCAGGCACCGGTCCCGTCATGGTCATCGTATGCCAATGTTCTAATATTCGACCCGTATTGAATATCAAAGGAAATTCATCGGTATAAGGATCGACGGGTTCTTCGTGAGAATCGAGCCAGACGGTTGCCCGCCCGTCTGGCTTTCCGTAGAAATCAAAGCGACCTGCGCCATGTGCCATGGGATCCTCACCTGGGATATACCGGCGTTTGGTCCCCGGGTGATCTTCAGTCGGGCACGGCCAAAGAATCCCGCGTTCTTTTTCCATCCGTTCATAGGTGATGCCTTCAAAGTTGTATTTGGAGTGGGCCGAAATGTGACGCCATTCGTCCCATACATCCTTAGGGGTTTTGGCTGAAATGAGGTCGCCGTGACCTATCCGTTCCGCAAAGTCCACCAGGATGTCCAGGTCGCTCCGAGCCTCCCCAGGGGGATCCACAACTTTCGGATACAAATGGTACCGGCGCTCCGCATTGCCCTTCACTCCCTCTTTTTCCACCCACATGGCGGCTGGAAGAACGACGTCAGCAAATATTGTGGTTTCGGTGGGATGAAACGAATCGACCACCACCATGAACCCTTTTTCCATGCCCTTTCGATAGAGGTCGTTATTTGGAAGAGTCTGACCTGGATTGGTGCACATGACCAGACAACACTTCACATCGCCCTTGGCGATCGCCTCAAAAAGAGCGACGGCATGATACCCCGGCTTTGGTCCGATCCGACCCCTCGGGACTTTCCACAGATCCTCCATCTCCTCCCGGTGCTTAGCATTTGCGACCATCCGGCCGCCAGGAAGAGCATGGGACAGCGATCCCGTATCTCGCACACCCCCGCAGGCATTGGGTTGACCCGTAAGCGAGAACGGTGTGGCTCCTGGTCGTCCGAAGTGGCCGGTCAAAAGATGCATGGCTATAACTCCGCGGTTGGAAGCCGTGCCTTGCACCTGTTGGTTCAGTCCCATCGTCCAAAAAGATAGGGTGGCTTTCGATGAAGCAAACGTAAACGCCGCCTCCTGGATATCTCTCGGGGTAATTCCGCAGATTTTTGCCGCGCGCTCAGCTGGATATTGGGCCACATGTTTTTTAAAATCCTCAAAGGTTCGCTTTTGCTCCCCTTCCTGAAAGGAGAGGTAGTTCTCCACCATGTCCCTATCAATAAAGCCGTTTTCGATAAACTCATTCATCATTGAGTTGTAGAGGACAACATCTGTCCCCGGATAGATGGGAAGGTGCAAATCCGCGTGCATGGCGGTAAAGGTTCGCCGGGGATCCACAACGATAATCCTCGTATCAGGGTGACTTCGCTTGCGATCCAGCATGCGTTCCCAAAGGATGGGGTGACATTCGAGAGTGTTAGACCCCGTGATAAAGAAACAGTCCGAATAATCCATGTCTTCATAGCATCCGGCTGGCTCGTCTTTGCCAAATGAGGTTGTGTATCCCGTTACGGCAGAGGCCATACAGAGCCGTGGGTTGCCGTCCATGTTGTTCGTGCCTATTCCTGCCTTGAAGAGTTTGTTGGCGGTGTAGCTTTCCTGGGTATAGAGTTGACCGCTTCCATAAAACGCCACACTGTCCGGACCATGTTTATCGATTGCCTCGCGGAATCGTGTGGCGACCAGATCCATGGCTTCGTTCCAGGTCGCCCGTTCCAATTTTCCGTTTTTCCGGATCATCGGATAGAGGGCTCGACCCTCCCCGTAAAGAATTTCGCGATTCATGAGTCCCTTAATACAAAGGCGGCCACGGTTGTGAGCATACTCGTCTCCCTTCACATCCACGACCTTATTGTCAGTGACGCCAATCATCATTCCACACCCGGTTCCACAGAAACGGCAGACTCCCTTGTGCCAGGCATCCACAGGAATAACAGGCTGTCGTTCCCAGACACTGCCACAACCGGACAGTGGGGCGATCATGGCTATTCCCGCAGATACCCCGAGTACTCGAAGCGCCTCACGACGGGTCAATCCTTCAGCCTTTTCGTCTTTGTCGGCCATAACCTCACCTTTCTTGGATGTGAAACCATTCCCCGGCATCTCTATTTTTCTTTTACTCTGATTTAAGAGTGAAGGGAGGTAAAGTAAAGATTCCCACCCAAAGGGTAGTGATCTTTGCTTTCCATTTTTTGTCGAAATTATGGTTGCAAGCCTTCTCCTACCACGACGGAGGCTTGAGATAGCAAATTGTTTTTAACCAGGTATAGTTGTAATGAGGGAATCAACTTGCGATCAGTCAGGTCACTGGAAGCCCCAACAATGACCATGAAACAAAGAGGCGGGGGAGTCCCAACGATTTCAGCTCATTTTTACCTGTTTCCATGTTTTTATGGGCGTGTCTTGAAAAAATACTACTCAGTCGAGATCATTGCCTAACTACTAATAAGTAATTTTTTGTGTTGTATTTTAAACATTCTGGTTACCAAAGGGAATTGGCCTGCAGTGAGTTAACCCATGGGGTAGGACCGGGACCCAAAGAATGCGTAGGCAGCAGCGAGACCCCCTGTGGTGCTCGCCTGAGGAGGCGTTGAAGCAGGTGGCGCAAGGATCTAGAATGGTATTGTGCGCCCAATGACTTAACAATTATTGCAGGCCCGATGGAAGTCCGCTACAGTTCCGTCATTCGGCGGATGGGGGTGGTAATCCTCCGCCTGCTTGAGGGCCAGCGTTTTCGTTAGCGGATTGAGACCTTGTCAGATGCCAAAATCACGACTTGACCGAATTCTGATAATTGTGTGGGGGCTGTGGCTGACCCTGGTCCCCCTGAGCGGATCGCTCGCACAGGCAACGGTGTTGCATCCACTCGAGCCGCCGGATACCTCCAGCCCACGGGCTACATTGCGGAGTTTCATCGATTCTATGCAGGAGGCCTCGGAGGCCTTCAATTCTCTGATGGCTATCTATCGTGGCCAGCCAGGACTGTATTTTTCTCCTGCCGCTCGTGAGCAACATGCCCATTTGAGTTCCCTGATGGTACGCGCACGGAGAAGTCTCAACCTTTCGGAAATGGCCCCGGCCGTTAAAGAAAAAGTCGGGTTGGAATCCCAACTCTTGCTCAAAGAAATCTTTGATCGCATCGAACTGCCCCCTCTCGAATCGGTGCCTGATGTCGGAGGGATGGCAGTGGTAGGGCTCGACCGGTGGCGGATTCCTCACACCGAGATTGTCGTTGCGCTGGTGAAAGAAGGAAACCAGTCGGGGGAGTTTCTTTTTTCACCCGGGACTCTTAATCATCTTCCGGAGTTCTACGAGAAGGTCAAGTCTCTACCTTACAAGCCAGGATCCTGGGAAGGCGTATACGAGTTTTATACGACCATCGGCAAGCCCCGATGGGTCCCATGGAAATTGATAGAGGGACTCCCATCCTGGGCCAGAGCCAAGGTCGGGGACCAGGCTCTTTGGCGATGGATCGTGTTTGGATTAGGCTTTGTGGCCGCGTTGTCGGTCTTGATTATTCTGGCTCGTTGGAGTCGAGGAAAAGCAGAGGTCCATTCAATTCGCAGGAACGGTCGCCGTCTGGTGATGATGGTCTCCGTGGGTTTGGCTGCCTGGTTCCTGGATTTTCTGAAGGGTGCGATTAATATCACCGGTGGGATGCATGACATCATTGCCACAGCCCTTGGAGCGGTGTTCTACCTTACCGCAGCGTGGGGCATTATTCTGTTCGGGAATATCACGGCGGAGATCATCGTCGCTTCCCCGAAGATCAAGCAACGGAGTTTAGATGAAGCGATGGCCAGGCTGACCACCAAGATTCTGTCATTTGCCATTGCCGGAGTTTTTACGCTGTATGGCGCACATAAACTTGGTCTGCCCGTCTTGCCGTTGCTTGCCGGTCTCGGCGTCGGCGGTCTGGCTCTGGCCTTGGCTGCTCAGCCGACGATCGAGAATTTTATCGCCGGGCTCACCCTATTTGCCGACCGGCCGGTGCGGGTGGGCGAATTCTGTCGGTTTGGTGACACAATAGGAACCGTGGAAGAAATTGGAATGCGGTCGACCAGGATTCGGACATTGGATCATACGATCGTGTCCGTGTCCAATTCGGATTTTGCCAAAGCCAGATTGGAAAATTATTCGGCGCGCGGGAAAATCTGGTATCATCCGCGGATCAAGCTGCGCTATGAAACGACGCCGGATCAGGTCCGATACATCCTGGTCGAGATTCGGAAGCTTCTGTATGCGCATCCAAAAGTTCATCAGGATCCAGCCAGGATTCGCTTCGTCCAATTCGGGGAATGTTCGCTTGATCTTGATGTGTTCGCCTACATCGACACGACCGACTATGGCGAGTATCTCGAAATCGCCGAGGATGTCAACCTGCGGATTATGGATGTCATCAAGTCTGCTGGAACCGAGTTGGCCATTCCCGCGCAGATTGAGTACAAAATAGAGAAAGAATCCCTGGAGGAAACTCGGATCCGGGAGACTGAAAATTGTGTTCAGGAATGGCGTGCCCAAGGGGCATTGTACATCCCCAAATTTCCACCCGAAAAAATTAGCGAATTGCGGGGGTCTCTGGACTATCCGCCGGAGGGCTCACCCGACCAACGCGAACCTCGGAAGAGAGACGCATAGTCCGGCAATACAGGCACCAGTCCAAAACTTTTACGGTTGGCCTTTCATGGGTAGACCGTTTTTGTGAACGCGTTTTTTCAGGGCCTTATTTTTTGAGCTGCTCTTTCGCCGCCTTGACGATGTGGTCTACCGTAAATCCGAATTTTTTGGTGAGTTCCTTAAGGGGAGCGGAAGCTCCAAAGGTCTCCATGCCGATGATCCGGCCGGTAGATCCCACATATCGCTCCCATCCGAGCGTGGAAGCTTGCTCCACGGAAACCCTGGCGGTCACAGTGGAAGGCAGCACCGTCTCACGGTAGTCCGGATGTTTCCGGCAATAATACTCAAAGATCTCCCATGAGGGCATACTCACCACGCGCGCCTGAATTCCCTCGGCTTTGAGCTGCTCGTACGCGCCCAAGCACAGAGATACTTCACTGCCGGTACCGATGAGGATCACGTCCGGTTTCGCCTCATTTGTATTCGTTAGGACATACGCCCCTTTTGCCACCCCGGAGGCTGAGGCATAGTGAGTCCGATCAAGAGTAGGGATTGCCTGTCTGGTCAGGACAAGCGCGACCGGCTCGTGACGGAATTGCATAATTTCCCTCCAGGCTTCGACGACCTCATTGGCATCAGCGGGACGAATGGTGATCAGCCCGGGGATGGCTCTCAGGGAGGCGATCTGATCGATCGGCTGGTGTGTCGGCCCGTCCTCACCCACACCAATGGAATCGTGGGTAAAGATATAGATGATGGGAATTTCCATGAGGGCTGACAGCCTCATGGGCGGACGAGCGTAATCGCAGAAGACCAGAAAGGTCGATCCGAATGCCCGAACCTTTGAAAGTGATAGTCCATTCAATACGGCACCCATCACATGTTCCCGAATGCCGAAGTGCAGGTTTCGTCCTTGGTAGGTCCCGGCCAGAAAATCTCCCGCTCCGTCAGATGTCAGGCGTGTTTTGGCGGATGGGCCAAGATCGGCGGATCCCCCGATGAGCCACGGAACATTTTGTGCAATGCTATTGAGCGTCTTCCCGGAGGAATCCCGGGTAGCCAACCCTTTGGCATCTGCCGGGAATGACGGCAATCCACCATCCCACCCCTCAGGGAGTTGACGATGCTGCATTCGGTAAAGATGATCGGAAAGATCGGGATAGGCTTGTTTGTATGCCTCTAGGAGAGAAAACCAGTTTTCCCGAAGTGCCCGACCCCGATTCCCAAAGCCTTCACGGAAATGGTCTTGTACTCCTTCGGGAACCAGGAATTTGGCCTCTTCGGGCCACCCATATCGTTGTTTCGTCAATCGGATTTCTTCTTCACCAAGCGGTTCACCATGGGCGGCACTGGTATCCTGTTTGTTGGGCGCCCCATACGCAATGTGGCTATCCACGATGATCAACGTCGGCCGGTCCGGAGTGGAAAGGAAGGTGTTGAAGGCACGAGTCAGCATGTCTAAGTCATTCGCATCCCCAACTCGCGTGACATTCCAGCCATACCCGATGAACCGCGTGGCCACATCGTCGCTGGTGGCCAATTCGGTGTGGCCTTCTATTGTGATGTTGTTGTTGTCATAGATCCAACATAAATTGGAGAGTCGAAGATGTCCGGCCAAGGAGGCAGCTTCGTGGGAGATTCCCTCCATCAGGTCTCCGTCCCCACAGAGCGCATAGACCTGGTAATTGAAAAGCGGAAAGCCGTCACGGTTGAAGTGAGCCGCCATCCAACGTTCGGCAATGGCCATCCCCACGCTGCTTGCCACACCCTGACCTAATGGACCGGTCGTCATTTCCACGCCGGAAGTCCACCGGTATTCCGGGTGGCCGGGGCATTTGCTCTCCAACTGCCGAAACCGCTTGATGTCGTCCAGTGTCACCGAGAGGTGCCCCAACCGTTCGTATTTAGCATTGACCGCTTTGACCTCACAGAGATGCAGCAGAGAGTACAACAACATGGAAGCATGTCCGATGGACAGGATGAATCGATCCCGGTTTCCCCATATCGGGTCGTCGGGATCGAACCTGAGGAAACGTTGCCATAAGCAGTAGGCTACCGGCGCAAGTGCCATCGGCGTGCCGGGATGTCCTGAGTTCGCCGCCTGAACCGCGTCCATGGACAAGGTGCGGATAGTGTTGATGCAGAGTTGATCAGGTTGATTGTCGGGCATCATGTCATTTCTCCAAGACATCTTTCAGTATTTCTCCGGGATAAACGTTTTTCCCTTCAACGTCGCCTGATCGTCGTACTTCCTCTTGCTCGATCGCTTGGGTATCTTTATTTTTTCACGCGGCAGCTTTTCGTAGGAAATTAACGACAGCAAATGGGTCATGACGTTGAGGCGTGCGCACTTCTTGTCATCCGAGCGTACGAGATACCAGGGGGCATGTTTGGAATCTGTGGCCTCCAGCATTCGGTCGCGTGCCCGAGAGTAGTCGTACCATCTCTCCCGTGATGGCAAATCCATGGGACTGAGCTTCCACTGGCGCAACGGATCCTCGACGCGGGCCTCGAACCGACGCTCCTGCTCCTCGTTGCTTACCTCGAGCCAGTACTTGATCAGGATGATCCCGGACTGTGTCATATACCATTCGACATTTGGGGCATGTTCGAGAAAGCCTTTGTACTGTTCCTTGGTGCAGAAGCCCATGACATGTTCGACACCGGCCCGGTTGTACCAACTGCGGTCCCAGATAACAATTTCGCCGGCCGCCGGGAAATGCTGCATGTAGCGTTGAATGTACATCTGGCTTTTCTCCCGGTCGGATGGGGCAGGGAGGGCCACCACGCGGAATACGCGTGGACTGACACGCTCGGTAATAGCCCGAATTGTGCCTCCCTTTCCGGCCCCGTCGCGACCTTCAAAGACCACCATGACCCGCAGGCCTTTGTGTTTAACCCAATCCTGGAGAATGCAGAGTTCGGCCTGGAGCCGGCGCAACTCCTTCTCGTATTCCCTTCGTTTGAGCTTCGATCCTGGCTGATCGTTCTGTTTTTTAGGCATGTCTGTTCCCCTCCCTTAGTGGTGTGTATACGTAACGCTCAGAAAATTTTTTCACGATTCATATGGCCATCCGGCTCCTCTGAGCCTGCTCGATAGCCATGTGTTTTCGCATCCTGAACCGGATCGCAAAGCCCACGATTACGGTACCGGACATGGTTTGACATTCCAGATGTCGGCCGCGTATTCAGCGATGGTTCGGTCGCTGGAAAATTTTCCGGAGCCGGCGATGTTCATAATTGCCTTGCGTGTCCATCCATCCGGGTCAGCGTACAGGTCGCAGAGCTGCCGATCAGTCTCGAGATAGGATGTGAGGTCCGCCAGGTGCATGTAGTGGTCACCGCCGGTCAGCAAGGTGTGCCGCAGCGGTTCGAAAACCCCCGGTTCATACCGGCTGAAGTGGCCGGTGAAGATCAGGTCCAGCGCAGCTCGGGTTTCCGCTTCGTTGTCATAATGCCAGCCTGGGCTATACCAGCCCTTGTTGCCGGCAACCTGGTCCGCCGTGAGGCCGAAGAGGAAAAAATTCTCTTCACCCGCCTCTTCTGCCATTTCGATGGTCGCGCCATCGCGTGTGCCCAGCGTCAGCGCCCCGTTCATCATGAACTTCATGTTGCTCGTGCCGCTGGCCTCGTAGCCGGCGGTCGAAATCTGATTGGAAACATCCGAGGCTGGAATGAGCCGCTCCGCGAGAGAGACGCAATATTCCGGCAGGAAGACGACCTTGAGTTTCCCTCGAACGAGGGGATCGCCGTCGATGGTGCCGGCCAGATTATTAATGAACTTGATGATAATCTTAGCCAAGTGGTATGCCGGCGCCGCCTTGCCGGCAAAGAAAAATGTCCGTGGGGTCATCTTGAGGTTCGGATTCTCCCGCAACCGATTGTAGAGCACGACGATGCGCAGTGCGTTGAGCAGTTGCCGCTTGTATTCATGAATACGTTTCACCTGGCAATCGAAGATCGTGTCCGGATCGACCGTCTGCCCGGACGTCGTCTTGAGCCATTGGGCAAACTGTAGCTTCGCCTCGCGTTTGGCGTTTCGGACAGCCCCGCGAAAGCCCTTGTCGCCGGCTAGTTTCTTGAGCTTGCTCAGTTGGCTGAGATCGGTAATCCATCCGTCTCCGATGGCTTCGGTGATGGCGTGCGAGAGGGCGGGGTTCGCCAGGAGCAACCAGCGTCGCGGCGTCACGCCGTTGGTCTTGTTGTTGAACCGCTCGGGAAACATCTCGGCCAAGTCCTTGACCGTCATTGTGCGCAGCAATCCGGAGTGAATGGCGGCCACGCCGTTCGTGCTATGCGTTCCGACGATGGCGAGGTTGGCCATACGGACTTTACGCGTCGTGCCCTCCTCGATGAGACTCACGCTGGCGAGACGGCTTTCGTCGCTGCCGAAGCGGGCGCGCGCGTGGTCAAGATGGCGGCGGTTGATCTCGTGGATAATTTCCAGATGACGAGGCAGCATGGTTTCGAACCATGCGAGCGGCCATTTTTCCAAGGCTTCGGGCAGCAGTGTATGGTTCGTGTAGGCGAGCGATCGTTGGGTCAGATCCCAGGCCTGGTCCCAGTCGAGGTGGGCGTCTTCAAGCAGAATGCGCATCAGCTCGGGAACAGCCGTGGTGGGGTGGGTGTCGTTTAACTGAATGGCGATTTTCTCGGGAAGAGCGTTCCAGTCTTTGTTGCTGCGCCGAAAACGACGCACGAGATCAGCCAGTGAGCAGGCGACGAGAAAATATTCCTGCAGGAACCGCAACCCCTGGCCCCGGACGGTTGAATCATCCGGATACAACACACGGGTCAGCGACTCGGCCGCAAGTGTGCCGGCCAAGGCAGCCGCGAAATCTCCGCTACTGAACCGCTGAAAGTCGAAATAATCCGGGACGGCGGCAGCCCAGAGTCTGAGCGTGTTGATGGTCTTGCCGCCATAACCGACGACCGGACGGTCGAATGGGATGCCAATGATGCTGGACGGCTGCCCAGGGATCAGGCGTACATCTCCCTCACGTAGTTCAAACGAACAGTTCAATTTCACTTCCACCGCTTCTTCAAGCCGTGCCACTTCCCAGGGGTCTGGACGCCACAACCAATTATCCGGCTGTTCGAATTGCCAGCCATCCTTGATTGTCTGCTTGAAGATTCCATATTCATAACGGAGTCCGTAGCCCATGCCGGGAATCTGCATCGTCGCCATCGAATCGATGAAGCATGCCGCGAGCCGGCCAAGGCCTCCGTTTCCCAATCCGGCATCCGGTTCCATTTCGGCCAGAGCCAACGTATCAAGTCCTTTCCTTTTCAAGGCCTCATCCGCCAATGGTCCCAGCAGCGTGTTGGTCATATTATTTGCAAGGGACCGTCCAAGTAGGAACTCCAGCGACAGGTAATATACCCGCTTAGGATTTTTTTGCTCGTACGTTGTTTCGGTCTTAAGCCATCGTTGGGAAACGACGTCGCGGATCGAGCGTGCCACGGCTTCAAATTGGTCTCGCAATTCGGCCTTCTTGGGGTCAATGATGTGGTCGAAGATCAAGTGTCGTTCATAGAGCGAATCGGTGGTGCCGGAAAATTGGATCGGTCCGCACCCGTACTGTTCAAGAAGTTCCTTGAGACGGTCTTTCATAATGCCTCCACAAAAATTTTATAAATTCGGGTTGTCGGCCACCCGGGCAGCGGACTGTGCCCTGGTTTCCCGGTGTCGAATCTCCGGGCCTGCCCTTTGGTCGGCCGTGCCCGGCGTTTCATTGCCCGGCCACGCGGCTTGAGTCTCCCGCGTCAATGCGCGCGAACAACACCACGACGGACCGTGCCTCGGTCCGGTACGTATGGCCGGGAATCTGTGGCGCGGTTTCCCACGGGACAATGTCGTGCGGCGAGTCAAGGGCGGTATCGATCCACCGGTGCCAGATGTCGCCGTTTCCGTTGTAAACCGGGGGCAGTTCGAATTCCAGCGGCTCCCAATAGGCGTTCAAGATAAAGTGGACGAGGAGCTTGGCTTTGCGAAGTTCAACGGTAAACGCAATGCTGTGCGAATTTTGGCTCCAGTCCGGTTGGTTGAGTTTGACGCCGTGCCACGCCTTTTTTGCCTGACGGATCAAATGGGTCAGACTCATCCGTTGGTGCTCATGTTCAATGTCCCGCAAGAGTCGTCGGGCATTCAGGAGCGTGACGAACCGGTGCACATCGGCATGTTTCTGTTCAAGCGTCCAATCGAACCAATTGGTTTCGTTGTCCAGACAATACGCATTATTGTTGCCGCCCTGTGTGCGGCGTACCTCATCGCCCATCAGAATCATGGGCATCCCCACCGAGAGCAGCGTCACCGTCAAAAAATTCTTCACCTGCCGGTTCCGTAGCCGTTCCACGGCCGGATCATCCGTCGGCCCTTCAATGCCCCAATTCCAGCTTTTATTGTCGTTGGCTCCGTCACGGTTGTCTTCGCCGTTGGCCACGTTATGTTTGTCGTTGTAAGAGACAAGATCGTTGAGTGTGAAGCCGTCATGGCAGGTTACAAAATTGACGCTTTGCTCCGGCTCCCGTTCTTTATGACCGTAAATCTCCGGGCTGCCGATCAAGCGATCGGCAAAACGTGCCAACGAACCTGCTTCGCAGCGGAAGAGATCACGGGCATCGTCGCGAAAGCGACCATTCCATTCTTTCCAGCTATCCCCGATAAAGGAGCCGACCT
The DNA here is from genome assembly GCA_041737015.1 of Nitrospirales bacterium. Lineage (GTDB taxonomy): Bacteria > Nitrospirota > Nitrospiria > Nitrospirales > UBA8639 > Nitrospira_E. Next base: position 12,488 of record JBGSSO010000233.1, read on the forward strand.
GGTAGAGTCCGGCCGCATCCCAGGCTTCCGCGATGAGTTTCGTCCCGGCCAGGAAGGGGTCCGATTCAATGTCCCAGAGGATGGGAGCATTGTGCAGCGGTCGACCGGCTTCGTCGCGGGAGAGGATCGAAGCAAGATCAAACCGAAAGCCGTCCACGTGCATCTCATCCACCCAATACCGGAGACTGTCCACGATTAAACGACGGACAATCGGTTGATTGGCATTCAAGGTGTTACCTGTGCCGGTATAGTTGCTGTAGAGGGCCCGGTCCTCCTCCAGGATGTAATAGGTGCCG
>JBGSSO010000249.1:0-26366 GCA_041737015.1 Nitrospirales bacterium
CCCGTCGTCATTCCCGACATTGTGTATCGGGAATCCATCTTAAAGAGAGCGTCAGGCGTGAAGCGTAAGGGGATGAGGAGGCTTTCCGGATGGATCCCCCTACCTACCGGCGGGGATGACAGAAATCCTTCTGTGTGGGGATTGTCATTCTGAGCCCCTGGCGAAGAATCTGTGCCCAGGACGAACAATCCCACGATTCAGTCAGATCCTTCGTTTGACTCAGGATGCCATGCAATCGGGGATTTTTTGCCCTTCTCCGTCATGCCCGACATTTGTTATCGGACATCTATCGTTGCTTCTTCGCTCCGAATGGATCCCCGTTACCAACCGGCGAGGATGACGGATAGGAGGTGTCGGGGATGACGACTGGTATACGTTCGGTTTGGTTTTCAAGCTCAATGATGTCTGATGCTGTCTGTCCACTGATATCTAGATTTTTACCCCAAAATATCCTCGCTCCCTTTTTCTGTGATTTCTCAGAATTCGTTCGATGGTACTCATCATGAACGTGGCTTCCGGATGTGAATGTCTGTAGTTCACTCTGCCGTAGCCGCGTGGTTCCCAGTTTTTGGGATTTCTCTTTTTTTCGCGCCTCTCCTCTTGTCTTTCCCTGAAATTGGACGTTTTCCTAATCTCTTCTCATTCCTATTTTTCGAATTGAAATTCCTTTTGACCGGAATGAGGGATGTCCTCTCCCTCAAATTGGGAATAGTCCCGTTTTAACATTTTTCCTTACTCTAGTGGTTTCAAGGATTGATGTTCCCGTTCCCATTCAAACATCAAGTGACATTCAAACCACAAGGAGGAGTTATGGCATCATCAGATCAAACAGCGGCTCTCCAATCATCAACCGCGGGGCTTGAGGAGGAAGGTTTTCAAATGTATTTAGGGCAGAAATGTCGATTGAGCGGGGTGTTGAAGGTCCAAGGTATGGCGCGAATCGATGGATTTGTCGAAGGGGAAATTTATGGGAGCGATCTGATACAAGTGGGAAAAGATGGAAAAATTGAAGCGACCGTCAATGCTCAAGACATTGTGGCTCAGGGGCCTCTTCGAGGGGACTTCGTTGCTCAACGAAAGTTACAGCTTCTAGCTCCGGCGACATTGGAAGGAAAAATTGATGCGCCGGTTTTTCTTCTAGAAGAAGGCGTCCTTGTCAATGGATCCTTAAAAATGGGAGTGATACGCTCTGTGGTCTAGTAAGGTGACAGTTGTCAATTCAGACGTTCGACTGGATTTTCTCATCATGCATTGAAAACGAACTGTTCGTCCTTGGGTGCAATAGAAACTTTCGCCTATCAGTTGAGTCGTTAGTGAGACCCTTTGCGCAGCATTCTGAGCTGCGCAGGGGCCATCCACCATTCTAAATGCCCTCCCCCAACTTCAATCTTTCCATCAAAGGAAATAAGACAGGCGCCAGCTTTTTTGAGCGAGAGACTTGAGGCGTTCTTTCCAAAAATCATCAACGCGGCTGTTTGTCCAAGATGGGGTTCATGTCCAACGCACATGACGAAAGCATCCTGGGGCAGTTTGTATAAAATCGGGAATAGCCGCATAGGGGATTGGTCATAGACCAGCTCAGGGCAAAGCTGAGTCGTTGCCTTGATCTGGAGTATTTCATTGGCAATATCGGCTGTTTGTCGGGTGCGGGTTAACGGGCTGCATAAGAGATGCGTGGGCTCCATCCCGATTCGCTTCAGTCCACCCGCCGCCTGCTCGGTTTTGGTAATGCCTTCTTTTGTGAGAGGGCGTTCGTTTTCCGATCCATTCCATTCCTCGGAAGAAACGGCAATGCCATGACGAAATAAAAGGCAATACATGTGAGTCAACTCCTGTCAAAAATATTTGTTTTACATTCCTGTCATTCTGTCAACATACATATTCGGCTCTCTGACTAGAGAAGCGCCAGGTACATCTTTGAACAGCGCACTCCAAAGAACGTGTAACTTTGAAGAAAGAAAGTGATGCGGCCTAGTCTTTTGAAGTCGACAATCTCCTTGCCGAGGATGTATGAAGCCATTTTATTCTTTCAGTTTCTCATCAGAGCGGGTGTGGCGTGGCGACAGGTTTCTCCAGCCTTTTTTCATCGCAATGGTATCATCTGTCAGCCTCATTGGAAATATAATCTTGTACCGACGGGTATATTTTGCGCAAAATTGACAATCGCTGGTTATGAAAAATTCAAAACAGGCAATGGCAATGAATGAAAGTAAAAAAATAAAAGTAATTCAAACTTGACAAATAGTAAATTTAAAATTACTTTATATGAAAATTTTCGACTAAGGGCAGTTTTATTTTTGATCATCTTGAGAAGATGAAAGTAGTTGTCAGGTGAAGGGGAAAAGCAACGGAAAGGCCGGGATCTTGTTGGGATTAGAGATCGCGCTACTGTTCTCTTGTGGTGTTGTTCTTGCTGCGGAGCCATCGCACGTTTCATCAGGTTTAAGCATGACAGAGGACGGTTCTGATTATCCTGCCGTGATTAATGGGATCCGGGAGCGGGCAGAAACACAAAACGGCAAAAAGTGGATCGAAACCGCTGACGCGGTCCTCAACCAACGAGGAGAGCTTGAGTGGGCACGTTATCTAAAAACTGCCTTGAGCTTGCCCGATTGGGTCGATCTGGGAATTGAAAACCGCACGCGGTTCGAAAGCTATGATCATCCCTGGCGATCCACTCAAAAATTCGGAGGAGGGCGAACTGATCCTCAAATCGCTCTCCGGTCGAGGGTGCGGTTTGGATTGGGCAATGGTCCTGTCCGATTTCTTTTTGAAGGGCAGGACTCGCGTTCGTATAAGAACAACCACACTGGGGATTTCGTCAATACTACGACGGTCAACGAATGGGACATTCAACAGCTACTGGTCTCATTGACCGCGGCAAATGTGTTAGGGAGCGGTTTGCGAACGGACTTGCATGTCGGCCGTATGACTCTGGATTTCGGGAGTCGTCGGTATATCGCCAGAAATGATTTCCGAAATACCACGAACGCCTTCGACGGTTTTCATTGGCAGATTGCGAACGCGAAGCTTTGGCGATTCCGCACCTTTATCGTGGAGCCGGTCATTCGTCACGAGGTCACACTCGACGAGCAGAACAAAAAATTTTTATTTTGGGGTGCGTATTTGGAAAACCACCAAAACCCCTGGCTGAAGTTCAATGTCTTTTATTACGGATTAAACGATCAAACACAGCAAAATAAGAATCTTCACCGTACGTATGGGACTTATGGCCTTCGCCTTTTCAAGTCTGATGCGATCGGTGAAATCGATTATGAATTGGAGGGGGCTGTTCAAGTAGGACAGTTAGGCCAGGTCGATCATTTTGCCTATAATCCCAACGGTCAAATTGGGTATACGTTCGCTTTGCCCTGGACTCCCCGATTTTTAGTGCAATACACCTACGCTAGCGGAACCCGCACACCAGGCGGCAGCCAAAACGAAACCTTTGATCCCCTGTTCGGTGCCCGTCGATTCGATTTGATGCCCACGGGAATTTTTGGACCGTGGCTCCGGTCCAACATCAGTTCTCCAGGCTGGCGAGTGATCGTCGAACCAGCGGAAGGGTGGAGGATCCAACTTAAGCAGCGATTTTGGTACCTGGCTCAAGGAAGCGCGTTGAATGGGGGGATAGCCTTACAAGATCCCGCAGGTGGATCCGGAAACTATTTAGGCCATGACCTGGAATTTCGTGTGCAATGGGTCGTCAGCAAAAATCTGGACTTCGATGTGGGTTACGATCATTGGTTTAAGGGGTCCTATTTCGACCGGCTGCCAGCCTCTGCCAATTTACCCCAAGGAGGAAAAAAAGATACGGATTATTTTTACCTCTCTATGAGGATCAGAATTTAAGAAAGACTGGATCATTCATTTCATCTATGAAAGAGGGACGGCCATGCGACTGTTGAAATCGTCAAGAATCGGGCCGCGAATTGTGGCGCTGGTGTTCGCGTTGGGGCTCCTCGGAATTTCCGGTCACGCTTTCGCTGCCAAGATCCTGGTGGCGGCCGCCGCTGACCTGAATTTTGCCATCAAGGATATCATTGCCGAATTCGAACGGAAGACGGGTCATCATGTGAAACTGTCCCTGGGGTCCTCGGGCAATTTCATGATGCAGATATCCAACGGTGCACCGTTCGAGCTGTACTTTTCTGCAGATATCGGGTTCCCGCGCAAACTCGAGGACGCGCATCTGACCGTGCCGAACACGCTGTTTCCCTATGCGATCGGGCGGATCGTGGTCTGGGTGCCCAAGGACTCTTCCATCAATGTCCAGGAACTCGGCATGAACGCCTTGCTGGATCCCTCGATCAAGAAGATTGCCATCGCCAATCCCAAGCATGCGCCCTATGGGCGAGCCGCCGTGGCTGCCTTGAAACATTTCGATCTCTATGACAAGGTAGAGGAAAAGTTCGTGCTTGGGGAGAATATCTCACAGACCGCACAATTCGTTCAGTCCGGCAATGCGGATATCGGTATCATTGCGCTGTCCCTGGCCGTCGCTCCTTCGCTGGTGGAGGCCGGACGTTATTGGGAAATTCCGCTGACCGCCTATCCCCGGATGGAGCAGGGAGCAGTGATTCTCAAAACGGCCAAAAAGAACGGCAATTTCGAGACAGTCAAGCAGTTTGCCGACTGGGTGGCGGCGCCGGCCGGTCGCGAAGTGCTGAAACGGTACGGATTTTATATGCCTGAAGACGAGCGTGAGCATGGAAAAGAAGAAGGAAAAAGTAAGGAGTAAGGAGTAAGAAGTAAGAAGATAGGGAAAGGACATGGTGGATAGTTTGACAGTTTCTCCCTCGCGATTCACGTATTCCTTTTCCCTGTCAAATTTTCACTGAATAGCCCGCATTTCTGTTTGGAAAAGGACGGTGTATGAACTGGACGACTATTGAAACCACACTCCGGCTGGCCGGGGTCACCGCCATGATCCTGCTGCTGATCGGTATCCCCGTTGCCTATTGGCTCACGTATTCGAAACGGCGCTGGAAATTTCTCGTGGAGTCGGTGGTTGCTCTCCCGCTGGTCTTGCCGCCCACTGTGCTGGGATTCTATGTGATTGTGGCGCTAGGGCCGCAAAGTATACTTGGGGAATGGATCGAACAGATCATCGGCCACCGCCTGCCCTTTACCTTCGAAGGGCTGGTCGTGGCCTCCGTCCTATATAGCTTCCCGTTTGCCGTGCAGCCCCTGACCGTCGGGTTCGGAGCCGTGGATCGCAAATTGATCGAAGCCTCGTGGACGCTGGGTGTCTCAAAAGTCGCCACGTTCTTCCGGGTGATTATCCCGCAATCGTGGCCTGGGGTTCTGACGGGAGCGGTCTTGAGTTTTGCGCATACGGTGGGTGAGTTCGGGGTGGTGCTGATGGTGGGAGGCAATATCGAAGGGGTGACGCGGACGATCTCGATCGAGATCTACGACGAAGTCCAGTCGTTCAATTTCGACGCTGCCGGACAGACGGCACTCATGTTACTGATTTTTTCATTTGCGGTGCTGTCAGTGGTCTATGCGGTGAATCGCAATGTCTGGGCAATCTGGCCGGACATGTATCGGGAGAAAAACGTGCCTCATGCCGGGTGAACTGGTTGTCGATGTAGACAAAACCTATCCGCGTGGACCCCGCATCCGGGCGAACTTTTCCATGCCGACCGATGGGGGGCATGTGGCGGTTCTCTTCGGCCTTTCCGGCTCTGGAAAGACCACTGTGCTTCGCTGTCTGTCCGGATTGGAACGGCTGACTGCCGGCCGGATTGTCTTCGACGGACAGGTTTGGGCCGATGTGGAGCAAGGCGTGATGGTGTCCCCTCAGCATCGGGCCCTGGGCTATGTGTTTCAGGAATATGCCTTGTTTCCGCATTTGACCGTCGCGCAGAACATCGGGTACGGCGTGGCGGGAGGATCAAAAGCGGAGCGACGCGGTCGGATCGAGGAATTGCTTCAACTCATGCAGTTGACGGAAATAGCGGCTCGCCGGCCACAGCAACTTTCGGGCGGCCAGCAACAGCGGGTCGCGCTTGCGCGGGCACTGGCCAGAAACCCCGGATTGCTGTTACTGGATGAACCGCTTTCTGCATTGGATCTGCCCACGCGAATCCGCCTGAGAACGGAACTTCGGACACTCCTCAAGAAGGTCGGCATCCCGGCTATCTTAATCACGCACGATTGGAGTGAAGCCTTGTATCTCGGCGATACCGTCGTGGTGATGGCAGAAGGGGGAGTCTTGCAAACCGGAACGCCGATTGAAGTGTTTACCCGACCGACTCGTCCCGAGGTGGCGTCATTGGTCGGTGTGGACAATCTCATTCCGGGCGACGTTGTCCGCCGCGAGGCGGGGCTTGCGGATGTGCGGATGGACGCACGGACTGTCGTGGCTTTTGAACCCGGCAATGACGACTTCGCAGCCTGCTATGTCTGCATTCGAGGGGAGAACGTGGCATTGGAACGTGATCCTGTTTCATCCAGCAGCGCGCGCAATCATCTCAACGGGCATGTAATCGAGATTCAGCCGAGCGGACAACTCGACCGGGTGGTATTGGATGTGGGCTTTCGTCTCGTGGCGCTGGTGACCCCGCTGGCCGTCAGAGAGTTGGGCCTTGCCGAAGGAGAACACGTGACCGCCACGATCAAAGCCACCGCGATTCATCTCATTCCCCGCTGAAATTACCGCAAGACGACAAAATACTTCCCCTACGTAAATGGCTACGGCATCCTGGATTTTCCCAAGGGATGGTTGTCGATACATGACACTGACCTTATAGAAAACCCTGACGAAAGCTGATTTTCCAGGGTTAGTAGTCTTTTCGCCGGCCCACCCGCCTTTGTAACGAAAATGCTGAATGCCTTGGAGGCCGTTGTCTTGGGAATCGGACCTATTGAGTCCGATCAACCCTTATGTGGATATCAAATTGGATATTGGGTTTCCCTCGCTGGCTAATCGCACTCGAACCTTGGTAGCCACCCTCTAGCTTCTCTATCCTTGCCCGAAAATCCACGTCCCAATCACAGCCGTGGCCCTCACGATTAACTGAAATACGTGTGGAATTCGGAAGGTGACGGGAGAAGGGCGGATGCCCCGATGGTTTGGGATTCATGGCCCTCAATTCGCTGCCTCTACCCCTTAAAAAATAAGCTCTTCTGGGTTTTGTGTGGGTCACCTGGTGTCAAAGCGTCCCTCAGATTGTCTGTGAACAAGAAGTCTTTCCCGTCCTCCCCTTTGTAAGGGGAGAATTGAGGTGGGGTAGAGTGTTGGATCTGTACGCATCGTGATGGCCAGAGGAACATGTGGCCTTGCGTGGCAAAGTGCTGCTGCTACCTCCCCCTGCCCCCACCTGACAAAGGAGGGGATTGAGAAACGGAATGAGGGTTAACTCAAATGATTTTCTGATGAGCTAAAAAATAATTCGCCTTCTGAAGAGGTTCAGGCGGGATGCGCCCGTTAAAAAAAAACTTGACAGAAGGGGTGATTGATCAAATAGTATCCATATCGTTTTCCGATATCGACTGCCGATATTAGAAGTTTGCCCATAGATCTGAAGCCGCCATGCCAACCAATATTCAAGAGCCCACCGGGCAAATGGTTAGACAGTTTTTCCTCGGTTTCGTAAAAATTCATATTTTGCACCATGCCGCCGAGGAGCCGGTCTGTGGTGTCGATTTGGCTGAGGAATTGTCCGGTCATGGGTACCGATTGAGTCCGGGTACGCTCTATCCCACCTTACACGGACTGGAAGCGGCGGGATATCTCCAATGCCATGCGGAGCTTCAGTCGGGACGCCGACGAAAAACCTACACCATTACCCGCGCCGGGCTGAAGGCCTTGACGCAAGCCCGCCGGCAAATACGAGAACTGACAAAGGAAGTGATGAAAGGCGCGATGGATTGACACAGTCCATGCGCCGAAAAGGGTCATTCTTCCTTCAAAGATAAGAGTGTCGAGTTGTCCAAAAATGATGAAGAGGAACAAAGAACGTTCCGCATACATCCGTTCCTTTTTTAGGGCATTCATACACACATAAAACGGGAATGAACGCCATGTCCAAAAACGAGGGTCTCACATGAATGTCATCACTTTCTTCATGGTCGTATTCGTGTTGTGTTCCCATGGGCGAATCGAATCTGCTCATGGGCAACCACCGGAACTGCCGGCCGCTCCATTGACCTTGCTGCAAGCCATTGAATATGCCCTGGAGCATTATCCTGCGGTGCGGGAATCTCTTGCCAAGCAACAAGAAGCACAGTCAGGCATTGATTTAGCCCAAACCACCTATCTGCCTCGGGTGGAAATCGGCCTGCAGGGAACCCGTTCCACGTTTAATAACGTGTCGGGGATGTTTTTCCCCAATTCCTTTTTTCAGCCGATTTCCGGACCGGACCTGGGGCGGAATTCCTCCAGTAGTAGCTGGGGTAGTGCCGCAGGAATATTGCTGGCCTGGGAACCGTTTGATTTTGGATTGCGGTCGGCCCAGGTCGGCACGGCCAAAGCCATGGAGCGTCATTCCCAGGCTTTTGTCACACTGACCCAACTTGAAGTGGCTCTGGCGGTCGGCGATGCCTACATAAATGTCATGATGGCGCAGGAATCCCGCCAAGCCTTGCAAGCGAATTTAGAGCGTCGAGTCGTCTTTGCCAAAACGGTGGAGGTGCTGGTGAAAAATCAATTGCGGGCCGGAGTTGATGGATCCAGAGCCCAGGCCGAAACGGCGGTGGCAAAAACACAGTTACTGGAAGCCGAACAAATCGAGCGTTCCAGCCTCGCGTCCCTGGCGGAACTTCTCAATCAAGCGGATGCTCAACTTTCCATCCAAGACCCCTCCCTTCGGGCCTTTCCGGAAGAGACCATCCCTTTACACGTAGACCCTGCACAGCATCCTTTGGCTCTGGTCCAAAAGGCCGCGGCCGAAATTCCTAAAAAACGGGAAGAGGCCTTAGCGAATTCCTGGGTTCCCAAATTTAACTTGGAAAGTACATTTTTCAGCCGTGGCAGTGGGTGGGACAACAGGGGCAACCGGGATGGCGGAGGAGAGGGGTTATTGCCCGATGTGCCGAATTGGGCGGTAGGATTGACGGCGACGTTTTCGCTTTTGGATGTCGCGGCCATCCGCGCACAAAAACAACAGGAGCATTATCGCACTGTGGCCGAAACGGCCCGCTATGATCGGGTGATTCAAGAGCTGACCGGTCAGCAGGTGAAAGCCCGGGTGATCATGGAAAGCACCAGACGCATCGCCGAGAACACACCCATTCAATTGCAAGCAGCCCGTCAGACAGAATCCCAAGCGGAAGCCCAATTTAAAGCCGGCCTAGCCACAGTCGTGGAAGTATCGGAGGCGCAACGGTTGGTGGTGCAGGCCGCCGTGGATGATGCGCGGGCGCGTCTTGGTATCTGGAAAGCCTTATTAGCCTTGTCAGGCGCCCAGGGGGATCTTTCGCAATTTTTACAGCTTGTCAGACCTTCCTCCTCCTCTCCCATTAAAAAATGAAGCTTCTCCTTTTTGCACTACGGCGGCCCCTGACCATTATTGTGTTGGTCGTGAGCATGGCTCTGTTTTCCTATTTGGCGGTGAAACGGATGGCCATCGATATTTTTCCGAATTTGGGTTTGCCCGCCATTTACGTGGCCCAACCCTATGGCGGCATGGATCCCGCCCAGATGGAGGCGCATCTGGTCTCGTTTTACGAATATCACTTTCTGTATCTCACCGGCATTGAACACGTTGAATCCAAATCCATTCAGGGTGCCGCATTGATGAAATTGTTTTTTCACCCTGACACGGATATGGATCAGGCTTTGGCGCAAACCGTCGCCTATGTGAATCGATCCCGCGCCTTCATGCCTCCCGGAACCCTGCCCCCATTTATATCCAGGTTCGATGCCGGCAGTGTTCCCGTCGGGTATTTGGTGTTTCAAAGCGATTCGCGGAATCTCAAAGACATTCAAGATCTGGCGTTATTTAGAGTGCGGCCGATGTTTTCAGCGATTCCCGGAGTGTCGGCCCCTCCGCCCTTTGGCGGGACGGCGCGCACGATCGTGGTCAGGGTAGACCCTGAACGGTTGCGGGCATTCGGCATGTCGCCCGAGGAAGTGGTGCAAGCCGTGCGAACGGGAAATATGCTTATGCCTGCGGGCAATGTGCGGATTGGCGATCTGGCCTATTTCACCCCCGTGAATTCTGTCGTCGAGAATATCAAGGAATTGGAGCGGTTGCCCATCCGCCTGGGAGCAGGCCCCACGGTCTTCCTGCGGGATGTGGGAACGGTGGAAGACGGGGAGGATATCGTCACCAGTTACGCCATGGTCGATGGGCGACGCACGGTCTACATCCCGGTCACGAAGCGGGCCGATGCGTCCACGATGGCGGTGGTGGACCGTATTCGAGCCTCACTCCAGACGTTTCGAGCCGCAGTTCCGGATGACATCCAGATCAGTTTTGAGTTCGATCAATCCACCTATGTCACCAATGCGGTCAATGCCGTTGTCGTGGAAAGCGTGCTGGGGGCCATGTTGACGGGAATGGTGGTGTTGTTCTTCCTCCGGAGTTGGCGGAGTGCGGCGATTGTCGTGGTGACCATTCCATTTGCACTTTTGTCCGCGGTGGTGGCTTTGTGGGCAATCGGACAGACCATCAACATCATGACCTTAGGGGGGCTGGCGCTGGCCGTGGGAATTCTGGTGGATGAGTCCACGGTCACCATCGAAAATGTGCATGCCCATCTGTCTCGAGGGAAGAGTGTAGCGAGGGCCGTCAAGGACTCGCGCGGGGAAGTGGTGGTGCCTCTTCTCTTGGCCATGCTGTGTATTCTCGCGGTGTTTCTCCCGTCGTTTTTTATGAGCGGGGTCGCCAAAGCCTTGTTTGTTCCGTTGGCATTGTCCGTGGGATTCGCCATGGCGGCCTCCTATATCCTTTCCACGACATTAGTACCGGTCCTGGCTGTGTGGCTTTTGGGTGGACATCCCAGAGTCGCGGTGAGAGAAGGTCCACCCACCCCGGTCTGGTACGTCAATGTTCTGAAATGGACGTTGAACTATAAGTGGCTGGTCCTCATAGGCTATTTGTTACTCAGTATCACGACTGTCCTTGTTTTAGGTGCCAGGCTGGGGTTGGATATCTTTCCTCGGGTCGATACCGGCCAATTTCAATTGCGAATTCTGGCTCCGGATGGAACCCGTGTCGAACGAACGGAAGTGTTGACGAAGGAGATTTTGGAGACGATTAAACAGGAAATCGGCCCTGAACGGATAAATATTAGCCTGGGATTTGTGGGAGTTCATCCGTCGAGTTATCCCGTGAATACCCTGTATATGTGGAGCAGTGGACCTCATGAAGCGGTCTTGCTGGTGGCGCTGAACCCGGGTTCCGATGTTTCCTTGGAGCAGGTGAAAGAACGATTGAGGGAACTGTTACCAAAACGCTTTCCTGGGACGCGTTATACCTTTGAGGGCGGTGATATTGTCACCCAGGTCATGAGCATGGGATCCCCGACCCCAATTGAAATCGCGATGAGCGGACCGAATGTGGAGGCCAACCGGGCATATGCGGAACGAGTGCGAGAGGAACTCTCGCATCTCCCTGCCATTCGAGATCTGCGCTTCGGGCAACCCTTGGACTATCCCACCCTGGCAGTGCGCGTGGATCGAGTGCGAGCGGGCCAGCTTGGTGTGACGGCCGGTGAAGTGGCCAGGGCGGTGGTCTCGGCGACCTCCTCAACCCGTTTTGTGGAACCGATTTATTGGCGTGATCCCAAATCTGGAAGGGCCTATCAGGTGCAGGTGGAAATTCCTCAATCGGAATTCCGGTCCGTACAGGATATGCTCAATCTTCCTGTGATGTTGGAAGGGGGACGAGGGCCATTGCTTCGTGACGTGGCAGAAGTCATTCCCGGAACCTCTATCGGTGAGTATGCCAGGTATAACATGCAACGGATGGTCACGATTGTGGCCAATGTGACGGGAGAAGACTTAGGACGGGCCGCGGAACACATTGAAACCGCGTTGAAGCGTGTCGGCCCTCCTCCCAAAGGGGTTCGAGTGGACGTTCGAGGGCAAATCGCTCCGATGAAGGAGATGTTCGTCAACCTCCAATTGGGATTGGCCCTGGCATTGCTGACGATTTTCCTGCTCTTAGCCGCGAACTTTCAATCCTGGCGAAGCGCCTTGGTGGTCTTGCTGACGACGCCTGCGATATTGATGGGAGTCGTGCTGGGGCTGGCACTTTTCGGGACTACGCTGAATATTCAGTCGTTTTTGGGGTCCATTATGGCCACGGGGGTGGCTGTGGCGAATGCGATCCTTTTCGTGTCGTTTGCCGAACATTATCGAAAACATGGACTCTCATCGCTCGAAGCTGCCCGGGAAGGAGCATGCAGTCGGGCTCGCCCGATCCTCATGACCGGGTTGGCCATGATCGTCGGAATGTTGCCGATGGCGTTGGGCATCATGGAAGGAGGGGAGCAGGTGGCCCCTCTGGGACAGGCCGTGATTGGCGGGTTATTACTTGCTACCGTCTCCAGTTTGCTGATCTTGCCCGCAATATATGCGATTCTGGAGAAGGGGGGAGCCATCGATTCGCCCTCATTAGACCCCGACGATCCAATGAGTGTCCATTATGAACCATCGCGCGTCACGGTTCCCAATTAGCCGGGAGTTGCTATGTCAGGCAAGATGATCGGAATCGGGCTGGTGTTGCTGGGACTTATTGCCGCCGGTGTGATGGTTCTGAGCAACGAAGGGCGTATTCCTCAAGAGCCCACGGGCTCTTCTTCCTCAACTCCTTCCCTGGAACTATCAGGAATCCCTGCGGGCATTGCTCAACAGCTTTCAGTTGAAGTGGTGCCGGTTTCCAGCCAACATCTGAAAGAGACGATTCCCTTGCCGGGGGAATTGCTTCCTTTTTTGAGCGTCGATCTTTCCTCCAAGATCACAGGAATCGTTGATTCCGTCAAAGTAGATCGTGGGGCAAGAGTGAAGAAAGGGGATGTCCTCATCCAATTACGCGCACCAGAGTTGCAAGCGCAGAGGAGGGAAGCGGAAGCCCAGCTTCGTGCGGCCAATATCACGTATACCCGTCTTCAATCCGCTTCCTCCACGCCAGGAATCGTCGCCGGAAACGATTTGGAATTGGCCCAACATCATCAGGAAGCCCTGAAAGCCCGTCTCCAATCGTTACAAGAAATGGAAAAATATTTGCGGGTGGTGACGCCGTTCGATGGAGTAATCACGCAACGGAATATTCATCCGGGAGCTGTGGTGGGGCCGGACGGCGGAGGCGGTCGCGCCTCATCGTTGTTACGGTTAGAGCAAATTGCTCATTTGCGATTGGTCGTTCCAGTTCCGGAAGCGTATGTCGGGTCAATTGCTAAAGGGGCAACCGTGACATTTAGCGTGCCGGCCTATCCGGAGGAAATTTTTCAGGGAGTGGTGTCTCGTATTGCTCAATCGGTAGATCCTAAAACCCGATCTATGCCCGTGGAGATGGACGTGCATAATCCGACGATGCGCTTGGCGGCGGGAATGTTCCCGGAGGTCCGCTGGACGATTCGCCGATCCACTTCGACCTTGTTTGTACCGGCCACGGCGGTTGTCACCACGACGGAAACCGTTTTTGTACTAATGGTCAAGGAAAACCTGGTGGAATGGATCCCTGTCCGAAAGGGATCAAAGAGTGGCTCAATGATTGAAGTGTTTGGCGCTCTGCAATCGGGTGATCTCGTTGTGATAAGGGGAAGCGACGAAATTCGGGCAGGCACACACATTATTCCGATTCCTAGGGAAATACCCGCCAACACCCCTACGTAACTCAGCTCCCTGTGGGAAAGTTTCCCTGATTAACGATGAAAATCATTCTTCTCACATTTCTAGTTTTTGTGAATGGGTGTCATTCAAGAATTATTCATGAAGACATCGACCCGGTGATTCATGGGAAGGTCCTTCTGAGGGTCTACCTTGTACGACATGCTGAAGCTAAGAATAATGTGGTGCACGTACCCTGGACTCCAGAGAAAGAGCTTGACACGCTAACAGATGAAGGGCAAAGACAGGCGGTCGCAATAGGAAATTTTCTCAAGGATAAAGGCATTGTTGCCATTCTGAGTTCTCCTGCGGGTCGAACGCGTGAGACGGCTCAAGCTATTGGCCAGGTCATTGGATTGAAGGAAGGATATGAGGTTGATCCGGCTTTTGCCTCTTTGCGTGGGGGAAAAAGTCAGGATGGGAATCAGATTTCATGGGCCTGGCGAGAGAAACAGTGGGCACTGGGACAGGATCCACGTCCTGAAGAAGGAGAGTCTCTATCAGATGGGGAATTTCGTGCTAGAGGTAGCTTGAATAAGCTGGTTGGAAAATTTCCTGAAAAGTCTGTCGTGATTGTCTCGCATGGCGATATTTGTGCGGCATTGCTTGGGTATGCAGCGAATATCCCGATGACGAAACGATATGGCAATCACGATGTCCCAACCGGATCTGTCAGCGAATTCATTATGACAAATACAGGGTGGCACATCATCGAGGAAGGGAGGCAATCATTCGAATAGGTCTCCTTCGCCTGCACAAGGAACTGTCTCTCCTCGTTTCTTCCTCTCGATATTTAAATCCTCCGAGATGTGAATCCCTGAGTAACAAGATCGCCCAGCCTCTTTTAATATTCCACCATCCACAAAGTGTTTTCGGTGTCCCGGGATGTTTTCCCTCATCCCAAAATCATTTCATCCGTGTGATTCTCCGGACGAAATAGAATAGTCACGGATAATTCAAAAATGCCCTGCCATTCGTGACCAAGAGAAAGAATTGGATAGATGTAATTTAAACTTGACATAAGTGAATTTTAAAATTACATTACACAAAAAATATTGCTAATGCTTTTTCGTTTTTTGATCATTCTAACGCCCAAAGAAGAATGTGGGGTAATGGGAATAGGGGCAAGTCACGTGAAAGTCTGGATGGTGACTGGATTAGGAATGGCCATGGTAATTATTTTCACGGTAGCTTTGGCTGCGGAGCCGGCATTTTCGAATCCCTCTTCCTTAACCATTGAAACGGGTTCAGCTTATGGGAATTTTTTTAAACAAATTAAGGATCGGGCAGAAGCACAAAACGGAAGAAATTGGAGGGAAACGGCTGATGCCGTCCTTATCCAAGACAAGGAGACTCAATGGAATCGGTATCTGAAGACGGCAATGGGCCTGCCAGATTTTGTTGACTTGGGCATTGAAAACCGTACGCGATTCGAAAGCTATGATCATCCCTGGCGATCAACCCAAGTAGCTGGAGGCGGGCGAACTGATTCCCAGGTGGCCTTGCGGTCAAGGGTGCGCTTCGGATTGAGTAATGGCCCCTTCCGATTTCTCTTTGAAGGACAGGATTCTCGTGCTTACGGGAATGACAAGCCTGGAGATTTTGTGAATAACACGACGGTCGATGAATGGGACATTTTGCAGGTATTCGGGTCATTGACCCTGGACAATGTGTTAGGAAGCGGATTGCGAACGGACGTACATTTCGGGCGTCTGACTCTGGATTTTGGAAACCGTCGGTATATCGCCCGCAATGATTTTCGAAATACCACGAATGCTTTCGACGGACTTCATTGGCAGATTGAGAAAGAAAAAATTTGGCGATTCCGAACTTTTCTTGTCGAACCTGTCATTCGCAACGAGGTCGAACTCGACGAGCAGAACAACAAGTTTTTATTTTGGGGCGCGTATGTGGAAAATCTTCAGATCCCCTGGATGAATATCAATGCATTTTATTACGGATTAAACGATCAACGACAACAAAATACGAACCTTCATCGTACATATGGGACGTACGGATTTCGTCTGTTCAAGAATCCTGCAATTGGTGAATTCGATTATGAATTTGAGGGGGCCATTCAAGTGGGACGCTTAGGCCAGGTCGATCATTTTGCTTACAATCCCAATGCTGAAGTGGGATATACGTTTCATCTGCCCTGGACTCCTCGTTTTTTGATGCAGTATACCTATGCTAGCGGCACCCGGACTCCGGGTGGAAGCCAGAACGGAGACTTTGATCCCCTATTTGGTGCCAGGCGATTTGATTTAATGCCTTCCGGAAATTTTGGACCGTTTCTCCGTTCCAACATCAGTTCCCCCGGTTGGAGAATGATTGTCAATCCTGCCAAAAACTGGACGGTGCAAGTCAAGCAACGGTTCTGGTATTTGGCGCAAGCGCGTGCGGTTTACACAGGGGGTTTATTACAAGATTCCTCGGGAGGAGCAGGAAACTATTTAGGGCATGACCTGGAATTACGTGTGCAATGGGCTGTCAGCCAAAATCTGGATTTCGATGTCGGATACGATCATTGGTTCAAGGGATCCTATTTCGATCGGCTTCCCACTTCGGCGAATTTACCTCAAGGCGGGAACAAGGATACCGATTATTTTTATCTTTCCATGCGTATCAGATTGTGAAAAGGCTCCAAGTCATAAATCAGGGTCAGCCTGTTCTATAGGCTGAGCCATCTGGCGACATCTATTGAATTGGGAGGTGAATAATGTTTCTCCGAGTCCATAATTTTGCCCTCATGTTCTTTTTTTATGTTTGTGTAACGACCGCCGCCGCCGAGGAAGTCAGGGTGGCCGTGGCCGCGAATTTTTTGGCGACTCTTAACGAAATTATCACGAGTTTTCAGACAGACACGGGGCACACGATACTGGTCAGTTCCGGATCGAGCGGAAAACTCTATGCACAAATCAAAAACGGTGCACCGTTCGATGTCTTGTTTTCAGCAGATGCCGAGCGCCCACAATTGTTGGAAAAAGAAGGTTTGGCAGTTAAGGGAAGCCGGTTTGTTTACTCTGTGGGGCGTCTGACTTTATGGAGTTCAGATTCGAAGGTGGTTCAAGGCGAGGCACACCATGTTCTATCAGATGGCCACTTTGATCATCTGGCTATTGCCAATCCGAAGACTGCGCCCTATGGCAGGGCTGCCGAACAAACACTCAAGAAGATGGGCATCTGGGAATCCCTCAAGGATCGGATCGTTCAGGGGGAAAACATCGGACAGGCTTTTCAATTCGTGTATTCAAAGAATGCTCAACTTGGTTTTGTCGCCCTTTCCCAAGTACTGGATCCCAAAATCAACGAAAGCGGCAGCCGGTGGGATGTGCCAACTTCTTTTCACGATTCACTAGCACAAGAAGCTGTCCTCTTAAAGACTGGGGAAAACAATACAGTCGCCAAAGCATTCTTGGATTATGTCAAAGGAGAGAAAAGCCTGGCCATTATTGAGCGATTTGGCTATGGGCTGCCATAATCGACCACATATCGACCAATGAGAAAAGAACTTCCATTCCAAAGGTGATAATGCTACATAGGGAGCCATGACATTATCTGAGGTGGATTTAGGACCTCTCTGGCTGACGTTGCGCCTGGCTGGGGTGACGGTGATCGTGCTTCTGATCATTGGAACCCCCCTTGCCTGGTGGCTTGCACATACCCGATCCCGAGCCCGGACGGTAGTTGAGGCAATTGTCGCCATGCCTCTCGTATTGCCCCCCACCGTGCTCGGATTTTATTTACTGGTCTTATTGGGTCCCCATGGATGGATCGGGAGCGCCTCGCAGGCGGTAACCGGATCGGCGCTTTCATTCACCTTTACCGGACTCGTCATTGCTTCTGCCTTGTATTCGCTCCCTTTCGTCGTTCAACCCTTGCATGGCGCCTTTGAGTCAATCGGGAGAAAGCCGTTAGAGGCGGCTTGGTCGCTCAGGGCTTCAAAGCTGGACACATTTCTTTCCATTGCTTCTCCCATGGCCTCTCGCGGATATCTCACGGCCATTGTCCTTGGATTTGCACATACTCTTGGCGAATTCGGCGTAGTCTTGATGGTCGGCGGGAATATTCCAGGGAGAACGAAGGTGCTCTCCATTGCCATATACGATCATGTGGAAGCGTTGGAATATACCCAGGCTCATGTGCTGTCGGCAGGGCTCCTCGTCTTTTCATTTCTGGTCCTTCTTATGGTCTATACGGTGAACCGTCGCTTACCTATCCACGTCTCATGAGCGAGTTGACAGCCAGATTCGAGGTAGTCTTTCCCTCATTCCATCTGCAGGTGAAGGCGAGTGTACCCGCCGAAGGGATCACGGTCGTATTCGGTCCTTCCGGATGCGGCAAGAGCACCTTCTTGCGCTGTCTCGCCGGATTGGAACGGTCGCCGACCGGATTTCTCGCCCTGGGAGAGCACGTCTGGCAGGATGAAACCACACACATCTTTCTTCCGCTCTCGCAACGTCCGGTTGGTTACGTATTTCAAGAGCCTCGCTTGTTTCCTCATCTGAGCGTCCAATCGAACTTACTATACGGATGGAAACGGATACCGGAATCGGAACGTCGTGTTTCACTCGATCAGGTTGTCGCGATTCTGGGTTTAGACTCTCTGTTGGAACGCAGGGCAACCCATCTGTCCGGCGGGGAGCAACAACGAGTGGCCATTGGCCGCGCATTATTAACCAGCCCGCGCTTGCTCCTCATGGACGAACCGCTCAGTTCGCTAGATGTTCAACGAAAGCGGGAAATCATGACATTTATCCAACGGCTGGATAAGGAATTCAGGATTCCCATAATCTACGTGAGTCATGCTCTGCATGAAGTGGTGCAACTGGCCAGGACCCTCATCCTGCTGAAGGAGGGGAGCGTGGTCGCTATCGGGCCTCTTGCTGAGGTCTTTTCTCAAGTAGGCAGTCGCCGTGTCATCCCGGACGGCCATATTGGTGCAATCATTGACACTCGTGTGGCGGAACATGATTTGGAATACGGGCTCACCACTCTCAATTTTTCCGGAGGACAGTTGTCAGTGCCCCACCAAAATTACTGCATTGGAGAATCCTTACGTGTGCAGATTCTGGCCCGGGACGTCAGTCTTATCGCAAATCCACCTGCTTTTCAAACTAGTGTCCTGAATGTCTTAGTGGCGACCGTGATGGAAATCGGACCCATTCAGGCTGGTCAACCTTTTGTCGACATCAAGTTGGACATTGGTTGCCCTTTGCTGGCCACCATTACCCGAAAATCGTTGGCTACCCTCAAACTCCATCCCGGTCAAAAAGTCCACGCCCAGATCAAGGCTGTGGCTCTCACTCACGATTCCCTGGAATAAATGTGCAGTCCAGGGGAAAAGTTCTATTTCGGATGACTTTCTAGAGGAAATCACAAGACCGATGCCGGATCGTACTTTCGTGCAAGAACCCAACATGAAAAATGGAGCAAGGGCCCTGATGGGTTTGCATTCAGCACTTTCCAGATCGGATTTCTTAAATAAATAAAAAATTTCTTTATTCCTCTCAGAATTTAGAGACCTTTATGACTAATGCCCTGTATGCAGCTTCTCAGGTGATTATCCCCATTGAGGTTTCCAATCGTTTTGCTCCAGATTCAATGTGATCACGAATGTTATTTCTCTATAGCTCATGAGGCCAATGATTCTGGCATTGCCCATGGGCTGGCTGAATCCGTGGGGCTACTTGCCTCTGGCGAAATGGACTTTGGAACAATATCAGCGATTTGTGAAGCTGGAGTTAGGGGAGTTGGATAAATCCGGCATTGCAAAGCTGATCCTTAAGGTCCGGTGTTCCCGGCAATAAGAACATGCGTCATTGTTCGTTGTCCTTTTGAACGTGAAAGCTTGGTTATTTCTGTGTACCTCTGGGCGCAGGCATTTACCCATGTTTGTATGCCTGCTGGTGTTCCCCAAGCCTTTTGGGTTGATTTACCTCTTTATAAATTCACGTAAAATTCGAACAGTCTTTGGCTTCTTCCAATCTTCTGATTGTATTCGATTGTGAAATGGACTTTTACTCTTTCTCTACAAAAGCCACATCGGTGACCTTATTTTCATCATCCACAAAAAGAACGACTTCTTGCCCTGAAGTAAGTTTTTTGAACTTTTCCTGAATCAGAGGCCGCACTTCATATCGTTGTTCCTTTTTCCCATCCGGTTGAACGGAAACGGTATTGTCTTTCAGTGGTTGTTTCAGGATTCCCGAAACCTTTTTAAAACTCGCTTTCAGGGGAGATTTCTTTTTCGCAAGATGTTGGGCTTTGTCCACTTCTGCCTGGCTTTCAAATGTCACATCAACGATCTGATCCATTTCATCAATGAGGAATGTGGCTTCCGCCCCAACCGGAATTGAAGCCACTTTACTCATGGCCATTGAACTGATCTTATGCGATTCCTCCTGACCCTCCTTCGACTGAATGACGGCCTTTTCGTGTCCGGTCACCAGTGGCTGGGCCAGCACACCATGTATGGTTCGATGATGGGATTCTTCACCTGCCAGATGAACATCTACAATGAGGTTTTGATCGTTGACGGTTATTTCAACGCGATCTCCCTTTTTCAGAGCAGGGAGCCCTTTCTCCGCACGGAGATTCATGGGGAGATATCGAGGTTGACCTTCCCCTGTGTCCACCTTGGCCTGCTCCCCTCTGACTTCCTCCACAGTCCCGCTTAAGACACGCTCCCCGGACAGGGATTCACTACCTTTCGTGTCATTCCCTTCATGGGCGAAGGCTACACCGGAAAAAATCAGACATCCAGTCAAAAAGCACACTCCATACAGACCTGAGCCCCTCCTGGAGCCCTGGATGGATGGAATCTTTGACGGTTGTTGCAAAATGTTTGTGAAAGGCATGGAACGCTCCTTTGGCTAATTTAATATTGAGAAACCTAGGATAGACAAAATCTATCCGAAAAAATTTTAACGGAGACCTGGGGAAAACCCTGGTTTGAAATTCTACATTTTATAAGAAGGGAGGAATTGGCTAGGAGAACTCAATGCGGGATTGCGCTATGAAGTCCGTTTCCCGTTGGGCGTTTGAGTTGATTTTGATAACAGGAGTAAGCCAATACAGGCAGAAAGGCAGGATGCGATTAAAATAGCTAATTTAGCCGTTTGTAGATCGGAAGATTCGTGAAAAGCTAACGTCGCAATGAAAATAGCCATGGTAAACCCAATACCCCCCATAAACCCCAAACCAATAATTTGACGCCAATGAAGGTGGGATGGAAGATCAGAACTGCCAAATCGGACCACCAACCAGGCTCCAAGGCATATGCCTAAGGGCTTGCCGAGTAATAATCCCAGCCCAATTCCTAGTGAGAGGGTATTGCTGACGAGTGAAGAAAAGTCGGTAGTAATCACCACTCCCGCATTGGCCAAAGCAAAAATTGGCATGATGGCGAACGTGACCCACGGGTATAAGGCATGTTCGAGTTTTTGAAGCGGAGGTTGGATCAAATCGTTGGCGGTTCCAAGCGCATGAATCGCTTGCGCCTGTTCTTTATTTTCCAAAACTGAAACCCCGGGAACTTCAGCCCTTTGGAATTCCTGACTAAACTTTTTGCTTTTATGAGCAAATTCATTTTTGGTCATGGCTGAAGTGGCTGGAATAGAAAAAGCCGCAAGCACTCCCGCAATCGTGGGATGAAGACCCGAAAAAAGAAACGCCAACCAAAGACCACCAATCCCGAATAGGCCATAAATAAATGGAGAACGGATTCCCAACCGGTTTGCACTCATTAAGATTGCTAAAAATCCTAAGCCAGTCCCCAGACTGATCCATGAAATATCCGAGGTGTAGAAAAATGCAATAACAAGAACAGCTCCGAGATCGTCAACGATAGCCAGAGTAGTCAAGAAAATTTTAGCCGAAAAGGGAACCTTCGAACCCAATAGACCCAGGAGGCCAATGGCAAAAGCAATATCGGTGGCCATGGGAATTCCCCAACCTGAGCTGTAGGGCGTTTGGAAATTAAGCAGGAGGTATACCACTGCCGGAAGAACCATTCCCCCAAAAGCAGCCGCAATGGGAAGAATAGCTTGACGGGGTTCGGATAATTCTCCGACTAATATTTCCCGTTTGATTTCGAGTCCAATGACAAAAAAGAAAATGGCCATTAATCCGTCATTAATCCACAGTAATAAGGGTTTTTCTAATAGATAAGTGCCAATACCAATGGTAAAAGGGAGTTCCCAAAATGCCGAATAATGGTCGCCATAGTTCGAATTGGCGAGAACCAGGGCGATTGCGGTGCAAACCAAAAGCACGATACCACCGGAGGCATTTTGTTTGGTGAATTCCTCCAAGGGCGAAAGGAGTTTTTCCACCGGTCGGCTTTTAACGGATTGTTTGGCTTCTTTTACAAGATCCATGGAGTCGAAAGTCCTGGAATGTGGTTGTTCAAGATTGGGGATACATCTTCGGAGTCCATGAATATGTGGCCCCACCATTTGGTTAACTCGTTAAGTAATATTGGCATAGGTTTTTTTGCTTGTTGAGATCGGACCGATTCGTCTGTGTTGCGGGGGTGCCTCCGTCCCAGAATCGGGTGAGGCCATGCATAACACACCGGATAAAAACACCTGAGTATTTTCAAGTTCCAATTCGCGATAGTGTTTATGATACAGCGCACAAAAATGAAAATTTAAGACAAAATTTTAAGAAAGGAGGCTGTTTTGTCTCTTGAAGCGTATCAGCTCCCATTTAGTAGAATGAGTGATATTTATCATGTGAGAACACTTTGACATGTTCTCTTATGACAACAATTATTAGAGGAGGCAGACCATGTTGAAGGTCATTCAAACTTTTTTAAGGATTGCGGTGGTAATGGGATTGTTGGTGGGGTGCCAATCTATGACCGGACAGACTACTGGAGATTACGTTGATGATGCCAGTGTAACGGCCGCCGTAAAAACCAAACTCGCGAATCAACAACCCTCTTCATTGTCTCGAGTAGAGGTTGAAACCGTAAAGGGTGTTGTTCATCTTATGGGTGTAGCCAAAACTGAAGGGGACAAAGCGGAAGCGGTTCGCCTGGCAAAGCAAGTCAAAGGCGTCAAGCGAGTCGACAATGATCTGATGGTTCAATCTCCTTAGTTTGACCCGTCATGAACCGGAAGTCCCCGCCTCGGAGGCTGGGCGGGGATTCTTCATCTAAAGAATGAGAAACGGAATCTTCAGTCTTTAAAAACAATACGGCCTCTGAAATTACGAATCCACGGATATTGCCTGACATTACAGATTCCACGATGGGGATGACGAGTAGGGCGATAAATAAAGAATGGGGTCTCCGAAAAAACGACCATGGTGGATCCGTGCCCTTCTCCTCACGTCGGGGATTATGGGTTTCATCCTACTGCTCCTGGTGGTCACGTCATTTTTTATTGATGAACCGTTGCGGGCATACATTGAATCAAATCTCAATAAACAACTCGACGGCTATACGGTTGAATTAGAGACCATTGATTTTCATCCACTTGGTTTCTCCATTGACTTTGAAAATTTGACGTTACGACAAGAAACATACCCAGAGCCTCCTCTACTCATCATTCCCTTCTGGAGCGCCAGTATCCAGTGGACGCAATTATTCAAAATGGAGATTGTCAGTGATCACCTTATTAAAAATGCCAAAGTGGTCTTTGCCTACCCTCAGGCCGAAAAAGAGGTTAAAGATACAACAGAACTCAAAGACAAAGGTTGGCAAGAGGCCTTATACGCATTGTATCCCGTCACCATTAATACTTTTCGAGTAGAAGATAGCTCCTTTTCATATCGAGGTCAGTCTGAGCATCCGCCTTTGGAAATGACAAGTCTGCAATTAAATATTGAAAATATACAGAATATTCGTTCGAAAAAAGGAGAATATCCCACAACCGTCCATCTGGAAGGATCTCTTCCCCAAGCAGGGTTTGTGAGTATTTCGGGAAAAGCCGATTTCTTGGCTGAACCGTTTCCAGGGATCTCAGTAGATTTTGATATGAAAAATGTCCAACTACAGTCGTTTCTTCCTGTCTCCTCCCTTGTCAATGTGGAAATACATTCTGGAACGCTGAACGGACAGGGACATATCGAATACTCCCCTTGGGCAAACATGGCCCAAATTGTCAGGTTAGAAATAGAAAATCCATATATTAACTATGTGGAGAAACATTCTCCTACCAAGGCACAAAAGGCCCAGCAGGAGTCTCCAACGCAAGACACGGATGATTCAAAAAAATCCCAAGACCCCTTCAAGGTGGCGATAGACTCCGCATCGGTGAAAAATGGCGAATTTGGGTATAAAAACCAAACAACGATCCCCCCGTATAAGATTTTTTTGAATCATGTGGATCTCCAGGTAACCGGGGTGGGAGCTCCAAAAATCACCCAAAAAGGAGAATTGAAACTTTTCGGGAAATTTATGGGAAAGGGGAAGACGTCAATCGAAGGAGGATTCCGGCCAGAGGTGCAACATCCTGATTTTAATATAAAAGTGAAAATTGATAAAACAGATATGACCACCTTAAACGACGCATTCAAAGCCTTTGCAGGGTTTGATGTTAAAAGCGGGGAATTTTCGTTAATTTCTGAATTACATACTGATGGTGGCCGGGTCCAGGGGTATATAAAGCCATTTTTCGATAAACCTGAAATTTACGATCTTTCACAGGACAAAGCCGACAATATCTTTCAACAGTTATATGAGGGTGTGGTGAGTGCGGTTGCTTCTCTATTGGAAAATGTGCCGAGGGATCAGGTGGCCACGAAAACCGATATTACCGGAAACCTGGACAATATAAAGATAGGGACCTGGGAACTGATATGGAATCTCTTCAGAAATGCGTTTGTTGATGCTATGACACCCGCCTTTGAAAATTTAAAAAACCTTGGAAAGAACAATTAGCTAATGAGGAATGTGAATGACAACCAAAGAAAGAAAGCCAGACTGGGGTATACGTGTGGGGAAGTATGATTTCTCATCCCGACTGATCCATGGATATGGTTCCTCGGATTTTTTTAACCACAAAGGAGGCGCAACAAGAATATTAACCATTATGTGTGGGTAGTGTTTTTGATCACTTTGTTGGCGATAACCGGGTGTAATACTATGGAGGGTGCCGGCGAGGATGTGCAAAAAGCAGGCAAAACAATTGAAAAGGCAGCCGATTAAATTCCATTCCTAAAATGAAAGGCGGAATTTCTTAATTTAAAATTGGAAGCTTCCGCCTTCTTCTCTCGGACATTTCTTTCCCCTTCCCAATCCTAACACCTGAGTAAATCCTGCATCAGCACGTGTCTTGGATTCCTTTCCGCATTTCGCATTAACCATATGGAAACGAATGGCCATGGCCTCTGAATTTCGTCTGAAGGAAAACATCTGGATAAAAAAGAGTGAGTAGAAAACCAATTTATACGTTGGTGAAGCGGGGTTTGTCTTGATATTAAATAGTAAATAAGGGAACAAGAAGGGGGTTGGCTACTACAGAACATTTTAGGTTTAGGAAATCCCATCAAAGGAGGTGGATAAAGAACGAAGAAAACGCTTGTAAAAGCAATTCGAAAATGTTTCATATTCACACAACATTTCAAGGAGAACAAAATGAACAAGGATCAATTCAAAGGAAATTGGAACCAGTTTAAGGGCGAAGTGAAAAAAAAGTGGGGAAAGTTTACCGACGATGAATTAACCCAAATCGAAGGTGATTATGACAAATTTAAGGGAAGGGCTCAAGAATTATATGGAGATCAAAAAGACGAAGTAAATAAATGGACTGAGGATTGGCAGGCGAAAAACCAACCAGTCCGATAATCCTATTTTCACTTATTGTGAAGATGAGGAAACCCATCGACCCTAGGAGACGGGAGATGAGAGGCCCGCTCCTGGGTAAAGTGGGATGCCTTCCGTGGTAGTAAGTGCTCTAATATTCATCCCAGGAATGTTCTGTTCCACCATGATTTTCCCAAGATAGGCGGACGAAGGAGTAAAATTATGAACATGACGCCAGATATATTAAAAAATACAATAGCCTCAACCGTGACAGCCGTTTTCCTCATGAGCGCTCCTGCTTGGGGGGCAACCGGAATGATTTATTCTGTTCCCGGGGAAGAGGGAATTGAAAATGGGTACATCCATAAAGTGTATAATGAGGACCAATTCAACGGTAATTGGAAACAGCTCAAGGGAGCGCTTAAAGAAAACTGGGGAGAGTTTACGGATGATGATCTGTTGGCAATCGAAGGGCGTACAGACCGCTTCGAAGGGAAACTTCAAGAGCGATATGGAGAACGAAAAGAAGAAGTCAGGGCATGGGTGGATGAATGGTTGGAAAACCATCCTTATGATGCCCGCGATCAGAAAAATTAATTATAGGACATCTGAGGACCAAATTGATTCCGGCGCGAAAGGGGCTCCCCCGTTGCGCCGGAGTTTTTTTATGCCACGAAGGCCGCTGTTGTATGCATCTCATCCTTCAATCCCCGTATGCCTTCTATTCCTGCCTATTAACAGGTTTTGACTGTACCTGGAATAGTATTAGGTCCCCCGTACCTTTCGAATAGCGGTGGGTTTTCCCTCTGCCGAATAACGGATTTC
>JBGSSO010000257.1:0-15292 GCA_041737015.1 Nitrospirales bacterium
TTGGGTACAGGAATCCCAAATTGCGCAAAGAGCTGTTTGGCTTGAAACTCGTGAATATTCATAAATCCTCTTCGTAGGTTCTACAGCTCAAATCGGAACATTCAGCGATGACAATATCCGGTTTGGTGATCAATCCACTCGATTATTACTTATTGGTGTAAGCCGGCAAGACCATGGGTGAGATGATGCCAGCTGACACATGATGACGCTTTGCTTCGGCTCGAAACCGCTTCAGATGGTCTAAGGTCAACGAGCTTTTCGGCAGAGACTTGGATCGCTCTGCAGCAAGAATACCCGTCCGCTTGCCAAACACCATTAAGTCCAACAAGGAATTCCCCATGAGCCGGTTACGCCCATGTAAGCCGCCGGAAGCCTCTCCCGCCACAAATAAATTGGCCACAGGCGTTTCTCCATTCACATCAATCTTGACGCCCCCGTTTTGGTAATGCAGCGTGGGATAGATCAGCACCGGATCTTTCCGGATATCGACCTGGTAGCGCTCATACTGCCGAACCATCGCGGGAAAATGTTTGTCCAACGTTCCCGGTCCATGTTCCACATCCAACAACGGCGTATCCAGCCAGACGCCCACCCGTCCTGATGGTGTTCGGACGCCTCGCCCCTCTTCACATTCCCGAATGATCGACGAGGACACAACATCCCGGGTATCCAATTCATTTACAAAGCGCTCGCCCTTCCCATTCACCAAATGGCCGCCTTCAGATCGAATGCCTTCTGTCACCAGCGCACCGACTAATTGCTCAGGATACACGCCTCCTGAAGGATGATATTGAAAGGTATCGATTTGAACAAGGGGCACGCCGAGGCGATAGGCCAGGACCAGGGCATCCCCTGTCGCCCCGAAATGATTGCTGGTCGGAAATCCCTGGATGTGCAACCGGCCAATTCCGCCTGTTGCCAGGATCACCGTTTTAGCGGCAACAACGATGAACCGATTGTTGTCTAAGTCCTTCAGCACCGCTCCCGTGCAGGCGCCCTTGGCATCGCTTAACAATTCCACCGCAGCGACAAATTCCAACAACGGAATTTTCTGGTTCAGCACTTCGTCTTTCAGCACCCGCATGATTTCCAAGCCGGTGTAATCGGAGCAGGTTAACAGCCTGGCCTTTGAGCTTCCTCCCCCTTTTTTCACATGCAGATTTCCATCCGCATCCCGATCAAATAGGACGCCCAATTCCAACAGCCATTTCGCAATTGACGGTCCCTCTTCAACCATGACCTTTAACAACTGGTGGTCATTTTTCATGTGGCCACCCTTTAAGGTGTCCAAGAAATGTTGGACAGGCGAATCGTCCGAGGCGACGGCAATTTGCATCCCGCCTTGAGCCATTACCGAGTTGGAATCCCCAAGGCGCAACTTCGTGGCCAGTAACACATTGGCTCCCTGGGCATGGGCATGGAGCGCCGACGCGCACCCCGCCCCTCCTCCACCAACGACCAGGACATCCACAGAGTAATCCGGAGTGAGATTAAGATCAGCCGGAACCGGGCTCTCCCCTTCTAACAAGGTCGCCACTTCGGTCACGGTTGATTGACCGGCATTCGGGCCAAAAACAATCGGTCGGTAGGCATGAGCCCGATGATCGGGATGGTGTTTCTTAATAAGGCTATCCCGTTCGGCTGGAGAAAGCTTGGGAAAACTTTTAGACCGACGGGCGTCTCGGGTTTGATGAACTAAATTTCTCTGATCGGTGAGTTCCATGGGAAAAGCGAGGAAAACTGTTTATGTTGTGGCGGCGGTGGTATTTTGTAATTCCTCATCGGACAAATTGAGGATACGATCCCATTCCTGCTGAAAACGCCCATCGGTAATCTCTTGTATACGTTTCGATAGTCCTTCAGGTTTCTCGGTGAAATGCACGCCTTGAGCACGACTGGCATAGAGCGCGACCAGATTGGGGGCAATATCCGCGATACAGACGGGTGCACACATTCCACACATCACACAATCCATGAACATTTCAGAGACTGCTTTAAAATCACCAAACACCGCTTTCCACACCCCTTCCCGCACATCAATATGTTGTGGGCAGGCTTCTGTGCAGGCATTACAATTCCGGCACAAGGGGGCTTCAGGATAGAGCGTAAACAAATCCTGTTTGGGATCTTTGAGCTCCAGAAGGTTGTAGGTCGCTTTTCTCGCCGGAAAAGCCGGCATAAACGAAAAGGACATGCCATCCTCGACTGCCATCGAGCAGGCCAAACAGGTTTTGACCTTGGGGTCGTCTTTCGTACGGTAATAGGTCGCACAGGCTCCACAAAACCCGCCTAAACATCCAACCCCACGAATCACATCCTGCCCCGCATACCATAAGGCCTTGATTAGGGTGATGCCGGCTGGAACCAGGAACGGTTTCCCTTCAATCTCCACCGTGACCATCTTGGGTTGGAGAACCCCTTCTTGATCCAGCGTATTTTTCTTATCCAATGCGTCAGGCATAGCTCAGAGATAGTACCTTAAACTATTAACAAATTTCTCGTGATGCGTTCTAGCCACAGCCCCCACTTAATTGGAAGTTAATTTAACGCATTCAAGGCAGAACCGGCCTTAAACCATGTAAGCTGCTGTTCCGTCATACTATGATTGGCTTGAATGACCACTTCCTGACCATTCTTCTTATGAAGGACTACTTGAACCGGTTTGCCTGGTGCAAGTCCACTTAACCCTTTCACACTGATCCGGTCTTCCTGTTCAATTTGGTCATAATCCTTCGGATCCGCAAAGGTCAGTGCAAGGATGCCTTGCTTCTTGAGATTGGTCTCATGAATGCGAGCAAAACTTTTTGTCAGGACAGCTTGGACCCCCAAAAATCGTGGAGACATCGCCGCATGCTCACGACTGCTCCCTTCACCATAGTTTTCATCTCCCACCACAAACGACCCCAATCCTTTTTCTTTATACCTTCGGGCAATTTGCGCAAGGGTCAATCCCGACTCTCCGGTTAAGACGTCATTGCCTTTTCCCGCCTCGTCTGCAAAGGCATTGTTGGCTCCAAGAAACATGTTGTCACTGATCTTGTCCAAGTGTCCCCTGAATTTGAGCCACGGACCGGCGGGAGAGATATGATCGGTGGTCGTCTTCCCTTTGGTTTTAATCAATAACGGCAACTTTTCAAAATCTTTTCCATCCCATTTTGGAAAGGGCTTCAATAATTGCAATCGCTCGCTGGTGGGAGGAATTTCCACTTGAAGCTTAGAACCATCCTCAGCAGGTTGGATCAAACCTTCTTCCCCTTTGGCAAAACCCTTGGCCGGCAACTCATCTCCCTGAGGGGCCTCGAACTTGAAGTCTTTCCCGTCTGCGGTTTTCAATGTGCCCTTGATCGGATCAAAGCCCAAATCTCCCGAAAATGCATAGGCCGTCACAACTTCAGGACTGGCCAGGAAGGATAACGTCTCACTGATCCCATCATTTCGACCGGGAAAATTCCGATTAAATGTACTGACAATTGAGTCCGCTTTGCCTTTTACGGCATCTGAGCGTTTCCATTGACCAATGCAGGGTCCACAGGCATTTGCCAAGACCGTAGCACCCATGTTTTCAAAGGTCTCCAAAAATCCTTCACGCTTCATGGTGTGGTAAATCCGTTCCGATCCCGGACTGACCAGAAAAGCGGTTTTGGCTTTGAGACCGGCTTGCAACCCTTGCTTGGCAATATGCGCCGCACGACCGATATCCTCATATGACGAGTTAGTACAGCTCCCGACTAATGTCGCTTTTAACTGAACAGGATAGCCTTTTTCTTTGGCTTCCGCGGCCATCTTGGAAATAGGCCGCGCCAAATCAGGGGTGTGCGGTCCCACAACATGGGGCTCAAGAGTGGACAGATCGATTTCGACGATTTCATCAAAGTATTTTTCCGGAGACTGATAGACTTCAGGATCGGCCACCAACATATTCCGATTCGCTTCGGCCAGTTTGGCAATGTCGGCGCGCTCCGTGATATTTAAATACGCCACCATTTTTTGATCGAAGGGAAACACAGAAGTCGTCGCGCCCAACTCAGCTCCCATATTGGTTATCGTGCCTTTTCCTGTCGCGCTGATCGTTTCCGCACCAGGCCCAAAGTACTCGACGATCTTATTGGTGCCACCCTTCACGGTCAGGAGGCCGCAAATATACAGAATGACATCTTTAGGCGAAGCCCAGCCACTTAGCTTTCCTGTTAACTTCACGCCGATGAGTTTAGGATGAAGGACCTCCCATGGGAGACCCGCCATGACTTCACCTGCATCGGCTCCACCGACACCGATCGCCAACATTCCCAATCCGCCACCGTTCGGCGTGTGTGAATCGGTTCCAATAATCAATCCGCCAGGAAACGCGTAATTCTCCAGAACTACCTGATGGATGATCCCGGCCCCCGGTTTCCAGAATCCGATCCCATATTTTTTCGCGGCCGACGCCAGAAAATTATACACTTCCTTGTTTTCATCACACGCCCGCAAAAGATCTTTTTCCGACCCTACTTCAGCCCGGATTAAGTGATCGCAATGGATGGTACTTGGAACAGCGACTTTATTTTTTCCCGCCTGCATAAACTGCAACATAGCCATTTGGGCCGTCGCATCCTGCATCGCGACTCTATCGGGACGAAGAGCCAACATGGCCTTTCCGCGTTCCCAGACTTGTGTATCGAAATCGTCTGCATGGCTGACCAGGATCTTCTCTGTCAGCGTGAGAGGACGGCCAAATTTCTTGCGAGCTTTGTCCACAATTCCCGGCATTGAAGCATAGAGTTTTTTGACCATTTCTAAGGACATAGCACCATCTCCTGGGTTTGGTTCAATATGGATAAGATTCGACTAACAAAGCCCACTTACACCAGCATTACTTTAACGGTGGTACCTCACGACGCTTCGGAGAAGCATAATTTACCAGATAGTCAAATAATCGGATGAGCCGACTCCCTTGCTTCTTTTGATCCGTCCAATGGCCAATCATTCCGATGGTCCGCGACAAAATGAAAAATCCATTGAGGCTATCAACCGGAAATCCGATATCGACTAACACCGCCGCCATGGTTCCATCCACGTTGAGAATGAGATTATCTTTTTTGACAGCGGTAATTTTTTCGACTTCCAATGCAAAATCCAAGTGGGGAGTGGCCCTGTTCAAACTTTTCACGTAACCAACCAACTCCTTGACCCGCTTATCTGGGTTTTTCAAGCTTTTGACGCGATGACCGATTCCCGGAACCGGACCCACATTCTTCTTCATATAGACGAGGAAATCATCGACCGAAAGTTTGTTATCGATTGCATATTTGAACCATCGCCCCGCGTCCGTCACCGCACCCCCAAAGCGTGGACCGATCATAATCATACCGGCCGCAACCGCTTGAGATAATCCAATTCCAGCACAAGCGGCGATAATCGTCGTCAAGGCTCCACTCACGCAAGGACCATGATCCGCAGACAGCATGATAATTCGTTTAATGATTTCAGCTTCCTGTTTGGAGACAAGACGATTGTCCCAGAGCAAGCCGATAATATGAGGGATGTCATAACCGTTATTAATCAGTTCAGAAGCCGGATAGCCTTGATAGAGTGGTTCATCGCCGCGATCGTCACTGATTGTGGACCGAATCAGGGGCGTCACCAGCACTTCCCCTTCCTTCATGCTCTCTTGAACAGTTTTAGGGAGCTTCGGCATGTCCGCTGGAGCCAGATCCGGTATGGGCTTAACCTGTCCGCTTTTTAGTAACTCTTCGTGGGTGGCCTTGATAGCCGGCCCCAGAGCCCCAAAGGTATCCGGCACAATCGCGCCGGCTTTTTTCAGTGCGTCAGATTTTGCCCGAGCAGACCCCTCACCCTTTAATCCTTCTTTGGCCCCGGCATGCCCGAATTTCATTCCCTTTGGAAGACTCTCCTGACAGAAGCCTGAGACGACCGCGAGTAATTTAATCCGGCGTTTCTTAGCCCCATACCATTCGGCGGCCCGTTCTTCCAAATCTCCACCCATTTCTCCGACAATTACTACCGCCTTGGTTTGCGGATCGTTTTCAAACATTTCCAGATAGCTGACATAGTCGGTTCCCGGGTAGGCATCACCGCCGATACCTATCGCCGTCGTGATGCCGTCTGCAAATTGTGAACAAATCCAAATAATTTCGTTCGACAATCCCCCGGACTTGGTGACCACGCCGAAGGAACCAGGACGATACAGTTTGCACGCCACCAAATTATCAAACGCGCCCCCGATCACTCCGAGGCGACATTCCCCTGCTGACACGACACCAATCGACGAAGGGCCATTGAAGGTCTTCCCAAGCTTGCGGGCATGCTTACCCAAAAGTTTGGCATCTTTTTCCGGCACCCCCTCGGTAATCATGGAGACCGTTTTAATATGGGGGTCATTCAATGCATCCATGGTACCGGCATAGGCCCGATCTGCTCCGATATAGACCAGACTCGTGTTAATCTCCGGGTGGTTGGCGGTCGCTTCGGCGACGGTTTTGTAAATGGGGATCATGATTAACTCGGTTCCACAAATGATCTCATTGGTCTTCCCCGCGTCGGGGGGATAGACGAACGCAGAGACATTTAACGGTTGCTTAATCATGTAGCGGAACTCAGCCATACGACGAGCGGCATTCACCCCGGCCACCCCCCCTTGAATGACGACATGCGTGTCTTTCGTTGCAAGAATACTCATCGAAACGGTCTCCTACATCCTCAAGGTCTAATAGGTTATTTTGCGGCCATGGCCATATCGACAATGTCCGTTAATGGCGTTTTGCGGTCAAATACCTGAATATCAAAACCCTCGTCCTGAAGCGCACGCATGGCCGCTAATCCCTGCAATTCGTTTGGACCACCCCGGCGCACCCAAATCTTGACTCCCTGAAGCTTGCCTTCCGCTTTAGCCTTTCGAAACGCATTGATAATGCCCCCAAAGGTCTTTTTGACATCGGTAAAGTTCGCAATGGCTCCACCCACAATAATATGCTTGATGCCAGGCAAGGAGCAGACTTTTTCCGTCAGAACTTCCACTGCCCAGTCAGGGGGGTCGCCGGAATATTCTGCATAATTGGCAAGTTTTCCCCCACGGGCCACCACAGCATCTGAATAATAGACACTGGCTCCACCACCCGCGGGGAGCATCGCGATATTGCCTCCAGGAATCTCAATAAGCTTAACGGAGCCTTTGACTTTGGCATCAACCGCCATGACTTCTTCTTCATTTTTGGTATAGGCACGCCCAAATTCAGCCGCAAACGGAAAGGTCCAGTCCTTATGCCGGAACTTGGCATCACCGTCCAGGAGGGTCACCGCATCCAGAGCCACAAGTTCTCCCTTGCCACTGAGCACAACGGGATTGACTTCCACGTATTGCGCATCTTCATTGTCAAAACAGGTATGTAACTTTTTCAGAAACTCGGCCATTTTGGTAGCCGTGTCCCCGGTAAACCCGGCATCTTTGACCAGTGAGGCAACAGCCGAATCCGTAAGGGATTCCCCCGTTTCTATAGATACATGCTTGACTTTATCCCAGTTGGACTCCACTTCGATGCCACCACAGGTTGCCACTAACAGGTCCACCCCATCACGAGTCGATTTGGCGGCGGCATAAAATTCTTCTTTGTGATCGACCGCTTCGGAAACAATCACCTGCCTTATCGTCAGCGTTTCCAGCTTTTTACCAAGCATCTCTCGCACAGCCACTTTCGCTGCCGCTAAATCCAAGCCGACCTTGACTAATCCCAATTTAAAACGAGAGCCAAGCGCCTCATGCGCCTTGACTACCAGTTTACTTTTCTGGAGCCAATCATTGACCTGAGATAATTGGTCAAATTCATCACTCGAGGTCACGACAACATAGTTAGGAGTCGAAATCCCCCATTTTCGCAGTAGACCCATTCCAGGGCCTTCAAGAACTTTTGCCATAATCCAACCCTTCCTTCAGGGACTCATCATGATGGTTAAGGACAAACCTAACACAACTCGCCTGCAGCGCGGAACGGTGCATTGTACGAATGCCCTCATCCCGCTGCAATCAATCAAAAGACCCATGGCACCCCCTTTCGAAAGTCCCATTGTCACCATAACCGATATCGATGAGGGCCCCGCGACAACCCTATCGAAAAAACCTATTTAAAATTAGATAGTTGCGATGAGGATTTCGCCATACCTGCCGTAAGCCACAAATCTCATCGACTTTCGACTCCAAAATATTTGGACTTCAGATCAATCAATTGGTTGAGAGCCTCGTCATCACACATATGGGCAATTTCAGCACGTGGAAAATGATATTGTCAGGACGCCTCCGGACTTCTGCGAGTTAGGTGGTAAAGAAACCCCATCTTTCCTACCCCAGCACCTTTTCGCGGAGGCCAGTTGAGTGGGATTTCTTCTATTGCCACGATAAACTTCTCGTTGAATCCACGTTCGATGGTATCCAGCCCCAGTCTATTTGGATCACAAAAAATGCCTTTTCCCCCTGAAGCCAGCACCTGTTCTAAAACATGTGAAATATTCACTAAAATATCCTCGTCATAAAAAACTTCACTGCCCAATACGAATTCATAACGGTCTTTCGATTTGATCTTTTCTGACCAATCCAACGTACACGTATTAAAGTTGCTGATATGATTCAAACGGCAGGATTCCTTTACCCCTTCAAGGGTAATAGGCACCATATCTGAAAACATGGGGAATGCCCCGAGCTGAGCAGCAACGACTCCGGCCAACCCTGTCCCACAGCCAATTTCCAGAACCTTAGCGCCTTGCAGTTTTGTTGGGAAAAACTGGCGAATGAGATATTCTGATAAGGCCACTTCAGAAGGCCAAATTCGATCCCAGTACCCCCACCCCAGGGATTCGTCATCCCGTGCATCTAATGGGGTTTCAATAGAGATGTCTCGCTTGGCCTTACAAACAATGGGAACATCCCCGATTTTGGGAAGAGTCACAACTTTCACATGACTCACGCGAAGCTCCTCCCTTTAATCATCCCCTAAAAAAGCCGAGCCGGGCTCCATACGGAACCCGGCTCGTTGCACACATCCCCAGTATAACAATAATACCGGAAGACCAGCCTACGTTTAGAACCTAGGCTAAGCGACCCAAGATGCTATTGAGAGTCGTGCTGGGACGCATGGCGGCCATCACCTTGGTGGGATCCGGACGATAATACCCCCCAATATCCTGAGCCCGTCCCTTTGCCGCTTTAATCTCTTCAAGAATTGTATCGATTTTGGACTCCAACTCTTTTGCGATCGGGGCAAACTGTTTTTTCAAGGCCTGATCATCATTCTGTGCCGCTAGTTCTTGCGCCCAATACAGGGCTTCGTACACATGACTTCCGGCATTATCTAACTCACCAAGCTCACGACCAGGATTCTTACAATTTTCCATAAGCTTGCCCGTCGCTCGATCCAGGGTCGCGGCAAGCACTTGCGCTTTTTTGTTTCCCTTCGCTCGACCCAAATGCGCAAAGGATTCGGACAAGGCAAGAAATTCACCAAGGGAATCCCAGCGTAAATGTCCTTCTTTGACAAACTGCTGTACATGCTTTGGAGCTGACCCACCCGCTCCTGTTTCAAAAAGACCGCCTCCATTAATCAACGGTACAATAGAGAGCATTTTGGCGCTGGTGCCCAATTCAAAAATAGGAAAGAGATCGGTGAGATAATCACGAAGTACATTTCCCGTCGCAGAAATAGTATCTTGCCCGTCTTTTGCCCGTTTTAGCGAATGCTTCATCGCATCTACGGGTGGCATGATCTGAATATCCAAACCTTTTGTATCATGATCTTTTAAGTATCGATTCACTTTCGCAATAATCTGGGCATCGTGTGCTCGATCCTTGTTCAGCCAGAATACCACAGGCGTTGAAGATGCCTTCGCTCGATTGACGGCCAGCTTGACCCAGTCTTTAATCGCGATATCCGTGGTGCGGCAACTCCGCCAAATATCTCCTTTTTCGACCTCATGTTGAAGCAATTCTTTCCCTGCCCCATCGATAACCCTGATGACACCCTTGCTCGTGGCCTCGAACGTTTTGTCATGAGACCCGTACTCTTCCGCTGCCTGCGCCATCAGACCCACATTGGGCACACTCCCCATTGTGGCAGGATTAAATTCTCCATTCTCCCGACAGAAATCGACCACAGCCTGGTAGATACCGGCATAACTACGATCAGGGATAATGGCCTTCATATCATGTTCTTTACCATCAGGTCCCCACATTTTCCCTGAAGTACGAAGCGCTGCAGCCATTGAGGCATCGATAATAACGTCACTCGGGACATGCAAGTTGGTGATCCCTTTATCCGAATCCACCATGGCCAGAACTGGTCCATTTTTAATGGCCGATTGAATATCCGACTTAATTTCCTCTTGTTTCGCAGGAGGCAATTGGCCAATCTTCCCATACACATCACCCAACCCATTATTGACATTAACGCCCAGCTCAGCAAACGTCTTCTCATGCTTTTTAAAGACATCCTCAAAGAACACCGTCACGCAATGTCCGAATATAATGGGGTCTGAGACCTTCATCATCGTGGCCTTCATGTGTAACGAGAAAAGCACATCAGAACTTTTCTTTGCATCTGCCACTTGATCCCTAAAAAATTGCCGTAACGCGCTGACACTCATCTTCGTCGCATCAACCACATCACCGTTGTCGAAGGTCAATTTATCTTTCAACACCTTTGTACTGCCATCGGCGCCAACAAATTCAATGCGGCCCTTCCCCGCTGCTTGCTCCGAAATCGTTGCCGATTTTTCGTTGCCGAAAAAATCTCCACCTGTCATATGCGCCACATGGGTCTTGGAATCTTTTGTCCACTTACCCATTCGGTGCGGATTTTTTTTGGCGTATTGTTTGACCGACGTGGAGGCTCGACGATCAGAGTTGCCTTGTCTCAAGACCGGGTTGACGGCACTGCCTTTTACTTTGTCGAACTTGGCTTTAATGGCCTTTTCCTCATCATTTTTTGGATCTTCCGGGTAGTCAGGAATCGCATACCCCTGGGATTGCAATTCTTTAATCGCCCCCTTGATTTGAGGAAGGGAGGCACTGATATTCGGGAGTTTGATGATATTTGATTCGGGTGTCATCACAATTTCGCCCAGCAAGGCCAAATCATCCGGTTGCCGTTGCTCCGCCTTGAGCTTGTCGGGAAATTGGGCAAGAATTCTTCCCGCAAGAGAGATATCTTTGGTGCCAACGGTCACACCTGCCGCTTTAGCAAAAGACTGAATGATTGGAAGAAACGAGCCGCTGGCCAGCTCAGGCGCTTCATCCACTTTCGTGTAAATAATGTCTGGTTGTACACTCATGGCATTTACCCCGTTAAAAGTTAACTAAAGAACACATTTTTCCTGGAAAGACCTCGCTTAAAACACGGCATTCAGGAACTCAACAAGCTGGTAAAGGAAGAAATTTGTAAACCAATCCCCATGCCGTGACAAGAAACCATTGTAAGAATGGGGGCACGCTTCTGCAATCAATCAAAGGACCCATGTTGGCACGAATCAAAAGTCTCAGGAAAGGTACGGAAAAAGGGGAAGATTGGGAGAAATTTCAACCGAAAAAGAAAACTCCACTAGAAACAGGAAGTTAGGGAAATTATTGTAAGAAAATCTTTCAAGCGATTTTTTTGAGACTTATCAGTCGAGAAATAGATAAGTCCCCGAGAGGCTCCTAGAGTAGTTGTTGCCAATTGAGGGTAACAACCGGAAGCACCCGAAGGGACGCGGCAATCGGACAGGTATCCAGAGTCATCTTCACCTCGCCATTCAGTATTTGCACCTGGTTGGCCAAGAGGGCACCCTGAATGACTGAAGTCCCAATTCCACCATCAAACGTCACTTGCCCTGCGACGATGATAAGCCCTTCCCAATGAAATGGCGCGGAAATTTTCAGATTTCCCGTTACCAAAAGCATGCCATATCCATTGAGATTCTGAACGGCAAGTGGGCTCGAAAATCCCCCTGCAAGCGGTTCGGCATACAACAGGGCAGGATTCCCAGGTGCCCCCAGGTTCACACCGACAAGATCTCCTGAAATGACCTGGGCGCCTCTCTTGAGGCTATCTAGAGCCTTGACTAAATCCAGGGATTCCGTGCCCACTTGTGGCGTCGGAGGATTTCCTGTAAAAGTGGCGGTTCCTGCCAACACACCTGCAGGTCCCAACTGCACCGGGGGCCGTCCTCCTGCCAGAAGTCCACAATTATCAAATCCTTCTACGGCTGCGGTTCCGCCAGCGAATACGACCTGACTATTCGCATATACCGGTGCCAGCAATGGGGGGCCAGACGGGTGTGCAACCTCCACTTGAATCAGGGACGTGGCACCTTCTACCTGACCCTGGCTGATGATGATTTCGACTGGCGAATATGGTGTTGGACTTGCTGACGTAAATGACGTGGGGATGAGTCCATTTCCTGATGCAAAACCAAAGAAGACCACGTTACCTCGGTTATTTATTGAATGGGTCGCGGAAATTCCATCCCCATCCTGGTAGTGAGGGGTCAGAGAACTGTGCCCCGCCCGTTCCGCATCATACTCGGTTTTATGACGAACTTTAGTCCAGTAAGGCAGAACAGTTTGCACACTATTTGGAAGAACAGCCGTATTGGTGAGATTTCCACTCAGAGGAAAATAGTTGGTGAACAGCCCTGAATATTCAGGATCATTCTGTGATTTCCAGTCAGGGGAGGACAACACATAGGCGGACCAATTTGCTTGCATGATGGGAGAAGGATCGCCGAGATACCCTGGATTTGACAAAGAAGAACCACCTAAACGAATGGCGGATTCTGCGATGCCCGCCTCTGCGGCATAGAACGTTGCCATCGCCCTTCGGAAATTTCCACTGATTTGTAGATCGGTGGACGTGGCAAACAGAATCGTGGCACCCATAATTGTGGAAATAGCGACCAACAACAAGGCTGCAATGAGCGCTCCCCCCATCGAATTGAGACAAGGCCTTATTCCTGCCTGGCTATTGAATCCGATCATGATTGGCTATTTCTCATCGTGATTCGGGAATGGAGAGTTACCGTTCGATATCCACCGTTTTTGGTATACTGTGGATCGGGCTGTGACGTTCGGGCTGTCACCGAAATTCTCACTTGTCGTATGGCTTTGGAATCTGTAGTCGGATTCCCATTCTGATCAAGATAATCTACGACAAACGCTTCAATGTCCTCACCAAATGGTTGATTTCCTCCACCGGTATTACGCCGAAGCATGTGGGTCGCGGCATCATAGACAAAGACAATCGATTCATTGGCATCGCTGGTGATGCCGTTTCCATTCATATCAGCCTTGATTGAGAGCTTTTCTGGATCATACGTAATGCCCTCAAAATCATTAGTAAGATCGGCATCACGATTCACTCCGCGAGGATCATAGCCGGCCATCAGGATTTCCCGGGTAACCAAATCCACCACCACCCGAGCCTGTTGC
Source organism: Nitrospirales bacterium (assembly GCA_041737015.1). GTDB lineage: Bacteria > Nitrospirota > Nitrospiria > Nitrospirales > UBA8639 > Nitrospira_E. The sequence goes on from JBGSSO010000257.1 coordinate 13,448, forward strand.
TGCATGTCCAAGACATGTTCTCGCACATTCTGAGCTTTGAGTTCTTGAATATACAGGGCATAGACCACACTCACCGTCAAGAGACTCAGACCCAGGGCTACTACGACCTCAACGAGCGTATACCCCTGAGCTGACAATTTCGAACCACGTGGCATCTACTTATTCATTCTTACTTTGTGAGAAAGGTGGTAAGTGTGGTGGTATGCGCATCCTGGTCCCACCGCACATCGACGATGACAGTGTGCAATCCGGATATTGGAGTATGCGGTTGAATAGTGAGCGTGCGTTGATGATGCATCGCGTCGGCCATAGAGCCATAGGGTTCTGTGTTGACCCATGTGCCGGTTAACGAAATGGGCACTCCATCCCGACGCACATCTTCCAACTTTTCCTGGGCGAGGGTGACAGCTCTGGTCATTTTTTCACTCGCAGTCATCCCCGTATGGGCGACAACGGAATAGCCTGCAAATCCAAGGAGCGCCAGGAAGACCACTACCAAGGCCATAAGCACTTCTAACAAAGAGAACCCTCGTTGATCCCGAAGGCAACTCGTCAGTCGATCTCGCTCATGAATCTTGGTGTTCATTTAAGACTTAACTTTTACCCGTCCGGTTATGCTAACCGTAATGATCCGTTTCCCGGCGGAATTGGACAGGGTAATAGAGGCCAAGCTGGACGCCGTTCCTCTTGGCAGAAAGGAGGGATTGTTGGAAGCCGTCATCATGACATCTCGATAGCTCTCCTGAATATCGCGGACTTCAAGATGTTCGCCAGGGTCGGACTTTCCATTATTATTATCATCATCCAATAACACATACCGATGATTATCCTGAAAGAAAACTCGTTGCCTATTCCGCTCAACCACGGCTTTCATTTTTGCCCCTAAAAGGTCAGAGGTCACCTGTCTGGCTGCTCCATTCAATCGCCAATGAGGTAACTGAGATACCAACCAGGTCTGAGCTAACATCAAGACTACCCCGATAATGCCAAGCACGATGATCAATTCAGTGAGGGTAAACCCTCTGGTACACATAAGAGATCTCTTCAATCGTCTTATCCCTGCTACAGTGAAGTCTTGAACCAACTCCATGTGGTCTTACCTGCTTTGCAGGATTCGTTTGGTACTTATAACAAGCCATGAAAATACCAGTGCCATAATTCGGTTCCCCATACCACCGCGATCAGGCCCCCCAGTGCTAAATAAGGTCCGAAAGGAATGTATTGACCTTTTTCAAGGACCTTCGTAGCAAGTAACACTATCCCGACAACCGCTCCCACCACTGATCCCACCATCAGGGTGAGTATGGCCTGCTGCCATCCCAAAAAGGCTCCCACCATGGCCAGAAATTTAATATCGCCGCCCCCAATGCCTTCTTTCCCGAACAAGAAGGGACTGACCCACGCCAGAGCTAGTAAAAACCCGCCTCCCACCAACAGACCAACAAGCGAATTGACCCAGCCCGTCGGTAGCAGAAAGGATGCGCACAAAAAGCCAACCACAATCCCAGGTAATGTAATCACATCCGGAATGATTTTGTGGTCCCAATCAATCCAAGCCACTACAAGAAAGACCGACACCAATCCCGCATACACGATCGTGGGCCACGTGAGCCCAAACCGCCAGGCCACCAGGAGATAGCCCAAGCCATTTGCCAACTCAATAATGGGATATCTGAGCGGTATACCCGCATGGCAACCTCGGCACCTCCCCAGCAACCAAATGAAGCTCAAGAGAGGAACATTGTCATAGCAGCGTATCTGTTTTCCGCAATGAGGACATGCCGACCGAGGAACTACCACTGATTGCCCTTTTGGCACTCTGTGCACACATACCGTCAAAAAACT
>JBGSSO010000114.1:0-21005 GCA_041737015.1 Nitrospirales bacterium
CATAGTTGCAGTGATCATAGAAATTTCTTCCCCTTCTCAGGATGAGTGATGAAGATTCTGGATACAAGAAGGGAGCCTTGAAATCCCCCCTTACTATAGGCCGAGTATAGGCCGAGGCGTTTGAAGATTATAGGCCTGCCCCTTTTCGGAGTAAATTCGCTATGTCGGTTTTTTCCCAGGTGAATCCGGGTTCGTTTCGCCCAAAATGCCCGTATGCGGCAGTTCTTTTGTAAATCGGGCGTCGCAACTTGAGATGCTCGATAATACCTCTTGGGGTCAACGGAAAGTGCTTGATGATGAGTTTTTCGATTTGCTCAATGGACGTTTTTTCGGTGCCCTTTGTATCAACCAAAACGGAAACTGGTTCTGCGACCCCAATGGCATAAGCCAATTGCACTTCGCATTTTTCTGCTAATTGGGCGGCAACGACATTTTTGGCAATATATCGCGCCATGTATGAGGCTGATCGGTCTACCTTGCTGGGGTCTTTCCCCGAAAAAGCGCCTCCTCCGTGACTGCCAACCCCGCCATAAGTGTCTACGATAATTTTTCGTCCAGTTAGTCCGGTATCTCCCATGGGGCCACCGGTGACAAAACGTCCAGTGGGATTAATGTGAAATTTGATATTTTTTTGATTAAAAAACTTCTTGGGCATGACGGGAATAATCACTTTTTCCATCACATCTTTTTCGATTTTCTTTAAGGTGACCGCCTCGCTGTGTTGGGTGGAAACGACGATGGTGTCAATTCGAATGGGTTTCCCGTTTTTATATTCGACCGTCACCTGTGACTTTCCATCAGGCCGAACCCAGGGGAGAATATTCTTTTTTCGAACTTCTGCTAGTCTTCTGGTTAGCCGGTGTGCCAGGATGATGGGCATTGGCATGAGTTCAGGGGTTTCATTCGAGGCATACCCGAACATTAACCCTTGATCGCCAGCGCCGCCGGAATCCACTCCCATGGCAATGTCACTCGATTGATTGTGAATGGCGGTCAGGACCGAGCAGGTACTGTAATCAAATCCCCATGTGGCATCTGTATATCCCACCTCACGAATCGTCTCACGAATAATCTCAGGAATTTCTACATACGCCCGGGTGGAAATTTCTCCGGCTACAAAGGCGATTCCTGTGGTCAGAATGGTTTCACATGCCACCCTACAGTTCTTATCTTTTGCAATGATTGCGTCAAGTATACCGTCCGAAATCTGATCCGCAATCTTATCGGGATGCCCTTCCGTGACCGATTCCGAGGTAAAGAGAAAATTGGTTTGTCTCATCAAGAGTTCCCCCTAACCAATTGCTTGAGCCCTTTTGCCTAGATTTGGCAAGGTCTCAGTTGGTGAATAAAGCAAAGCACAAAACATTCATTCTAGCGCAATTAAAGATCTTTCCGCAATTTTTGCTTTGACTGTAACTGAAAAGTTTGAGTTTTGTCTGTTTGTCGTTCTTCTTTTTCGGCCAATGGTTAGTAAAACAGAAAATTCCCATAACGCAATGTTCCGTTGAAAGAAATTAAAAAAGTGAGACGGGCAATGAATGGCTTTCCCCGTTTCGATTGATTTGCCTATAGCCCCCATACCGTTCATAACTCCATGGGAAGGTTAGGTTTCAGCATTAGTTTCCAGCGTCAGCAATTCGAGGTTGGCTTTTCGAATAATTAAGCCTTGCGTCGATTTTTAATGGGAATATCAATTGGGGTATGTTTAGTTAAAACTTGGCGCATAAGCACCAGCCACTGTTCATTGGTAACATTCAGAACTACGTATACAATTGCATTAGGTTTTTTTACGTGTTTATCATGAATTTGTTATGAACTGGGGAATGCTACTATTAGCCTTTCAATGCATTTGATAAATATATGATTTTTAATATTTCACTTATGTCAAGGTGGAAATGGTCGTTGGGTTGCGTACCTAGAATTCTCAGTGGTAAGATCCGCTCTTATTTTCATGTGAAAAAACATCTGTTTATAAGCATTTCCCGGCGATTGAGACGAGGGCGTGGTGCCGCTTTTTCTATGGCGGAAATCTGTAAGGAGGCTTGTTGATGTACAAAACAATATATGTCCCGGTTGATAATTCAGACCATTCGAATATGGCTGTAGAACTGGGAGTGCAGTTCGCGAAAATTTTCGGATCGAAAATTGTGGGAAGTCATGTGTATGCGGCGAAGATGCATGATAAGCGTTTTAAGCAAATGGAGGCAGGTCTCCCTGAGGAATATCACGACGAAAAAGAGTTAGATCGACAACGCCAAATCCATGATTCCCTTATCACTAGAGGATTGCAAATAATTACAGATTCGTATTTGGATTTTGTTGACCAGAAATGTGCGGAAGCAAACATTCCTCTGGAGCGGCGTTCACTTGAGGGACGCAACTGGAAAGCCATTGCGGAAGATATTACAAAAAATGGGTATGACTTGACCATTATGGGGGCCTTGGGGGTTGGGGCGGTGAAGGACTCTGTGATCGGGAGTAACACGGAACGTGTGATCCGCAGGATTCGTAATTCGGACATGTTCATTGTGAAAGATACCAAACCCATGAACGAAGGGAAAATTGTGGTAGCTGTGGATGGGAGCCATTACTCCTTTGGCGGATTAAAGACCGCGCTCGCCTTGGGAAAGGCACTCAATAAGCCGGTAGAAGCGATCTCAGCATTCGATCCCTATTTTCATTATGCGGCGTTTCACAGTATTTCCGGTGTCTTGAATGAAGAGGCTGGGAAGGTGTTTCGATTTAAGGAGCAGGAAAAGCTTCACGAAGAAGTCATCGACAGCGGACTAGCAAAAATTTACCAGTCTCATCTTGATGTCTCTCGAGATGTCGCACAGGATGAGGGTGCAGATATTAAGACAACTCTTCTCGACGGCAAAGCGTTTGAGAAAATCATTCAGTACGTTCGAAAAGAGCAGCCATGGCTGCTTATCGTTGGACGGATTGGGGTGCATAGCGATGATGATATGGATATTGGCAGCAATGCCGAAAATCTTTTGCGTTCAGCTCCTTGCAATGTATTAATATCCAACAAGAAGTTTGTTCCTCCGATTGACACGCAGGCCGAATACACGATTGCCTGGACGGAAGAAGCCTTACGACGGATGGAGAAGATACCCGTCTTTGCGCGGGGAGTGGCAAAGACTGCGATACATCGATACGCCATCGAAAAGGGGCATACCATTATCAGTAATTCGGTTATCGATGATGCGGTTGGGGATATTTTACCCAAAGGTGCCATGGACGCCATGAAAACGTTAGGCGGTACTCTCGATGCGGCAGGAGTCGATCGGAATACCATGCAGGCAGGCAATGAAGTTGCGCAGGACCTAATGGGCTCCACATTGAGCGGCATGATGTCACAGGTGGTGGAAGAAAAACCGGCGGAGGCCTCTGCGCCAATGAGCGCAGGAAACAAATCGTATCTGGCTCGAATGTCTAGAGACTATTATGTCTGTGGTGGATGCGGATATATTGGGAAAGGCGACCATCCAGTGATGTGTCCTGTCTGCGGTCTGGATGGAGCACAATTTAAACAAGTCGATAAATCTATTTTTGATGCGGCTGCCCAAGCGGAAGGTGGCTTAGAAACACAAGTGGCATATGACGATATCCCTATGCAGTGGACGAAAGATGCGCGTGAAGCCATTCGGGCCGTTCCCGCTGGTTTCCAACGTCGACGCGCAAAAGCGAAAATCGAAAAAACTGCCAGGAAGCTTGGAATGACCACGATTACGTTGGAGTATTCAGGAACGATGATTCAAGAAGCGGCAAGCGAAGACTACACACCAATTTTTGCCAATAAAACGGCTGGGGAGACGGCAACTATGGTCTCTGAATCTAATACTGAAAATACTGGCAACACTAATGGAGCCGACCCGTATATGTGGGAGCCGGATGCCCTCCAACGATTGGAAAGAGCTCCTGCTGGATTTATGCGGGATTGTACCAAAGCGTTAATCATCAAGCATGCCGAAAAAATTGGAACCACAACCATAACTCTTGAGGTGGCGAACCAGGGCATTGAAGAAGCTAAAACCACCATGGAAGAAGCCATGAAAACTGGAAATGTCAAGGACATCGTGGCCAAGCTAACCGGCACGGGGGCTCCCTCGGAAGCTCAATCCGGAGCCGGCCACAATGGGTAAATCACTCCCTGTCATTAGTTCATTCCTCAATACGCTGAACTCGTTAGGGTCGAGCGCAGTTTCCAAGTTTGAATCTTTGCGTCCAGATTCAGGAGTGCCTGGAGACGGCCGAACCGTGGATGATTTTAAGCCCTACCTGGTGGCCCTCAATTTAACCAAGCGATGCAATCTTAAATGCGAACATTGTTATCTAGATGCCACCACAAAAATGGGCGGTGGGCATGATGAATTGACGACAGAAGAATGTTTTCGTCTTATTGATCAAATTGCCCAAGTCAATGCCGGTAGCCTTCTTGTTATTACCGGAGGAGAGCCGTTGGTTCGTCCCGATATTCTTGAAATCGCGCGTCACGCAGTTGAGCAACGATTTATGGTCGTATTCGGCACCAATGGAATGCTGATTGACGACAAGATGGCGAAAGCCATGGTAGACATTGGTGTGATGGGCGTAGGCATTAGTATTGATTCCCTGGATTCGGCAACACACAATGCGTTTAGAGGTTTACCGGGGGCATGGGAAGGGGCTATGGCGGGTATTGAAGCCTGCAAACGAAATGGCCTTCAATTTCAAGTACATTTCAGTGCCCAGCCCATGAACTACAAGGAATTACCAGCGGTCATCGATTGGTCACACGATTTGGGTGCCAAAGTCTTAAATGTCTTTTTCATGGTGTGCACAGGACGGGGTGAAGAGCTTACTGATATCACTCCTTCACAATATGAAGAGGTTTTGAGCTATTTGGTGGAAAGCCAAGATAAATACCAGGACATGTTGGTTCGGGCGCGTTGTGCTCCACATTTTAAACGCCTGGCCTATGAAAAGGACCCAAATTCTCCCATCACCAAAGCTCAAGGGTACATGGGAGGAGGATGTCTGGCAGGGACTAACTATGCACGGGTGACGCCCAACGGTGACCTCACACCTTGTCCGTATATGCCCTTGTCTGCAGGGAACATCCGCCAGACTAGCTTCGTCGATTTATGGGAAAATTCGGAGGTATTCAACTCCTTTCGGTATCCTCACCTCAAGGGTAAATGCGGAGATTGCGAATACAGTGAAATTTGCGGCGGGTGCCGTGCTCGTCCCTATGTTGACCATGGAGATGCGATGGATGAGGACGAATGGTGTCTGTACACTCCCAAAGGGGGCGAAAAAATTAAAGTGGCTTTTAATGTGCCAGAAGTCTCGTCCGTGGAATGGGAAGCCGATGCGGAAGAAAGGCTCAGTCGCATACCATACTTCCTTCGGGCGATGGTAAAAAAAGGTGTCGAGCGTCATGCCATCGAACAAGGCATTCCAGTGGTGACGATTGAGTTAATGGAAGAACTTCGGAAGCGTCGATTCGGGAATGAAAAACCTGTGTTTAAGTTCTAATGGAATCCCTCCTCGGAGTCCTCACCGACCTTAATCAGATTATTCCCATATTGGTGCATTGGCTGCACCTACTGTCTGCGGTGGTGTGGATTGGGGGGCTGGCCTTTCTTGTCCTGGCTGTAACGCCCAGCCTGAAAACCGCTGTCCCGAAACAATTTATCCGACCAATATCTGAAACCTTCTATCAGCAATATAAACGTGTGGTCGGGATTCTTTTGGTGGTCATCCTTTTCACTGGAGGAGCCAATCTCCATTATGTGAGTGAGGGGATGGTCATGCAGTCGGGGGAAAACGTCGCCCATCATGCAAAATATCTCACGGTCTTTTTCATCAAATTGGCCTTGGTGCTGGGAATTCTGACCATCTTTCTATACACCATTATCTTTAAAAATGAACCTACCGGTGGTGAGACAAGCGAAGAATTGGAAGAAATGGCCGTAGAGCCGGTGCCATTTCAGCGTGTGGCATTGTGGATGGGGGTATTTATTATTCTTTGTGCGGCAGCGATGAAACATCTACATGTATAAATTGTTGTTTTTGCTTGAGTTTTGCCTGGCGTAGTTTTCCAACCTTTTCGTCCTGCTTCAGTCCTCTGAATCCTTTCATGAATTGAACTCATCAGTGGGAATGGCCGGTGAACCACAAAAAAATGCTTAATGTTTTGGCATACCGTCATAGTTGCTGCCAGATTGCTGAAGAATTCGCATGGATTCATTTCTCATAAACCATGGGAATTTCAGGAAGGATCCTCCTAGCTAAATTACCGTGTGGCTGAGGTAAATTATGGGTTTTAATAAAGCTTTATCCCCTGATAGTTGACTGGGCCGCTTTATCCAGGCTATCACTTGTCGGGATCATTCGATTAATCGTCTTGTTGATCTGGTAGACGACCTGACGTCTGAAAACTAATTTTCTTACCAGTTTGATCACCCAGATTCGATACTTGCTGTCCAATGACTCGACCTTCTCGTTCTCGCACCACTCGCTCCCGCATCAGACCATCTCTTGAATCGCCACCATGTCCGTCGGACTTGCCTGTCGAAGTTCCGATAGACCCTCCCCCCCATAGACCGTTGGTGGCCCTGGTGGGAAGGCCGAATGTAGGCAAGTCCACGTTGTTCAATCGGATTGTCGGCCATCGTACGGCGATTGTGGACGATGTTTCCGGAGTCACCCGTGATAGAAACACGGCAGACTGCGATTATCAGAATCGGATATTCACGTTGGTTGACACCGGTGGACTGGATCTGACCACCGACGATGTTATTGTGGAGCAGATTAAATATCAAACCCAAGCAGCTATTGCGGAAGCCGATCTGGTGATCGCTGTGATGGATGGCCGGGTGGGATTGTCGCCGTTGGATGTTGATCTCGCTAAGCTGTTGCGACCGGTGACGAAACCGGTTTTTCTTGCGGTGAACAAGATTGATACTCCTCAGGCTGAACCGCTCTTGGCAGATTTCTACAAATTAGGGGCGAAGGCCATTTTCCCTATTTCAGCTGAGGGAGGATTAGGAGTAGACGAACTCCTAGAAGCGCTTTTGCCCTATCTTCCTCATGCCCCGGAGGATCAGGTTCAAGGGGAGGTTCCCAGGATCGCGGTGGTGGGCCGACCCAATGTGGGTAAGTCGACGTTGGTCAATGCCATTCTCGGTGAACAACGACTCATTGTCAGTGATATTCCCGGAACGACCCGAGATCCGATTGATTCAATGGTCAGCCTTCATGGACGACGGTATATTTTTACCGATACGGCAGGTCTCCGACGACGGGGGCGAATCGAGCGGGGGATTGAAGGCTATAGTGTCGTGCGCGCCATTCGAGCGTTGGGACGATCTGATGTCGCTGTGCTGGTATTGGACGGGGTAGAAGGTGTCACGGAACAAGATACGAAAATTGCCGGTTTAATTAGTAAACAGGGGCGAGGCTGTGTCATCCTCGTAAATAAATGGGACTTGCGGGCAGGAGATCGTGAGGCGTACCCCGCCTACAATCTGGAATTAGCTCGGCGGTTTCCGTTTTTTGCCTATGTACCGGTTGTCTTTGGTGCAGCAGTTAACCCGGAGACCCTCACGCGGATCTTCCCTAAAATTGATCAGGTTGTGGCAGATTTTTCTAAACGCATTCAGACCCGTAGGCTGAATCTATATGTCCAGGAACTCCTGGAAAAAAATCCCATGACGTTGGTAAGAGGTAATCCCAAAAAGTCTGTGTTTATCACCCAGGTGGCGACCAAGCCGCCCACCTTTGCGTTATTTGTCAAATCCGCACCAAAAGTCCCAGCCTCCTACCTCCGTTATCTAGAAAACTCCATCAGGACGGAATATGGTTTTGAGGGAATTCCGCTCCGGATATTGTTGCGCAGTCAGTAAAGGGTTTTTGCAACTGCCCAAGAAATCTGGCTAAAACATAGAATGAAGGGCGAGAAATTTTTGAAGGTACGCCATTCATGCAGTACAACTTGAAGCATGAATCACCTGGTTTGGATGGGTGTCCTGATCCTCATGAACGGCCTGATCATCTCAGGTTTTGCCGCATCCTATGAGTCAAGGACTGTTGGTGCGCAACTAGGAGGGGAGCAGGGGCGAGACCTCTATCGTATTCATTGTCTGGAATGTCATGGGGCGGAAGGACGGGGTAATGGTCCACGGGCTGCCCTATTGGCTCCTCGCCCAGGAAGTTTAGTATCGGCAGCCACCGCAACCAAAACTGATGAAAAACTCCTCGAGATTCTTGCCAAGTGAGTTCCCCGAACGGCCATGAGTGGTTGGAGTGATCAACTGTCGGACGATGAACGACGCAATGTACTCGCCTATATTCGAAACCTAGTACCTTTTCAAGACCTACCTTCAGCTCAGCTTCCTTCTTCTGGGCCTTAGCTTGTTTTCGGCTGGAGGCGGGTCTTGGATTTTTCCAATCGCATCCGACTCAAGTGATCGAAGTAGTGGACGAAGGCTTGTATTCCCCCTGACGCTTGTCTCCAATCGAAATATTCATTGGGTGCATGGTATCCATGTTCAGGCAGACTGAGACCCATAAGCAGAATCGGGACCTTCCAAGCACGTTGTAAAACCGCAATAGCCCCGATGGATCCACCCTCCCGCACAAACACCGGTCGGCGGCCAAAGCCCTGGGTTACGGCCTCTTGTAGTGCCTCCGCATAGGGGCCATCGGAAATTCCACGATATGGTTCCAGTTCTCCATCATTGATCACCTCAATGTCAGGGTTGCGAGCCCGAAGGTGTTTTTTCAGGAGTCGGAAAATTTTTGAGGGATGTTGGTTGGGAACTAATCGCATACTCACTTTGAGTTCACCCCAGGCCGGAACAATGGTTTTGACCCCCGGCCCCATATGCCCTCCTGTTAATCCATGCACCTCAAAGGTGGGTGAGGCCCAGATCCGTTTGAGTAAATCTTGAGGATCGGAGGTTCGGAGGGATCGCAGTTGATAGGCTTCTTTGAAGAGGCGAACCTGAAATCCTGATGCCAGAAAATTTTTCATTTCGGTGCGGGTGGGGGGGACGACATCATCGTAGAATCCTGGTATTTTCACGCGCCCGGTTTTCGCGTCCAAGCAGGAATAGGCGGCGTCACATAATTCGGCCAAGGGGTTGCGCGCCCCTCCGCCCGTGAGACCGGAATGAATATCTGTTTCCCCTGTGCGAAGGACCAACTTGGCAACTAACAATCCGCGAAGCCCACACGAGAGAGCCGGGCGATCCTTCGCTACCCAAATCGTATCAGACACCAGTACCGAATCGGATGGAGGGACCGTTTTACGGTTCTGAAGGACCTCGGAAAAATTCGGGCTGGCAATTTCTTCTTCCAATTCCCAGAGGACACGAATGTTCAGAGGAATGCCGGCTTCTCTTGCAAATTTTGCAGCAAAGAGGGCGGTTAACGCCGGGCCTTTATCGTCCGTCGCCCCACGGCCACAGTACCGATCGCCATCTATATGAAAGGCAAAGGGAGGCTGCCGCCACTCCGGTTCCTGAGCAGGTTGGACGTCTAGATGATTGTAAATGGTCAGGCTGGGGTATTGGCGCCCGGCCACCCATTCTCCAGACACGCTGGGATAACCACTGGTGTTCACAATGGAGGCCTTGGCTCCAAATTGTTCCAGGTACTGAACGGCTAATTGTGCCATTCGGTGCATATCGGGGGCATGTTCAGGGTCTGAACTCACTGATGGCACTTCCACCATTTGACCCAGGAGGTCTTCAAAGCTGGCGCGGTGATCCTGAATGAAGGGGCGTAACTGGGAATGAAAATCACTCATGGGATAACGCTTCCTTTTCGTGAGTGGGCTGAGAGTGCCAGCACGGAAACGATGGTGGGGAAGATGGGTGATATTCCGTGAACAAACAGGGCAGGGGTGAGGCTAACATGTCTGTCATCCAACGGAAAATGGTACTGGGGCGAAAGTCACAATAAAAATAGCCAAGGCCACCCAGGCGACCCATCGGCGGCGTTTGCCCAAAACCGTGTGAGGGTCCATCACTGGCGGGTGGGCAATCCCGACCAGGCTGGCCAGACCGACCCAGAGAATCCACCCAGGCCAACCCGTGAGGCCCAAATAAATGAGGATGGGAATCGTGGCCAGGGCCAGTGAACGTTGTCGACGCCCTAACACCGCAAATGCCACATGGCCTCCGTCCAATTGACCCAAAGGCAGTAAATTAATTGCGGTGACGAAAAATCCGAACCACGCAGCAAAAGCGATCGGATGGAGCATAATATCGTGCGTAGGTGGAATCGGGCCAAACATGATCCAGGCAAACCATTGCAGCAGGAGTGGTTCGCCCAACTGTAACCCATATGTTTGTGATCGGGGGACGATATGAGAGAAAGAGAGCCCGATAATAATGGCGACGACGGCAGCGATAAATCCGGCAATGGGACCCGCAACACCAATATCAAAAAGCGCGCGACGATTCATAATAGCAGATCGCATGCGAATTACGGCCCCAAAGGTACCGATGAAATGTGGAGGTCCAGGGATGAACAGCGGAAATGAGGCGGGTACGCGATGGATGCGCGACAAGAGGTAATGTCCGAATTCATGGGTGACGAGGATTCCTAAAAGGGTTGCAGCAAAGGGAATCCCATTGACTAAAGAGCCAGGATAGCGCATTAAAAAATCCCAGGCTCCGTTGACATGTTTCGTATTGACCTGAAAAGCTCCTGCCCAGAGTGTGGTGAATACGGTGAGCCCAAAGAGCAAAATAGGAAGTCCCCATCGAGAAAAGGCGCTGGGAGTTGGAGGAGGGAAGTCGTCCACCTCATCTCGAGTTTCTAGTAGTTCAGGTTGAAGTGATTGCCAATGATCTAATCCACGTGATGATGTTCTGAGTGTGCGTTCTCGAATTATGTCGTTTTTGGAGATAGGCCTGATCAGGGGCGGAGGAGCAGTTGAGTTGGGCTGGGGCAGTGGGTCGGTGGGGGCAATAGGGTTCAACAGAGAAGGTGGGGGAGTTGGCTTGTTCTCCGAAGGAGTTGAAGGTGCAGGCGATTCGTGATCCATTAAAACGTCCTTATTGAATGCCAAGCCAGGAATTGGTCTGACATGCAATATCAGGCAAATGGATTGTGCGCTTGTTCCTCAGTCACTGTGGTAGAGGGACCGTGACCGGGAAACAAGGCCGTGTCTTTTGGTAAGTGTAACAGGGTATGGCGAACAGATTGCAAATGTTGTGGATAGAGCGAAAAAGGGTTTGAGCGCCCCACTGACCCTGCAAAGAGCGTATCCCCCACAAAACACAGGGTTTGGCCTTTGAGGGATAACAGGTAGCAAAATCCTCCAGGGGTATGGCCCGGGGTGGCCAAACATTCAACCGTCAACTCTCCCAGGGCAATCCTCTGATGGTCGGCTGGTATTTTTATGGAGGCGTCAGGTGGTCTCCATGGGAGCAGGTCGAAATCTCCATTACCCAGATAGACCGGCACTGGCCATTGAGCCAAAATCTCTTCCAGCCCTCCCGCATGGTCCGTATGCCCATGGGTGAGGCAGACGCCGATCAAGGTCAATTCACGCTGGGAGATGCTCGCAAGCATCTGCTTGGCATTGTACCCTGTATCAATCATGAGGGCCTGTTTGGTGGCTGGATCAGTTAACAGATAGCCTTTGACCTCATACCCGCCAATGTCGCCTTTGATGGTCTGAACAAGATCGTGCTCAGTCGTCCACTCCGGTTGAGGCTGAGGTACCCATCCATCCAAAGTCAGGCTTGCCAGGGGCCCGACACGCAGGTGTAAGGCCTGGCTAATTCCTTGAATTTCGCTTTTGGTCGGAGGGCGGTGGCCTTTTTCAAGGTGCTCTACGTCGGCCTGCTCCACTTTCGCCAATTCCGCCAGGGTCTCAATTCCCAGCCCTTGTCCAAAGCGAGCCTTTTTAATGATATCGCAAAATTCGTCTTCTAAACTCATTTACATGCTCAAATTAGAGTTGGCCTTAATGGTGGAAGATCCCTGTCTTGTCTGTCTGCTTCATCTAAGCAAAAAAGAGGGGGCTGAGGAAAGGGCTATCTTCCTATTTCCGATTCCGGGCTTTTGAACAATTCGATATGTTCTTGTGAGAAGGGCGTATTTTAGATGAAAAATGAGTAGCGCTCGATAAACGGCACTTCTCCAGGATGGAGAATTTTTCCGTGTCAACGCTCCCACGAGTCATAATTCTTTGCAAATAGCAATGTGCTATCGCATCCTAGGGGGTAGGGATTCTTCCTTGACTTTAATTTGGGAATAGGCTACTTAGATGAAAATAATTATCTGGGTGAAAGTGCCATTTACAAACCAAAAACTTTAATGGGAGGCAGAAAATGAAAAATGTGCTAATCGCTGGTTTCTTGGGATTTTGTTTACTCAATCTGACCGGATGTATGGGGGTAGCCTCACCCGTTGCAGGATGGGCTTATACTGAAGCCAAATACGATGGTGTTATTAATGATGGTCCTGCTCCGACAAAAACAGGAACAGCCTGTGCAACCTCAATTCTTGCCATGGTTGCGACAGGTGATGCCAGCCTGGAAACGGCCAAAGCAAATGGGGGAATTACTCAGATTTCACACGTTGATCATTCCGCAAAAAATATCCTTGGAATCTGGGGTGAGTACTGTACTATCGTGAAGGGATCGTAATCGGTTAGTAAATTACTTTCTTGTGGGATTGTCCTAAGACTACATTTAGGACAATCCCACCTTTTTTTCGTGGAAAATGTATGCCAAGCCCTTGGCCCTCAAATTAGGATTGTAATTGTTACCGCTTAGGCCAGTCTCTCAAACTATGAAATACTGGTCTCCATTGTCAGAAAGGCTATTTCCAGTCCAAAGGGGAAAGGCCTTTTTTGAATTAAGAGCCCCGTGGCCAAACCACGGGATATTAGAAAAGATCTAACGGACGAAGTTCCTCTCTCGGTCTGCCTTGCTCTTGGAGATACTGTTGGATAACCCGCCAGTTCTCTCCCCCCACTGACTACACCTAATAGCCATAGGGCTAACACCCCCGCCCCACAACTTTTTTGAACGCCAGTTCTCCTCGAAACACAGCTTGGTCCCTGATACTCTTGAACATGTGCACCATTTGCGAAGGCACAATCTTCGGATTGGCCGAACGCATCAAATGAATGTCCACCCGATCAACCCCCAGGCATGTAGGCTTTATGTCGTAGTGTTTGCCAATGCTGAGCGTTGTCTCCGCCATGGTCCCAACCACATCTTCCTCCAACAAGGAGTTTGGGGGTTGTTTATTTTGTCCGACGATCTTGATGGCAAAAAAAGGTTGGGAACACAAGTGGCGAGTTTCATTGCCTAGAAAGTTTTTTTGACAATATAAGCAAGAGCACCTGGAATATAATTTCAGGCGCTCTTATAGTTTCTGAAATATGTTGATTTAGGATTTACTCGGAGAGGGAATTGGATTTTTCCATAAAATTTGTGATGCTCCTTACCTGGGTTGTGGCCATTTCACTTCCCTGTCGTTTGGAGGCTTTAGATGACATTGAGATTTATCTGGCAGGCTATGGTATGGGCTCACAACCCTTAAATAAGGGGGTTTCGTTTAAAGGGAGAGGGGTTTCAGGCGAGAAGGTGAATGGAGATCCTGGTTTGGGATTTAAGGTAGGGCTATTCCCTCATTTTGCCGGTGGATACCTTGGCCTTGAATTGGAATCATTTGGAAATAATAATTCAATCCGTTTTCCCATAGTCAGTAGTATGGGGACGACAAAAGGTGATAGCAGCCTTATCACCTACCAATCGATGGTCAATCTTATAGCGCGATATCCAGGGGCTATGTTCCGACCGTATGCGGGCATAGGAGGCGGGCTTTCAAATGGAATACTAAGAAATGCCGATATTCCTGGCAGAAAAGATAAAAATTTTGAAACAGGAACGGCTCCTGGATATCAGTTTTTGGGAGGCATGCAACTAGTCATTACTGAAAGGTGGTTTGTATTTGGGGAATACAAGTACTTCTCTGCGAATTACCATTGGAAGGAACTTTCCTTAAATTTCAGGAGTGAATATTTTTTGGGGGGCATTGGTTTTTTATTTTAGTCTTGGGTTTTATGTTTTTCAGAAGTAAGGGTTTGGCTTGGCTGGTCTCTTGAAGAGCTAGAAATACCCGTGAAAAACAGCAAGGACTTCATTGTCACGATCATGGTGAGTGAACGTGGCGCGCACCGCGAAATTTTTGGCGAATGTCCATCGTTGACCCACAGAAATAGGAATATCATGTGATCGATCTCCAAGGGGGTAATACAAATATCCTGCTGACGCGAGCCATTTCCACATCGGAGTGATGGTAGCCATGATTCCTCCAGAAACTCCTCCGCCCACGCGATGATTTTCTTTGTACGCGCCACTGACGTTGGCATCTATCTCCCCAAAGAGAAAAAAGACCTCCCGTTGAAACATCTGAGTTTCTTGGGCTCCACCGATTCCTGCATTAATATTCCCGTTAGAACAGAGGTCGCAACTTGAGGTCTTGACGGTGTCCATTCCAACATTAAATTTCCATGATGGCGAAACGAACAAGGAATCAATGGGGGCCAAGGAGAGGACATTGGCAAAGGTAAAACGTTCTACTCGAAATTGATTTCGGCCGTGATAATGCCTCAACCGTAAATCAAGTAATTCTATTTGGGCATCTTGGGTATACCCTTGATCAGGGTCCAGGAGGTCGTGATAGGCGCCTCGGAAGCTGATTTCTTCAAATATTTCATGGTTCCTCCATCCGACTCCACCTCCGACTCTAATCGTTTGGTGACCCTGCTCGGGGGAAAGAGAGAAAGGTTCAACGGGAAATAGGGCCGAAGGGACGGGGATATGACTACGTGCCACTAAGATGGATCGATTGTTGTCTTGATAAATCTTAGCGTGTTCTGAGTCAGTTGCAGCTGAATACCGCAAAACATCCGAAACAAAATCCAGAAGGAATATTTGGCGTTGTTGTGGTAATTGAAGAAATTCATATTGAATTATTATCCGCGGATTGTGAAAAAGTTTTTGGAACAATGAGGCTTCTTCTATTGTTAAGGCTTCCCGCTTTCGTTTAAGGAGAGTACTGCGGGCCGGTCGGTAAGAAATTTTTTGAACCAATCCTTTCTGTCGAGCAAGAAGGCGAATCGTATCGGCAGGAATCGTCCCAAAATGAAATTGGTCGGTTAGGTGGAGATTAGGATCGGCTACTTCCAAGAGTGAGAGGATGTGGTATGCACAATTCTCCTTGAAGAAGTAATAGTCGAAATAGGCATTCCCCAATTCCCATGCATGCATAAGCAGCCTGAGATATTGCGTTTGAGAAAAATTCAAGCGATATTCCCAAATGTCCCGATTCTCCATGTCCTGGTATTCCTTAACCTTCATGTAATAGGGAATGGTCGAGAAGAACCCCTTGTATCCTCCAAAAATCCCTTTATACGCGAATTCAACTCCGGCATCCGGCGGGACCTCAGCAGCGTAGTTTATCGTATACGCTAAAATATTCGTTTCTGCTGTTTGGCCCCTTTGATCGACCCGTAAAAATGAATGCCCAAACATCGAGGCGGGATTATCCATATAGGCGGAAGGGAAAATAAACGTAATCGAGGCGGGATTCAGTTCTTCAAGCCAACTGACAAAACGTTCACATGGATGTGGAAAAAGTTGAGAATCCTGAAAATGTAGTTTCTCTTTCAGCCAATGATACCGGGCAATAAATGCACATTGTGCCGGCTGTTTGGAGCGGCCAACTAAAGTGTCAGAAAAAAAATATGCCAGTGTTGCTTGTAATTCAGCTTCCGGATCGGTTTTTCCATGTGGTGAAAGGAAAAATCCCGGATCATCGACCTCGCTGATGTGGCCACCAAAAGTATTTTTTCGGTAATGGAGTAAGAGATGCCAATAACGGTTCTGGTGGAGTTTGTCTACGATGGCTTGCTGCAGGAGTTCTTGCAGATAGGGAGAGGGGGGACCTTGAGCCTTGAGCTCAAACGGAAAGGACAGTAATACAAGGAAGAGAAGGAGAATATTTATCACATGCCAGGAAAGAAGAGGCTCCGGCTTTACAAGCCGGAGCCTGAAAGAATTTACTTCGATGTCGTGGCTTGAGCTAAAACGGGATGGTTGTCCATGGCATCGTGAATGGCTTTCACCACCGCCTTTGGAGAGGTTTCACCCGCCTGAACGAGACTGGTGTATTTCTCTTGGGTCATGGCAAAGAATGCTGGCTGTTGGGCAACGGGAATACCCATCAGTGTGGCCAAGGATGTGAGATGTTCGCCTTGCCCTTGCGCCATTTCTTGAGACAAATTTTCAAAATTCACAGCCGCAAAGACATTCACTTTTTCGGATGCAAAAATTTTCCCATCATTGGTGCATCCGGAAGTGCCCGAACTGATTCCAAACGTTTGAGACCCAAAAGTGCCGTTGGTTGTGGCCATCATGACCTGACCACCAATGCTTTCTTTTTGGCTGGAATCTGCCCACGCGAGTTTCCCTAATCCGCAACCTGGACCATTGTTTGGCGGATTCCCTAATGCCATGCCTGACATTCCCATGACCAGAAAAATTGTTGACAGAAATGCCCATGGGGTTTTTACCATGCTATCCTCCTAGTTTGGTGGTGAGAGAAAAAGGAATAGTTTTACGCCTTGTGAAGATGATTATAACAAAAGGCAGGAAATTAGAAAGTCAAAATTTACACATGCATGTACAGTCCCCATTGTTGCCCGCCAGGAAACGATGTGGATGAGTTATTTTGTATTCAGACTTTATGTGGGTGAATATTCCCTGTCGGTTGATGCGGGAATATCTCGTGATGGGTCGCCTGGGGAAGGCCGGTTTGATGCGGATAGGGAAGAGATGCTGGAATGATTTAAATTGGGACATTTTTGAATGAGTTGTTTGAGCATTCGGTGGCCTTCTTCATATTCAGGGTGGTGGCGGATGATTTCTTTCATGGTGACGAAAGCTTCTGGTAGCTGTCCGGTTTCAAGCAACAATGCTGCCAACTGTAACCTTCTTTCTAGATTTGCGTGATTCTTATTGACCAGGGTTTGCAGCGTGTGAATTCCTTCCTGGTAGTTGCCTGCACACACGCAATTGTCGGCATAAATACCATAGAGACGGTTATCCAATTCAGAGACAAAGTGCGGTTGTTCCAACTCGTCCCAATCCATTGAGACAGCGGGGCCTATAGGACCGATCTTTTGCGCAAGCCGGAACCGGTGACTGTGCGGGTCAGACAGCTCTGTGAATTCGGGATCGGATGATGGGTGCTGAAGGATACCTAGGCCGTTCCGGCGAAGTCTTTCTTCAATTTCCTGATTGGAATACGACCGTATTCCAATGGTGTCCTCGAGAGGAACATCTAGAAAATGGCCTATGGGTAGTTGAAAGACAAGAAACCCATTAGGAGTCAAGACGCGGTTGATTTCTCCCAGGTAACGTTCAAACACAGGACGAGGCATATGTTGAAATGTGACATAGGAAAAGACTAGATCAAATGAGGAGTGAGGAAATTCAAGAAGATCCACCCCAGAGGTTTCATATGTGTGGATATGCGGAAAGTCGGCTAACCATTGTTTGCTCTGGCAATCATTGCGGAGGAGACATCGACCCCGATTAAATGATCAAAATAAGAGGCGAGGGCTTTGAGGACTCTGCCAATGCCGCACCCGATGTCTAGGACGTTCCATGACGGTAAGTGAGGGACAGGAAGGGTTGCCAACAAAGCCTGTGCAGTGTCTTTTCCTGATTGAGTAAATTTTTCTTCTGTGTGGTAATCCTCGGTGGCAATCCAAAATCTGGCCTGGTGTTGAGCTCGTTTGTTCCAGTCATGTTTCATTTTTTCCACAATGTTCATAGGTCTTCTCGTCTCCATCAGTTCAAGATAATGACCATGGGCCAGTGTTTAATTTTTCCCCTTGGTTCGTGCGTGCTTGGATATTTGGTTGCATCCGTGGGAGGGACTCGGCATTGATTTAGAATATGCCCTACATGCTTTGTCTTGGAACCTAAATGTTTAGCAAATCCGTTGCAAACTCAATTAGTAATGGTACCGTCAGAATATGGGGAGCATAATTTTCAGAATGCGCTAGTGAATGGTGTTCTTTAGAGAGCGAAGGAGGTCATTCAATGTGGAGAAGGCGATGGGCAAGAGTTTCTTGAGAGTGGAAAGGTATTCCCAGTTTTAAGATTTAGTGATTAAACTAATGTACTTACACACAGTTTTTTTCGATCAAGCGGTGCAAGAAATTTGGTAGGACAGGCGTTGTAATAGGGCACCAATAAAAAATAACGGATTTTTCAGAGGAACGAAATATTTGGATTGGAACCGGGAGTGAATGGAAAGGGGGTACTACACGAACAGATCAATATGAGAGGACAAAACATGGGTTGGTTTTTCAGACGAAGTCCCGTCTTCTTTGGTCTTTTGTTGCAGTTCCTGGCGGGCAGCCGCTTCAATGGCCTTGGCTGACACGGCCACCGCCCGATCCTGGGCTGAAGGATCTGCTGGTGCGAGGGCTGCCGCCCGAATTTGCTGGGCTTTTTGTATGGTGGCTTGTGGATTACCTGGGACAGGAGAGGTGTCAATACTGACTTCTCCTCCAACAGCATAGAGTTTTCCATCAGACCCTCGTTGAAAGGAAAAGCTTGCCCCACCTTTAGTTAATCCTCCGGATGCTGCTATGTGCGCCTGTTCGTGATTTCGGACCTCATGATCGCGATTCTGTAATTTCACGATATCTTTTTTCTCGGTAGAGGGAGTTTCTTGTGATTGTTTAGACTTTTGCCCGTCAGAATGTCTCTGGAGGCGTAATGGAGAAGTATAGAGTGAAAATGGCGAGGGTGAAGATGAAATATTCATTTGGAAAGTACCCATCAACTTCGGACTTTTTGGAGAAAAATTAACTCTTTTTGCCAATCGGAATGGATAAATCATGGAAGTGGCTCTTCTCAAAAATGCTTTATGGAGGTGGCGCAGAAACGATGAGGTCAGAAGACTGCCATGAATGGTTCACCCTAAAAGCGGCATTCGTGCATCCCGTTCCACTTTGATTACCGCCTTCGACGCGGTTCTTAGGTCAAAAGCCTTCTCCAACCCGTTCATGCTCAGGTTTTTGAAGCATGAACGGGGCGAGGCTATTCAATCGCCCTTTTTGATTTTACTGGCAAGACAAATGCTTATTGAGAAATGTATAAATTTCGATGCAGATTCCTTCGTTCACGAAATGACGGTTCTGTCGACATCATTGTCTGGGAGTCCACTTGAATGTCTCAGTCAGCATAATAGTGGTTCCTCTACCAACTACTTTGTTGTATTGGGATTGAAGAATTCTGATTTTTAGCAATGCCGGCGCAATTGTTTGGTAATCTTCTTTGTGTCCAATGCAGGTTTGGTGGGCCATAGAGTCAGAGAAGCAAGGAAGATACTTAAAAAGACAAGTAGTAGAAGTGTTGTGGTGGTGTCTGGTCTCTGGATCTGGTCAAAATATAAGGTTTGCGCATTCGCCAGAACCTTGTCCGCAGCAGATACTCCCCCAAAGAGTATCATGGTCATGAGGGAACCAATAATCATTCCTCCGAATATTTTCAGCATGAGAGCACTCCTTTTGTTAAAGACGAAAGTTGACGAGAAATTTTTCGATTTCTTAGGTCAACCATTTCCCAAGATGGGGAAAGGGTTTTTGTAGGGAGTTAGATCCATCACCCTAGTAAAGAGATATAGAGAAAAGGGTTAATGGGGAAATACCGCTAAAGGATTAGCAGTCGAGCACTGAGTAGGAAAAGGTAGAGATAAGGAGGAGTTTTTTTGATACGAGGGTTTGTGGAGAACTCTGTCTGAAGGAGAGGAGCAGGAGGACTAAGGATAAGAGACTTATTGGTCCAAGGCGAGCTGAACCATAGACAGGAATTGGCTAAAATTACAGGGTTTATCTAGGATAGCAAAGACTCCTGCCTGACGCGCACGATGTTTATCCTGCTCGTTGAGATGACCACTAAGTAAGATAACGGGGGTTTCGATGGGATTTTTCGGTTGCAGTTTGATTTGGTCAATAAAATCTAGACCTGCCAGAACTGGCATTTGATTGTCGGAGATAATCAGGTCCGCCTGGTTGTTGGATAGCCAAGCGATGGCTTCTGACCCATTGCCAACCTCAATACATTCTAATTTCTGAGATTCCAGAACTAGGCGAAGCGCCTCCCGAGCATTGAGATCATCATCTACTAGAAGAACTTTTTTCATGTTCTCGTTCGCTTATTCAATCGATTCCTAAACCATGAACGATTACCTCTCATTTTAAATGATCAGAACAATACATTGTCCACCCCTCTAAGAGACTAGCCATTTTTCTTTTTAACGAAAGCTCCAGAGTTTATCCTCCCCAGGATTTCTATAAAACCAAAGTTTGGATATTTCGTTATTGAGAAGAAAGCGGGATGGCCGTATAACCCTTTGCTTCCAAACACCCCTCTAAGGAATAAACTTCTTTGGTCCTTTGAGTGGTTCCTGTTGAGAACAATGCTTCTTCACAATCAGCTTTATCGCGGGAAAAGGTCGCCTGGGAGGTACCGGGCTTGAACCACTTTACCGGGGCGGAAGCGCAACTCACGACTGTAAGAATTGCCAGAAGGCCTACGATCACATCTATTTTTAGATTCTTCATTTTTTTCTTCATGGAGAAAAAGAAGGCGAATTGTAATGATTTCATCTCGAGTATTCAATCAGGCGCATTGAACATGGAAAAATTTTGATCTAGCATAGAATTGGGCGGAAATCCGAGAGGAAAGTGAATAGAACGGACGCCATGGAAAATGCGTGGAGATTAGGTATTCTGACCAATTTGGAGAAGGGCCCAGGAGGCCCAAAAATGTACATTGGGAGTCTGGTCTGTTTCCATGGCTTTTTTCAGTGCAAGGATATCCGCGCTGGTTCCCAATTTGCCTAAGCGATACGCGGCTTCCGATCGCACACCCACGCTTGGATCTTGGAGAAGATGG
>JBGSSO010000273.1:0-18839 GCA_041737015.1 Nitrospirales bacterium
CCCGTCGGCTTCACAGTTGATGCGGGGGAAATAATTCCACACCCGCAACAGATGAGGGTAACCCAGGGCCAGAACCTGAACGAGCAGGCGTCGATAGGCGGTGTAGGTCATGCTATCCAGCAACATGCCAGGGCGTTCTTCCACTTGCAACGCGCCAAAGAGCACTTCATCGTTCATGGCGCAGTGGATACCCTCGGTCTGGTCATAAGTGACAGGCAAGCTGCTCGTCCACAGTTCAGCTAACGGAGGCCCGTTGAATTGCGGCAGATCGAGGCAGACCACCGGACAGGAACCTAAGCCATGGGGCTCTCCCTGACTCCCGTCATGACGGACGATACCCAGGAACCCGGATGCCGAGGCCTTTAAAAGTGTTTCGAGCCGTGCAGTTTCCACGTACTCCATCCGGAGAGCATGGGCATTGGAACGTGGGACGCGTAGGGCGGATATCACCCGTCGCGCCCCGACACTCGGCTCCACCATCCACTGGTTTGACTTGGTTCGATTCACAATACAGACCTCCACCTGTCGTCGACGCTGCCACTAAACCGGCGGGCTCACCACGTCACTCTTGCCCTCGATCGCCTCTCAGACGGGATTCCTCTGCGTCTGTCGCGGCAGGGCACATTTGCACCTACCCCATACGACAGCTCCCTCGCGGTCACTGGCCCCGGTTACGCTAACTGTAAAACCAGGGCTCGTTCGCGGTATACGCCTATGCTACGGAAGCAACGCGTCTCCCGCCACGCTCGAATACACCGGGGTGAAAATAAACCCCAAGAACGGGGGCAAATACCACATGACCGACTGGTCCGATTGCACGATCCGCACCTTTGTTGCCCCATGTTTTTTGGCCTCATCGGCGAAAGCCTGGACTGTCGTATTCAGTGAGGCATCTCCCAACATCGGTTTGGTCATGAAAAAGTTAACTGCGTAGTTCCTCGTGTTGATGTGCATCAACTTGTCGCCGTCTACCCCTTGAATGCCACGCAAATCGGCAGCAGTGTCGGTTATTGTGCAGCCAGCGCCCAATCCCATGACACACACGAGCATCGCCATTGCGGAATATCGCATAATTCCCTCCTTTAAATGAAACGGACACACGCCCATTCGTGTGTAAGTTCAGACTAACTCTACCAATCAAGATAGGCTGCAATCTGTTCAAAATTGCTCACATGTGGAAAATTCTTTCCGCAGCCGGCTTAGTCTCGCTCAACTTGAAATCGGCGAGCTTTCATTCTAGGCAAACCAAGTAGTTGGGCTTACTGCATATCTTGCCTGTCCCTCACTACGCGCTTCTCTATCGGAGCCTAAGATATCCGGAGGGTCCCGCAATGGCTTGTCGGCCAGCCCAAGGAGACGTGCTTGTGTCATGGAAGAGTCAACGATGAATATGCCCGCGTATCAGGCGGGGCCACCCGACTCGAGGGCAGATTGGATCTTGGCGAGAACGCCCAAATTTTGTGTCATATCCAGGTCCTGGGATTCCGCAAGATCCTGGGCACAGAACTGCAGAAGGGGGACCAGCATGAGGCACTCATTCCGCAGATGTGTATTGAGGGTGAACCGACGCAGGGTTGGCGTGACATGGTTAAGGGCTTCGCGTTTATATAAAGGACTGGAATGATCGAGCTTGCGTAACGTTTCAACGTCCTGCTCCAACGACGTCGCGAGAACCTGAAGAAGCGCCAAAAGAGCATCCAACCGTACGCGCCCATCAGTCCATTGAGTGGCGATGGGCGCATCGAAAGTTACATCGGGCACGATCCCCCTGCGGATTATGCCTGTGGTGGCACGAATCCATTGTCCCAACCACTCGCGAACGATTCCGAATGAATAATAGATGGCGAGCCCGCCGGCAACCGCGCCCAACAACAAAAAGAAAACAGTGGACATTTCTAGATTTTGCATAGCTTGCCCTTTACGGTTGCGGTTGGCTCATGCGTGTGTCCAGCTAAATTTCTGCGTAGAAAACGATTTTCACGGATCAATTCATGTGCCGCTCTTCTTGATTTTGTTGGTTTGAAAGCGGCCGGCTGTCCGCATCAGGCACCGACGCATCCGTTAGGAGAACCCGGCATATTCCCGCTCTCATGCCACATTCATAAAGATGAATCGTATGCTGTGAACCCTGGCCGGCGAGGTGACCGTCGCCCAGCTAGAATTTCCTGTTTCCGACGATCAGCAACGCAATGCCGCCGACGAGTGCCAATCCCCCGACAAGAGGTGAAAGAGGAATCGTCTCTTCTTTGTCGACCGTGGCTTGGAGCGGGCCGACATCGATCACCTTTTCTCGGGTCGTGTAGGTGATGCCTTGGTAGGCGAACGCCACGACGCCGAGCATGATGAGCGCGATGGCGAGAATTGTTGATGTTTTCATGGTCTTGTCCTTTTGAGGGAGGCAGCGCAACCTGTCTTCTTTCGTGTGGTGCCAGTTCCTCTCCGAACGGGAAAAGGCGCTTCACGAGGGCTCGCTCTATTCATTGTCCCCTGTCTCCATTTCAGTGCCCTGGCATTAGAGCCGACCGGTCAGAGCCAGCACGATGATCATAATGGTACTCATGTCGTTTCTCCTTTATTGTTCGAGCGTTCGTCCTGTTACCTCTCATCTGTGACTCTCTACTCCCCCCTCGCTTCTTCTCCTCGCATGACAGCCGGTCACGCTCCCGGTGCATGGCCACACGCCCGGCATCGACCGCGTCGGAAAGAATCTCCTGTTTGTCTTTAATGAACTCGTGGCCCTTATCCACTGCCTGATCCAAGATCCTGGTGGCATTATCGGCCAGCTCATGGACATTCTCTTCAGCTCGCCGGGCATACCCTCGCAACTGCTCCCGTGTGTCACGGCCCGACCGTGGTGCCAGCAACAGCCCCAGCGCGGCACCTAGCAACCCTCCGGTCACTAAAGCCAATCCCACAGATTTCAGTGGACACCCTCTGTCATCCGCCATTGAACGTCCCTCCTTTTCGGTTCATGCTCATTTTGATCATGCCTTACAGTGCTTTGAATTTCCCTACCATGCTGGCCAGATTGATCGGCAGTGAACAAATTGTACTCCCATTCCGCCACAGGTTCCATGAGTGCCATCAACAACGGAGCCAGCGAAAAACCGATCGCTCCCTCACATGCACCCATCCAGGGCAATCTTCCAATTCATACCGACTCCTCCTCCCCCGCTATCCAGGCTCCCGCTCGATCCCTAGGCTTTCCATGCGCCGGCTTATCGAAGGAAACCAAATATCCAGAGAACAAGGACCAACGTGAACGGAACTCCCAGCAGCCAAAGAATGAACCCTTTTCCCATGATGAACCATCCTTCCCTGCCCGGTTAGCGATCCGAGCGATGAGATTGCAATTCCGGGCCCAGTATTTTCAGGAGGCTTGACCGATCCTTTGCATGTGCTTCTTCTTGCGCAAGGATCCACTCCAATACTTCACAGGTGGCAGGATCCTCCATGCCGACCGAGGCAACCATTTCGCGATAGCTGTCGATCACGATCTGTTTGCCAATCAGGTCTTCCGTGATCATCTCCCTCAATGATTCCCCCTCGACATATTCCCTATGATTCCGGTTCAGGAATCCTTCGGGAGACAAATTCGGCTTTCCCCCAAGTTGGATAATGCGCTCGGCCAATGGATTGGCATGGACCTGCTCTTTCATGGCGTGTTCGAGAAACTCGGCCTTGGCACTAAAGGGACGGAGCCCGGCGGCCATGAAGTAAAGGCGCTTATAACGAAGGACGCAGGCGATTTCCGTGGCGAGGGCTTCATTGAGCATCTTGACCACCGTGTTCGCTTGGGCCTTATCTCCCAAAGTCTTGGTGCCGTCCTCACCCCCTTGTCGAACCCGACCCCGGAGCATTTTCACTCCGGTCGGCCCGGTGGTTTCTTTCACGATTCCATGTTTTCCCACGATTTCCTCCTTTCGGGGGTGCCTCCGCTTCTCGTCTGCCGATTACCTATCACCTATCACTCAAATCTTTTTTGACATCCTCGCGGCCTGCTTTCACGAAACTCGGGGCGCCGCACTGCAGCCGCTTCTCCACTGACTGCCAATCGATATTGGAGAAAAACGCCTCGATGTAGGATGCCCTCTTGGAAGGCTTGTAATCGAGTAGATACGCATGTTCCCACACATCCATGACGAGGATCGGCATAAACCCCGCCACATGTCCATGTTCATGAAGACTGATCCAATGGTTGGAAAGACGGCGGCTCGCCGGGTTCAAGGAGCACACCGCCCAGCCGACCCCGCGTAGCATGCCTACCGCGCAGAAATCGGTTTTCCAGAGGTCAACGCTGCCGTAACTGTTCTCTGCCGCTTGGGCAAACTGGGAGTGTCGGCCCCTATTATCCGACCCCCCGCGCGTCAAATTGCCGAAATAATGCTCGTGGAGCACCATCCCGTTATATTCAAATCCCAGCCGTCTGGTCAGTTCGGAATAGGCCGGCATGTCTTCATGATTTACTTTGCCATCTTTTACGAAATCAAAAAGATGTTCATTCAACGCATTCGTGGCGCTGACATACCCTTCATACAGGGCCATATGCATGTTCATGGTCTCGTCGGATATCCCTCGTAGCCCATGCAAGTTAAAGACGCGAGGCGTAAGGGTTTCAGGGGCTTTGATCATGGTGGCTCCTTTGTGGTCGCCGATAGGCTATGCCTGCACTCGTTGGATCCGATCGTCGGTCGCGGGATGCGTCGCGAAGAAGCCTCCAACCCCCGCACCTTCGGCCTGCATCAGCCACGTCAGCGTGGCCGCCATGATTCGTTTGCCATCGCGCCCGGTAGCCTGGAGGAGTTCGGCGCCATGGCGATCGGCCGCATATTCCGCGTCTCGCCCGTAAGGCCGCGCGATCAACAAATCTCCGGCCATCGGCAACAGCCCTGCACCTGGCACACCGAATGCGCTAAGCAGGATAGCGGCAATATTCGTCCCGGCCCCAATGGTCTGCAGTTTGCTTACGTGCCCGAGATCCGCATGCGCAACCTCATGCGCGAGAACCCCCGCGAGCTGTTCATCTTTCGCCCGGAGAAGGAGCCCGGTTGTCACATAAAATTCACCGCCACCCGCATTGGCGGCATTGATGTGGGAGTCATCCATCAGTCCGATGCGAACCTGATCTAATGGGATCGGGTGGTTCATCTTCTCGAATAAGGGGATCAGCACCACCTTCAACCGCTCCGCTTGTTGTGGATCAAATTGTCGGCTCTCGGACGCCGACTGCCTGCTGGGAGCCGGCGCCGATGACTCGGACGGCGCCGGCGAGATATGCATCGGACATCCTGCCAGCACAAGGGCCAAGCCCAGTGCAGAGGCAACGGGGCGCCATGAGACGGAGGGTTGGTTCAACACCATGGTCGTGCCTTTCTCAGGGCCTTAGGTTTTTTCCTTCATAGTGAGATCGTTCTTCACCGACTGCACACCGGGAACCTGCCAGGCGATCCAGGACGCATTGGCACTCGTCATGATGTTTGACACCTCACCAGTCAGGGAGACGACCCCCGCATTGGTTTGAACGGCAATATCGGTATTCTTTAGAACCGAGTCCTTCGCCATGCTCTCCTTCACGCGAGCCGTAAGGGTCTCATCCTTGTCTTCTACGGCCTCCCGTGCAGACGGGGCCACCACCTCAAGGTCATTCTTCACACTCTTGACGCCATCGAGGCCTTTGGCGATACCTTCCGCCGCCTGCCTGGCCGCGTCGGAATCGACCTTGCCCCGGAGCATCACCTGACCGTTTGTGGTCTCGACATCAATCTGTCGCCCTTTGACCCTGGCATCGGCAAACAGCGCAATCTTGGCCTTCGACGTCAGATACGAGTCAGTGATCGGGGTCTTCTCTGCGGCCTGACATCCGGTGAGAAATGCCCCACCGACAGCGAGAGCCGTGCAGAGTACCAATACGCCACGTGTGTTCATGATCTTCTCCTTGACTGAAATGTGAACTGGCTCAGTGATCCATCTCTCTTCTTGAGGACTTCCCGTCAGCGCGGCTATTCCTTCGTGGCGGTCGGCGCCGCCTGCTGGTGCCACCGGTCCCCCCACTATCATGAGTTCGTATTTTTTTCGTAATTCCGTTCCTGAACTTTGCCGACATTCTTGTTGTCATGCCCTTCGATCTGCAGCCAATCATCGTCGTGCATTTGCCATACTGCAATTTGAGATCACCCGTGAACGCCATCAATTTTCCTTTACGTTTTTCCGCGTTCATGGGTTACTACGTCCGTGTGAGAGAGTGATCGCACCATTGTCATATCAATCGAGCTCTGTCATCTCCAATTTCCTCATGATTGGTCATTATGGCGGGACGAACGGCAACAGTCTGGTCAGAATTGCTCAGGTGGAAAGGATTGATCCCTTAACAGCTTTTGGTGCTGGCTAGGCGCTTGCGCGATTGGAGTTGGATTTTGGTCCGGACTAGCCCAACAGACTGGCGCGATCTTCTGCCTATCGCTCTCCCCATTCGACCAAAATTGTGTCCCGCCGGCATCCGGTTGTTGGAGGCATGAATGGGGTTGATTAAGACAGGGCCATGGGGGATTGCTGACGGGTTCGCCCTCTTTGGACTGCCTGGGGTGTCGTATTTCGATGTTGGAGAATCAGGGGATCAAGAATTTCTCCACACTGGAGACACCGTAGAGCCCAAAATCCATTTTCACCAGTGCCATCGTATATGTCCGTGCAAAATACTCGAACGAACAGGCCATGACATCTGTGACAGGTCAATGCCGAATCGAGAGAAAGTGGGATAACTGAGTGAGACGAGGAAAGAGTTTTGGCTTCGTTTGATTGAGTACTATTCATCATGCGCTCCCCCCTGATTAAGGATCAACGAACGTTCCTGGCTAATCGTGTTCACCCTCCGATGCTTGAGACGCTAGGCCTTCTTTTTCGCTGCCAGATGGACCGGGGGACGCTTGAGCACTGCTCATGTTGCCTTGAAACACTCCTCCGTGAGAGAGCCGCTCCCCCCTTTGACCGAACAGCCCTTATGCCGTTCATCAAATGGCCGGCCGTTGCCAGGTGCTCCTTCACACGGGACCTAATGCACTCATCGAACGAAGGTATAAGGAATAAATAATCAACAATTTCACACGGTCGGCATGAGGACCGGGTGACAGGGCGGCTCGACTTTTGTTGTCAAACTCCATCGAGCCTTGACGGTACTTAACGCCTTCCCGTGGAGACAGGGCCACTCTCTCGGGGTCGTCCCTCACACTCTTCCCGCCATCGAGTCCATGGGCGATACTTTCCGCTGTCTGCCCGGCGGCATTGACATTGACCTGGCGGCGGAGCAAGACCTGTCCGTTTTTGATCTCGACATGGATCTGCGGCCCGCTGACAACCCACGCGTCAGGGATCGTGACCTTCTCGTCAGCCTTGCCCAGAGCATTCGCCAATCCGGTAATGATGGCCCCGCCGAGGACTAGAGCGATAAAGAGTATGATCAGATAATATGTCCTCAAGATTCTCCTCCCGCCCAGCCAAAAGGCCTGCTCTTCTCAAATACTGCGAATCAGCTCTTCGCGATTGAATCCACATGGACGGTCGACGATGAACCCGTGTCCGCGATGATGTTATCCCCCACGCGAATGATATCGTTCCGGACGGTCGCAGAAGTTGTTTGGAGGCGCACGTCCCTTCCCGCTAAGTCCCTGACGAGATATCCGGTCTCATCAATCCGTACCACTTCCCCTTGGACAAGGTGAGGACTGTCGAGTCTGTGCATGGTCGTCACATAAGGGGCATCGGAAGGCATCGGGTTCGTCATCGCCACAACCTTGTCTCCTACCGTAATATTCCGATCGAATCTGGTCGTGTTGTCCACCCGGAGACGCATGTCTCTGCCATCCGACCCTCTGATGACGTACCCGTCCCCGTTAATCCGCATCACTTCTCCTTGAAGCACGTTAGGATTGCCGAGTTTGTACAGACTGTACATCGAGGCATCGGAAGATGTCGTACTCGTCCCCACCACCACCCTGTCTCCTATTCGGATGTCCCGGTCAAGTCTTGTCGTGTCGTCCACCTGAAAACGCACGTCTCTGCCGGAATGTTCTTTGATCACGTAATCATTGCCGTCCTGCTGTTGGACAATGCCTTCTACCGTTTGCAAGAGGGGCGAGGTGTTGGCCGAGAGCGGAGCCGGCTGACCCGTGCCGCGTGTGATTGAGGTCGCATAGGCACTTGAAGGCGGGCCATCGAATCGTGCCACGGCGGTATCCCCGACCGCGATCGGGTCTCTCACGGTATGACTGTCGAACAAAATGCGTGTTTGCCGTCCGGATACTTCCCTGATGACGTAGGCATTGTCTTCATTCCGTACGACCTGGCCTTCGATGACTGGCGTTTGGGACTGAAAGACCGGTCTCATCGGCTCGGTCGTGGAGGAAGGGGATTTGTCCGTCGCGCAACCCGTTAATCCAACGATCACCAGGGCGGACAATGCAATATGTGTCATAGCATGGCTCATAACAGTTGCTCCATTTTCATTTTGTGGTTATTGACTCATCTCGATGTTCAACTTATCAGTTCTCTCCCATGTGGTCTGAGTACAATTGCTCACAGGCTCTGAACTTAGTAAACGGAGGCGAACCACCTATATTCACGGTGACCGGCCGTTATTGTCTTTTCCAGCGTCAGCCTTGCCTGCTTTGCCAGTTATCCCATCAGTGCGTCTTTGGCTTCGTAGCTTCAGGCGCTGACTTTTGATGCCACTTGTCTGCCCACTTCATCAGTTCATCTTTTTTGTCACCGTACCGCTCCTGCACTTTGCCGATGAACTTGTCGTAATTGCCTTCGATCTGCTGCAAGTCATCATCGGTGAACTGGCCATACTGCTGCTTGAGTTCACCTTTGAACTGCATCCATTGTCCTTTGAGTTGATCGGCGTTCATGCGTTGCTCCCTCCTGTGTGAGATGTGAATAGTTCGAGTTTCGGCTCGATCGGCCCTTGCCAGCCCTCAACTTCCCGTGATTGGCCATTATGGCCGGAAGACCGGACAGTGTCCGGTCAAAATTGCTCAGGTTGGAAAGAAATAAAGTAAGGAAGGGATCTTGAGTCGGTTTGGAGAAAATAACCTGCGCAGCCGAAAGGCGCTCAGCATAGGGTCGAGACAGACGACGCCCAAGAGTTCGGGGCGGATAGGCTCTTTTGCAAGTCTGAACCGATTCAATTAGATAGTGGGACTATCGTGATCATGTGCAGAACGGCTCGCCCATTCCTGGTTCCTATCCGTCACGCACCCGGTCCCCCTTTTAAAAGAAAACCTCTATTGCCGGAGAGGCTCAACTGGCAATATGGGCGCAGGAGAAGTGGTTTGAGCCCACCCGATGCACCCATATCTGTTGATGAAGGATCGTCGATTGGTATCCGAGCGCCTGGTCTGTCCCCTGATACGGGCTATGGTTGTATGGTGATGTCATTCACCACCTTTTGAACCCCTTCCACTTGACGTGCAATCTCCTCCGCCCGATTCTTGGCTTCCAGAGTTGACGCCACCCCGGTGAGATAGACGATATTCTCGACAGTCTTGACGCTTATCTGAGTCATCGTTTTAAGTGGACCGTCCGTTGCCAGCTGCGTCTTTACTGAAGTCGTGATGGCCGTGTCGTCGATGTAGTGCCCCGTGGTCTGAGGATTCGATTGGCAGCCGATGGTGAGAAAAATGAAAACACCGAGAACCATCAGCATGTGTGAAATCCGGGTCATACGCCCCCTCCTCCTTCTGATTATGTAAATTCCCTTCCGATGGCGATGATCGCTTATTGGACTTTTCGTCTTCCTTAAAGCCGGCCAGTCAGCCACAGAATAACCAAAATCAAGAGGACCAACCCTAACCCTCCGCTGGGGGCATAACCCCAGTTCGCACTGTGCGGCCAGGTGGGCAACGCGCCAAGAAGGAGTAGGATCAGGATAACGAGGAGTATGGTGTTCATGTGTCACCTCCGTTTTCCAATGAGTGTTAACTGCGTATTATGCATGCCACGAACGGCCATAACCGTATCAGCCCCAGCTCTTCCCGTCTGTTCACTATTGCTCACGGAAAAGGCTCAAGATCCTGCGTCCATCGGTGTTCAACACAAGAGATGGCAGGCCTTCAGCGAAACTCTGACAGAGATGGTGGAGATTGGAGAGTCGATGGCGCGGTGAGGAGTGAGCAAGAAGTGCAACGGAATAGGACCGTCAGAATAACTCAACACGTCAGAAGTGTGGAAAAAGACCGTTCCCAGCAAACCTTCTGATACAAATCCTGGAAGCCCCGGGGAAAACTTCCAGACTAACGTTTAAAGAGGAGTTCCGGGCCAATGGTTGACTCAACCGAATGGCCCGGATGTCTCTCGCGCGCATCCTCGAACTGACAGGCGGAACAGCCCGCCGATTCGTTCAGATAGCCCTACCTGCCCGCTTACTCCTTCACGGGAGGATCGGCCTGTTCCAGCTCCTTCTTGGGGAGCTTTTTCTTCATGTCTTTGTGAGAGCTTTGAGCAGCAATGTCTTTGTGAGATTGTTCGCCCTTTTCCTTGAGTTCTTCTGCGGCCACCGCGGCTCCGCCCTCATGAGTCTTTTCAGCGTTTTTGTCCAGCCCTTCGTTGAGCCCCACGGCCTTCTCCTTTTCCATGCCTGATAGGGCGTCACTTCGATCACCGGGACCTGAGCCGCTCTTTCCAAAGTCTCCTCCGCTCGGAGTGGATCGTTGAATCTCAGTTGGCACATTGTCTTTGGGGTTGTTCGATGTTCCCGGCTCACCCCCTACAATCTCCGCCAAGGCTCCCGTTCCCAGCAACAAGCTCACACATGCGACTCCACCGAGTATTTTACATACGTTCATCACGGACCTCCTTTGAAATGGATGCATCAGGGTGTCAAGCACCTGATGCGCAAGCAGAACATGTCCTGCTTGGTGGATAATTCTTCTGACCGAACTCCTTCACGCTAACACCTGCATTATGTGTCGTCTGGTCAATATTGCACACGGGTCGCAGATTTCATGTCCCGTCAACTGCGTACGAGCAAAAATGCAGTGAGGTGGAGTTGTTGTGCCGGAAACCCTCCAAGACCCCAAACATGGATGGTGGAATTCGTGCTCACTGCGACCCCCGCGAACAGCCAAGCCAAACTAGATCCCTCGTGGCAAACGCCCCTGAATGACGTGAATGATCAGGAGCACCACTCCGACCACGAATAACACCCAGGAAATCTGCGTGGCGACCCCGGCAATTCCGGCGAAACCCAGAGCAGCCGCCACAAGTCCAAGCAATAAAAACATGAGCGCGTAAGACAACATGAGCAACTCCTTTCTCCATCCCGCGATTGAATTGTACCCACCCTGACGGCTATGTCCCACGGTGCGCATGGTCCGGCATTTGAAATACAGTGGATCAGCCTATCCACCATTATCTTGACCAGGCATGATGTAGCCCTTCTCGTAGAAGCCGGACCTCATTCACCAAGGCCACATGTAACTCCCAGTATGCTTCTTAGACCGGAGGGAGTCTGTTCAATTTTGCTCAGGAATAAAGAATTGAAACGGTGGCACTGATGGAACACCGTCTGTCTCGGTTCTCCGCCACTGATCCTAGGCAGGGGAAACGGAATGGGAACCTAGTCGTGGAGAACGACATTGAGGAGGGAGCTGTGCACGTGCAACCCGCCGTTGTACTCGATGAAGCCCAATTTCCTGAATCTATTCATGAAGAAACTGACGCGGGAGCGCGTCGTGCCGATCATTTCGGCAAGCGTTTCCTGATTGATCTTCGCAAGGACCGGTTCAGGCTTGCCCTCTTTGCCAAAATGAGCCATGAGGAGCAGCACGCGCGCCAGCCGCTTCTCGGCCGAATTAAATAGCTGATCCACCAAGTCCTCTTGGATGCGAATATTCCGGGCCAGGAGATATTCCATGAACACCGTCGAAAAGGTCGGTTCTTCGTGGAGCACGCGGAGCATCGTCTGTTTGTCAATGCGGACGAGACTGGAGTCTTCCAATGCGATCGCGGCAGCCATGTATACGCGTTGCCCGGCGAGACACCCTTCCCCAAAATAAGCTCCAGGCTCCAATACTGCAACGACGGCTTCTTTGCCCTGCTTCGAGACTACCGACAGTTTGACCTGGCCTGACTGAATATAATAGACGGCATCCGCCGTATCTCCTTGCGAAAAGATAATCTGATTCTTCGGCGATGTCAGGCTTGTTTTGCCGCTGCCGACTTGGATGAGAAACGCCTGAGGATTAAACGGCGCGGCGGGTTTATCCTTCATAGGCTGCCTCCATTAAGAGACCTGAAATAGAGGAGAGGAAAATGTTCAGGCAAAAAACCGGACAATGGGGATAATTTTCCCATAAGTGCACTCATCTGATCAAGCCTTTTTCTGATGCGATGCCTCACCAGTATCTCCTGGGTTGATCGGGCAAATCTTGTAGGCAACCTTTCTACCCGGACCCCTACCATGCTTTGAAGGCCATTTCACCCTCTGTGGGAAATTCCAAGACATACGCACGGGCTCGGACGGCCCGGGTCACCTCAACCTTCTCCTCGCACACGGTCCCCAGGGCAACGAGCACTCCCCGGTGAAGGATCACCACCATACCCTGTGGCTCCTTCTTCTTACCAAACCAGACCGGGACAAAGGGTCCAACCCTTAGCCAAGCTGTCCCGCACACCGGGAGCCCTGTTATGAAAAACAACTGAAAAATCCGGCATCTTCCAAAATCCTTTCGTCATTCCCCATTGGCGTAGGATTTGCTTTATCAGCCAGTGATTCCAAGGAGAATCACTCCCGACTTACCCCAGGAAGAGTTCAAGAGCAAGGTCCCATTTTGCGAGAAGAGAAACTCCCCATATGGAAATTCGTTGAGAGAACTCAAAGGCGTTCCCCTGCGGGAATGTCTGTGGTCTTGTTCGGCTTGAGTGTTCTGATGACCGGCTGTCAGGATCCGCCGCTCCACGAATTGCAGAACGCCCGTCAAGCGGTGGAACATGCCAGAAGGGAAGGAGCCTTGATCTTCGCGCCAGACCTCTACAGTTTAGCGGAAAGTGAGCTGACGATCGGGGAAGAAGAATTTCATGAACAATCCAGAAAAATGTTCTGGGCTCGAGATTATTCCATGGCCACCCGATTAATCATATTGGCACAAACGGATGCCCATCAAGCCCTCTCTCTGGCACAAGAAGAAAAACAAAAATCTTCGATGTCAGACATAGGCCCTCCACCGCTTCTTTCGCACCACAGCTACCCCGAGGGGCTCCGTCCGACCAACGAGGACCTGTTCTTCCAGGACCATGAAAGAGGGAATAGTCCTCAAGCTCGGTGACTCCTGCAAACCCCTTTGATTAGGAGAACAAATACAGTATGATTTGAGAAAGTTGGTTGTCATTTCTGAACATGATCTGCCTACTGACTGCTCTTGTACATTCGCCTTCAGCCTGACCCGTGGGATTGTGATTTACCTGTTACTCGTTCATCTGCCAACTCTTGGACATACCCCTTTTCCCCAATCGGTCAGATTTGGAATGATGCCTGAGACGCTCATGGTGCTCCTGTTAATCTCAACGCGTCCAGTTCACATATCGGTCATGAGGAGATACACGTGGAACATATTGTAGGTACGACCGGCGACATGGTCATCCGGTACGGCCTGAGTACCTTCTTTCTCTTCTTGATCATTCTCATCGTCAGGATGGGGATCCACCACAGTCTGTTCCGGTCAACCGAGCTTTCCGTGGAAACACGGAGACGGTGGGCAGTCAATCTCAGGAATGGCCTGCTCTTTCTGTTTATCCTCGGGATGATTTTTATTTGGGCACCGCAACTCCAGACCTTTGCCGTCTCCGTGTTTGCCGTCGCCGTCGCATTTGTCCTGGCCACCAAGGAAATCATTGATTGCCTGAGCGGATCGGGGCTCCGGGTGCTGACCAAAGCCTATTCGTTAGGGGATCGCATCGAAATCGGAGGCATTCGGGGAAACGTGGTCGACCACAACGCCCTGACCACCACGGTTTTGGAAATCGGACCCGGCCAAACCTCTCACCAATATACCGGCCGGGCCATGGTTATTCCCAACAGCTTTATTTTCGATCACCCCTTAATCAACGAAACCTATACCAAAAAATACCGCCTCCATATTGTGACGGTCCCGTTGAGTACCGATGATGATTGGAAAACCGCCGAACGCCTGCTGCTGCAGGCCGGAGAAGAAGAGGCCGCCCCGTTTATCGATGAGGCCAGGACGTATCTCAAAAAACTCGAAGGCAAATTGTGGTTGGATGCCCCCTCCGTGGAACCACGGGTTACCATTCAGTTGCCTGAGCCCGGCCGCATCAATTTATTACTCCGCGTGCCCTGTCCGACTCAATATCCCTCACGCCTGGAACAAGCCATCCTTCGAAAATTTCTTGCTGAATTTACCTTTGCTCCCCGCATGGTTATACAGGAATCTCATTCTTCCCATTAATAGTGGATTGGCCTTTCCACCTGTTCTTATGGTAAACCCTTATTACTCGTTTTTATAGTTCAGCATCCTCGCTGAACAGTCATCAACCCAGACAGCGCCGATTTCACGATTCACAACGAACCCGTACGCACCGTGTACGGCCGAGGACAAGAACTGAATATCCCGATTCAGGAAAGGCTCATCCATGATTGTCGACACACTCGAGAATGATCCACTCTGGTACAAAGACGCCATTATTTATGAGCTCCATGTTCGGGCGTTTTGCGATAGCAATGGGGACGGCATTGGGGATTTCAAAGGGTTAACCCAAAAGCTGGATTATCTCCAGGATCTGGGTGTGACGGCCATTTGGCTGTTGCCATTTTGTTCGTCTCCCCTTCGGGACGATGGCTATGACATTTCAGATTACACCAACATTCATGCACATTATGGAACCAGGCGGGACTTTCAGGCGTTTGTCCGGGAGGCCCATCGCCGCGGATTACGGGTGATTACTGAACTAGTGGTGAATCACACCTCGGATCAACACCCCTGGTTTCAGCGTGCAAGGAAAGCTCCTCCCGGCAGCAAATGGCGGAATTGGTACGTGTGGAGTGAGACCCCAGATCTGTATTCCGACACCCGCATTATTTTTAAAGATACCGAACATTCGAATTGGACCTGGGACCCCGTAGCCAAAGCGTATTTCTGGCATCGCTTTTTCTCTCATCAGCCGGACCTGAATTACGACAACCCTGAGGTGCAAAAAGCAATCTTTGAGGTCCTGGATTTCTGGCTGGAACTGGGTGTGGACGGTTTGCGATTGGATGCCGTGCCCTATCTCTTCGAGCGGGAAGGGACCAATTGCGAAAACCTTCCGGAAACGCATGCGTTTCTCAAAACGCTCAGAACGCACGTCGATAAAAAATTCAAAAACCGCTTCTTTCTCGCGGAAGCCAATCAATGGCCGGAAGACGCCGCGGCCTATTTCGGAAAGGGCGATGAATGTCACATGAACGTTCATTTTCCCTTGATGCCCCGCCTGTTCATGTCGATGCAAATGGAAGATCGCTTTCCCATTATCGATATTTTGGACCAGACTCCCGCGATTCCGGAAGCCTGCCAATGGGGGCTCTTCTTACGCAATCACGACGAACTCACCCTTGAAATGGTGACGGATGAAGAACGGGATTACATGTACCGGGTCTTTGCTCATGATAAGCAGGCCAGGATCAATCTGGGAATCAGGCGGCGCTTGACCCCACTCCTGGGCAATGACCGTAAAAAGATTGAACTGATGTACAGCCTGTTGTTTTCGATGCCGGGGACCCCGTGCATCTATTACGGGGAAGAGATCGGGATGGGGGATAATTTTTATTTAGGCGACCGGAACGGGGTCCGCACTCCCATGCAATGGAGTGCCGACCGCAATGCCGGATTTTCCTATGGTAATCCGCAAAAACTCTATCTGCCCATTATCATTGACCCTGAATATCATTACGAAGCCGTTAACGTCGAACTCCAACAAAATAACGCACAGTCTCCCCTTTGGTGGATGAAGCGCATTGCCTCTTTACGCAAACGCTATAAGGTCTTTGGACGAGGCTCCATTGAATTTCTTCATCCGTCCAATCGGAAAGTGCTGGTCTTCCTCCGGCGTTATCAGGACGAAACCATTCTGGTGGCCGTGAACTTATCCCGCCATGCCCAATGGGTCGAACTCGATCTCGCTGAATTCAAAGGACGACGTCCCATGACCTTGTTCGGACGGAGTAAATTTCCTGCTATTGGCGATTTGCCCTATCTGCTCACGCTGAGCGGGCATGCTTTTTACTGGTTTGCCTTGGACCCGGTTGAATCCAAACAACTCGAGGCTCAGGGGAAGACGGAACAGGGCTTACCCACCATCACGATCTCCAAAGATTGGGATAACCTCATCCATAAACGGGAAAAGGTCAAACTCGAAAATGTGTTACCCCAGTACCTGCAAGGCCGACGGTGGTTTGGCGGCAAAGCTCGCACCATGCAATTTGTGGAAATCACAGAAACGATCCCGCTTCCACAGGAAAATCCCTTGGCCGTCCTCGCGCTCATCCGCGTGGAATACACCGAGGGGGAACCGGAGATGTACCTCTTACCCTTGCAGTATCTCCCGGCCGATCGCATGGCCCCACTCGTGGATTCTCCGGCAGCCATTGCACGCGTGCGAGTCAAAATGAAAGACGGTGAACAGGAAGGCCTTCTTATCGATGCCATGTGGGATCGGGAGTTTCAAAAAATGCTGTTGGATAGTATTTCCCGAAACCGCCGGTTTACTGGTCCGACGGGCGATTTGGTCACTCAAGCCACGAAAATCTTTCGACGGCAGCTTCAGAAAGAGGTCCCGACCCTTGAACCCACACTGCTGAAAGGTGAACAAAGCAACTCCTCTGTCTTGTTTGGACATGACTTCATCTTAAAACTCTACCGCCGGGCTGAAGTCGGCGTGAATCCTGACTTTGAAATCGGACGGTTTTTAACGAATAAAGGGTTTCCGCACATCGCCCCGCTGGCTGGAGCCATCGAATATCAACGCGACAATGGCGATCTCCTGACGTTTGGCATCTTACAGAAATTTATGCAAAACGAAGGAGACGCCTGGAAATACACGTTGGATGAACTGAGTCGATACCTGGAAGAAGCGCTCACCCATCCCACAGCCATTACCACCTCATCCATTCCTCAGAAATCTCTGATGGCCCTGGTAGACGAGGAGATTCCGACCGGCGCCCGCGAATGGATTGGCCCGTATCTGGAAGAAGCCCGGTTGTTGGGCCTTCGAACCGGAGAACTCCACGCCGCGCTCGCCTCCGACTCTGAAGATTCTGAGTTTAAACCTGAACCGTTTACAGATTTTTACCGGCGGGGCTTGTATCAGAGCATGCTGGGAACGGTCAACATGAACTTTCCCCTTCTTCGCACTCAGGTCAAAGGGCTTCAGGAACCCGTGCAATCCCTGGCGAAACACGTGCTGGAAGGAGAAGGCCGATTACGCAAACGTCTGTTAACAATACGGGACCGGAAACTCACCTGCACCCGCATCCGGTGCCATGGCGACTACCATCTCGGCCAGGTGCTCTATACCGGAAAAGATTTCATCATCATCGATTTTGAGGGCGAACCGGCCAGGCCGTTGAATGTCAGACGACTGAAGGAATCCCCCCTGCGCGACGTCGCAGGCATGTTGCGATCCTTTCATTATGCGGCGCATGCCTCCTCCATTGGATTGGTCGAGGGAGTTCGGCCGGAAGACTTTTCCTTGCTCGAACCTTGGGCCCGCTATTGGCAAATATGGGTCAGCGTCAGCTACCTCAAGGCGTACCTGTCGGTCAAAGAAGTCCGTGACATTCTGCCCCCGTCATCCGACGACATCCAAATTTTGCTGAATGGATATTTACTCCAAAAAGCGATCTATGAACTCGGCTATGAACTCAATAACCGTCCCAATTGGGTGCGTATCCCCCTGGATGGCATTCTCCAAATTTTAGAAGTGGACTGATGTTCCGGAAACCGAGCCTTGCACTGAAAGTCCGGCTGACTCACGGTAATCACCCAGGCATATCAGACCTTCTGGACGGGGAAAAATCGCAAATCGTCATCTACAGGAATATCCGAAGAGCCACATACGAAGGAGTGCTTCATGTCTAACATTCCAAAAACGTTACAAACCCTGATCATTGAACATGTGGAGCCTGAACTGGATGGGGGACGCTATCCGGTCAAACGGATTGTCGGGGAGAACCTGGACGTCACAGCTGACGTGTTCAAGGAAGGACACGACACCATCGGGGCCGTCCTTCGTTACAAAGTGCTGGGACGGAAGGATTGGTTGGAAACCCCCATGCACCATGTCGATAACGACCGGTGGGCCGGATCATTTCCGCTCTCAGAAAACACCCGCTATCTGTATTCCGTGGGAGCCTATGTCAAAAGTTTTGAAACCTGGCGAATTGAACTGACCAAGAAACATGGGGTGCTTCCGGACCTTTCCAGTGAATTATTGGAGGGAGAAGCGCAAGTCAAAGAGGCCATGACCAGTGCCAAAGGTCCCGATAAATCCGAGCTGAAACTCTGGTTGGAAAAATGGAAGTCGGCTTCCGAGCAGGAAACCCGAATTGCCATCGCCCTGGACCCGATTGTGGCCACACTCGTCGACCGACACGAACAGCGAGCTGCCTGGTCCACCTATGAGAAAGAATTGGAAGTGATCGTCGACCGTGAACGTGCCCGGTATGGCGCCTGGTATGAAATCTTTCCTCGATCAGAAGGAACCGTGCCGGGAAAAGGGGGAACCTTTAAAGATTGTGAACAACGCCTTCCGGCCATCCGGGATATGGGATTCGATGTCCTCTATCTCACGCC
>JBGSSO010000292.1:0-3638 GCA_041737015.1 Nitrospirales bacterium
AGCTATCTGACGCAGAATTAGGCCTGTACCATAAACATCCCCGACGGGGAGTTGAGATGCTGTCCCAACAGTCGAGTCTGGCGGACGAAGTCGATACGTTAATCCGGGAACATCATATTGCGCTGGATGGCTCAGGATATCCTGCGAATATTGATCCCGCAAACATTCAAATACCCACCAGAATCCTTCGTATTGTCGACGAGTATGATGAATTATTAACCGGTCACCACACAGGGAATCCCCTCCCGGTCAGAATCGCCCTCCAAACGTTGTATCAACAAGGCAAGAAAGGGCTATTAGACGGCGCGTTAGTGGCGACCTTCATTAATCTTATTGGAATTTATCCCACCTATGCCCTGGTGGAATTGAGTACCGGGGAAAGGGGAATCGTCACAGCGAACTCCAGAGATAATCTGCTTCAACCCACGATCCTCCTTATCCAGGATGCAATTCATCAACCCTTGCCTGAACCGATTCCGTTCAACTTCTCTGTGCTCTCCTCTCATGAATCACGGCCAGAAATTGTGCGGGTCCTTGCTCCCGAACAAGTCGGCATTGACCTTGATTCTGCTCTGGAAAATTGGATGACGTTCTAGCCAGCCTTGCCTGTCGGTCAGATAGCGAATACTCCCTCGGTCCAACCGGGAAGAACGCGTTCCCGCTCGCCTCAACCGCAATACACGCCAATTTCAAGGAAGAAACACCACTGAGCCATCCCGCAAGTTAAAAAAAATAATGACGATACAGGCCCAAGCATTCCCCAAGGATGTCGCACCGCATCGGCGGCGGAACGGAGGGCTCAAAAATGGAACAGATCCGCCGGCAACGGAACACAAAAACATGCCGTCTCTTGGGCCTCACAGGCCTGGCCCTCTCAGTTGCGTTCATCCTGAATGAAGGACAAGCCCGAACGCTGCCTATGTCTTCCACCA
The DNA here is from genome assembly GCA_041737015.1 of Nitrospirales bacterium. Lineage (GTDB taxonomy): Bacteria > Nitrospirota > Nitrospiria > Nitrospirales > UBA8639 > Nitrospira_E. Next base: position 933 of record JBGSSO010000292.1, read on the forward strand.
TTCAGTCCGTCAATGTCCAAAGCACTCACCCCACCGAAAAGGCATCAAAGATGAGCCCTCTAGAAAACCATCATGGCTTCCAATCGACGAAACTCACCCAACGACCTGAAGTGGAGACCCAGGAAATGGACAACGAAGATAACCTGCATAAGAAAAAATTTGGATTAGCAATTTTATTGCTAGGAGTATTAGCAAAAAAGAGCTAACCAGCTTGTTGGCAAGAGCAGAACACGGCTCCAGAACCGGAGCATGGCACATACCCCCAGGGGCAAAGGATTGAGAAAATTGGGGTTCAGGATCTGAATCACTTTGATTAAGAGTCAGGCGGGAAATCATCAGTCATGAAAGTCGGCGACAAATCTTCTAACGCGAGCAACAAGGCGTGCGTCCCGGAACGCCCGTGACCATTGGCTTGAATCGCGACATAGAGCTTTCGAACAAGTGAAAGCCCTGTCAGGAGTAAGCCCATTCGTTTGGCTTCATCTAACGCCATACCCATATCTTTAATAAAATGCTCCACAAAAAATCCGGCTCCAAAATCCCGTTTCAATATCCGAGGCGCCAGATGGTCAAGTGTCCAGCATCCCGCGGCTCCACTGGATATGGAGCGTAACAAGGTTTCGCCATCCAACCCGGCTTTGTGGGCATACAATAATGCTTCACACACACCGATCATCGTGCCGGCAATCGCTATTTGATTACAGAGCTTGGCATGCTGCCCGCATCCTGCCTGACCTTGATACACCAAAGTTCTTCCAAACAAGGACAAGATCGGCTTGACCGCTTCAAATGCCATCGAATCTCCCCCCACCATAATGGACAACGTGCCATTTCTGGCCCCAACGTCACCGCCAGAAACCGGCGCATCAAGAGCCGACGCAGATTTTGAAGCAGCCAAATTGGCCAATTCACGGGCCAACGTCGGCTCAGAAGTGGTAAAATCCACAAAGACCTGACCCGGGCGAGCCTGTGACAACACCCCATCTGATTGGAGATATATTCGACGAACATCCTGAGGAAAGCCCACCATGGTACAAACCACATCGGCCTCCGCAGCTAGGGCTGCCGGAGACTCTCGCCACCGGGCGCCTTGATCCAACAACAACTGCGCTTTAGAAGGGGTGCGGGTATACACCGTCAAGGGATACCCCGCACGAAGGAGATGTTCACACATGGGCGCACCCATCACTCCAGTACCAATCCATCCAATTCGAACAGGCGAAGGAAGATTAATAGGATCGGACGCAGGGGAAAAGGTATTCATGAACGCTCCTTGAGGATCGACAATTGATCAGAGCTTGGCTGTTGTTGCGTCAAACAATGAATGGTCCCAAATCCCCAGACCAGGTCCACGGCATGAATACCCACCACAGTTCGATCGGGGAACAGGTCAGACACAATCCCTAACGCCACCCGATCCTGCGGATCATTAAAGGTGGGCACCAATACGACAGCATTGCCGATATAAAAATTGGCATAACTGGCAGGTAGCCTTCGTCCTTCAAAATACAACGGCTCAGGCATCGGCAAGGGGACCACCAGTAACTTTCTCCCGTCTTCCACCCGCATCCCCTCTAATCGCTCGGCATTTTCAGACAAAGGACGATAGTTCTCATCCGCTGGATTGGTTTCCTGACACAGCACCACCGTATAGGGATCCACGAACCGGCACACATCATCCACATGCCCATGCGTATCGTCACCGGCAATGCCTTGTCCTAACCAGAGAACCTGGGAAATGCCTAAATGAGTGCGAAACACTTCCTCATAATCCCGTCCGGAAAACCCCAGGTTCCGTACCTGCACCTGCTCATCCAACAAACATTCTTCCGTGGTCAACAACGTCCCTTGGCCATTCACATCGATGGCGCCACCTTCCAGAACAACCCCTTCACGATTTCGCTCAACCGGAACTACGGGAATTTTCAGTTTCTGGCCTATGCGAACTGGGATACGATCATCCAATTGCCAATCCGGATACTTGGCCCAGGCTGTAAAGCGAAAACGGGCAATGGCCACTTGAGGATCAGGCTGATCCCGTTTCACGAAAATGGGGCCAAAGTCTCGCGCCCACCCCCGATTGGTCGGAACACGAAAAAACTGGATACGGGTCAAATCGACGCCAACTTTGTCCAACACCCGCCTGGCTTTTAATTCATGGTCTTTGTCATTCACAAAAATCCGAACAGATTCTCCTAAAGAAAGCTTCCGAACCATTTCCCCATACACCCAGGAAATCGCTCCCATTTTCCCCGGCCAATCTTTCGTATTATGAGGCCATCCCAGCCAAGTCGCCTCATGCCGCTCCCACTCCGCCGGCATCCTCAATCCTAATTCAGATCCCCTCTCCCGATGCGGGGATTTCTCTTGAAAGGAAAAAGTACGAGTGTGGGAATCCTCAGCTTTCTTCTCCCTAGCGGAGCTTGGCTTCGAAGAAATAACAAGTGTAGGAAGAGGATCAAAGGTTTCAGAACGTTCCATGACTCTCATAATCTCCTCCACCACATCATCAATATTCGTCAGAACATCATCATTCCAAAATCGAAGGACACGAAAACCCAAAGCCGTCAAATAATCGGGGTACTCCTCATCAGCTTTTTTCTGTTCTGGATGTTGTTCCCCATCCAGCTCAATAATCAGCATTCCTTCCAAACAACAAAAATCAACGATACTTCTACCGATTGGATGTTGCCGCCGGAACTTCCA
>JBGSSO010000117.1:0-10004 GCA_041737015.1 Nitrospirales bacterium
GTTGAAAGGTTTAGAAATTGGTCCCTCTACCCATAACCCGTTTGGGTTAGAGACGAGGACCGTCGGACTGCCAGATGCCATCTATCATCAGGAGCAAATGGCACTAGTCGGGCAAGCAGCCCCACTAGATATCTTGGCTGAGGCTGATGCCATTCCGGTTCCCAGTGAATCTGAAGGATTTGTGTTGTCGTCCCACGTAATTGAGCACTGTCCTAATTTTTTGGAAACGTTGTGGGAATGGTATCGAATCATTAAGCCGGGGGGATTTTTGTATCTCATTGCCCCACATCCGGATGCTGCTCCAGGGGATAGAGGGAAACCTCTGACTGACTGGAAGCATATTATGCAAGATTATGTATTAAATGCCACGGCAGAGACTGAGCCGGAAGCTGGACGATTTCTTCACTGCCATTACCATATCTTTTCATCAGGGACCATGAAGGAATTCTTTTCCCAATTCTTTGGAGAGAGGCTTGTTCTAGTTGATAGTCGGGAAAAAGATGACAAGATTGGAAATGGCTTTGCCGTGGTCTATCGAAAAGATGTTTCGTTGATCCAGGGGTACCCCTGGACCCTAGGCTATCAGGGGAAGACGGTGTGTATTCCCAAGCCTGCAGATTTCTATTTACTCAAGGAGTCTGCACATCATTCTTCTTTTGTTCGACCAATCGTGGAGGCATCTGTGACAGCACAAACTCATTCCGATCTTTCTGTCCAGGATTCAACTCTTCAGAAATCTCAAACAGTGCTTCCTCGAATCTCCGTCATAGTGGCCGCGTATAATGCCGAACGGTTTATGCGGGGAGCATTAGTAGATCTGGAAGAACAAACGATTGCGAAGGAAATAGAAATCATTATCGTGGAAACGGGTTCCCAAACTGAAGAATACAAGATTATTACGGAATTCCAGGCTCGATTCTCTAATATCATTTATGTACGGACTAGTAGGAGGGAAAACCCCGCTGCAGCCTGTAATCGTGGAATTCAGATGGCTCGTGGTCAATATATTACCCTGGCTCCAACCGATGATCGACGCCGGGTAGATGCCCTGGAGATTTTGGCGTCAGAGTTGGATGCTCATCGGAATGTCGCTCTGGTTTATGGAGATGTGCTCGTCACGAATTTTGAAAATCAGCGGTTCGTCAATCATATTCGTTGTGGCTATCACATTCGTCCGGAATTTTCACAAGATATCATGCTGTCGGGGTGTCACATGGGTCCGCAGGCCATGTGGAGGAAATCGGTCCATGATGAAGTTGGGTATTTCGATGAGACGTTGCCGTCGGCCACCGATTATGAATTTTGGTGCAGGATTGCTGAACGGTATCCCATGAAGCACATAGCCACCTTTCTTGGGTTGTATTATGAGAACCCAGAGGGTGTCATTAATTCCAATCCAGAACGTGCTCAACGGGAAACCCGACACGTGCAACAAGCCTACCGGGATAAATTTCCTGCCCCCAAGGCACAGAACATAAACAATTATCAGTTTCAAGGCAAAATCAAGACTGGGAAATTCGTTAATATCTGCATGGTGACCTTTAATCGATTGGAATTTACGAAAACGGCATTGACTGCGCTCTTTCAGCACACCTGTTTCCCGCATGTCATCACGGTTGTGGACAATGGAAGTACCGACGGTACACCTGAGTATTTGCAAGCGCTTCATCAGCAGGGGTTTATTACCAATCTCATTTTGTTGCCAGACAATGTTGGAATTGCTAAGGCTTCGAATTTGGCCTGGAGCCAGGCGCCTGATGCGGAGTATTACCTCAAGCTGGACAATGACATTGTGATCCAAAAGCCCGGCTGGTTATCCAATATGGTGAATGTCATTGATCATATCCCTGAATTGGGCGCTATTGCCTATAACTTTGAGCCGGTGAACTATCCCATCGGTGAGATACGGGGATTACGTATTCGGCCTAAGATGGGGAATTTAAATGGGGCTTGTACGCTCATTCCCAAAAGAACTCATCAAATGTTGGGATTTTGGTGCGAGGATTACGGGTTGTACGGTGAGGAAGACGCGGATTATGGACTGAGAATACAGTTGCAAGGCTTGCAGAATGCCTATATGGAGGATGAACAAGTAGGCTTGCATCTTCCTGCTGGAAGGGCGGCCCATATCGATGCGCACACGTTAAAGGCGACTGATGGAATTGAAGAGGAGATCCACGCTGAGTATCGGGCATTCAAAGATAAATCCCGTCGAAAAAATCTTCAGGAAATCGCCAAGAAAAATTGGGAAAATTATCAGACAGGCGTGAAATCGCTTTATTGTTCGTCTTCCTTCGAGAACGAATGTAAAAACCTTAAAGATCAATCTCCTGACTCTGGTGTGCCAACTTTTCGAGAAATCCAGACTCCGGAAAAGTCAAATGTGAATTGCTTGAAAAATCCGAAACAGACCTCTCGAAATCAGGGTCCACAGGTATCCGTGATTGGGGCAGATCAGATCTGTGGTCAGATTCGACTCCTACAACCACTCTTGGCTGGTGAGGGGATCTGGACAATAGGAAAGATCGTCAGCGATGCCAATATCATTGTCGGGGACATAATTCCCCCTTCGGGGGTAGGCCATGTATGGGTATTTCAGCGCACATGTTTGTTGGATGCGCCTGACCTGGCTAAGGTCCAGTCTCAGGGGACACGTCTTATACATGATTGTGATGACTTATTGTGGAAGATTCCCCCCGATAATCCGAACATTCGATTTCTGCCTCCAGCCAAAATTGAGAAGATGTTTCGGCTTATGGCCATGGCGGATTGCGTGACCGTTTCGACTGAACCCATTCAGGCCGATTTGCGGAAACGCGGAATTCATTCGACGGTTCTTCCCAATGGCTTAGTGCGACAGGAGTGGGAGAGGTTTAGGCCCACGCGTCGAATCGGTTTCCGCCCCCGAATTGGATGGGCGGGGCAGGCGAACGTGCATAAAGGTGATACGGCGATTCTGGAAACGATAATTGAGGCATTGAAAGATGAAGTCGAATGGGTTTTCCTGGGAGATGCACCGCGGACGGCCAGCAGCCTAGGAGTGATCAGTGAGACGTTCCCAATGGTGGACTTAGCGCAGTATCCGGAAAAATTAGCCAGTCTCAATCTTGATCTTGCGTTATCTCCATTGGTTCCCAATGAATTTAATGAAGCCAAGAGTGATATCAGGGTTTTGCAATATGGGGTATTGGGGTATCCCGTTATCGGCACGGACATTTATCCCCATCAACAGGCCCCGATTCTTCGTTTACCGCATGAACCTCAAGTTTGGATTAAAGCGATTCGAGAACGGATTCGCGATTTAACTGCGTTAGAAAAAGATGGTGAAAACCTTCGCCAGTGGGTCTTGGCTCATCGCCTCATCGAACATGTGCTGCCCAAGTATGAGCGGGCCTGGCTAGGCCGTGAAGCAAAACCACAAACCCAGGAGACTTCATCAGGAGTGCAGGTTTCACCGGCTCCCACCTATACCCCACATAACCAGGTCAAGTCTCTCTTTGATTGTTCAATCATTATTCCAGTTTGGAATAAAGTGGAATTGACACAACAGTGTTTGACGCATTTGGCGGAGGTCACGGATAGCTGTTCGTATGAAGTGATTGTGGTAGATAATGGGTCCACCGATGGCACTCAGGCATTCCTGTCTACGTTGAGTGGTGATATTCAGGTCATCACGAATCTTGAAAACTATGGGTTTGCCAAGGCCTGTAACCAGGGGGCAGCGGTCGCTCAAGGGCGGTTCCTTGTTTTTTTAAATAACGATACGATTCCGAAATCCGGGTGGTTGCGGGCTTTGGTGGATGAGGTCCAGCAACATTCAGATGTTGCCATTGTTGGAAGCAAGCTGCTCTATCCCGATAACACGATTCAACATGCCGGAGTGGTATTTTCGAAAAATTGCTTAACGCCCTATCATTTATTCCGAGGAGCCTCAGGTGACTTACCAGCAGTCAATATTTGCCAGGAATTCCAGGTGGTCACGGCCGCATGTATGCTCATCCGCCGGGAGATATTTGATGAAGTTGGCGGTTTTGATGAGATCTATCGGAATGGGTTTGAGGATGTGGATCTATGCCTCAAAGTGGGAAAACGGGGCAAGAAAGTTATCTACCAACCCGAAAGTGTGCTCTATCATTTGGAGCATCAAACTCCCGGAAGAAAGGACCCGGAGGCTGAACGGCATAATGGCAGGGTCCTCATGGACCGATGGGCTTCTACTATTGTGGTTGATGAGGATTTGTATACGGTTCCTGCAGGATATGCTAACCGGTATTACTTTCGTGACGGGTGGCTTCGGCAGTCCCTCGAGCCGTTTCAGAGCGATGTGGAGCGTACACAGTGGAAGCGAGTCCAGAGAATACAGGAGATCTTAGTAAGTCAGCGATTTGATCCGGACAAGATCTCCAATAGTCCGGAAGAGGCTGAATTACGGGCTCTCTTTTCCGAGTATAGAGAGTGGCCAGGTGATGGCGAAGTTCTCAAATGGGCGGCCAAACTCTGTCAATCGTTGCAGATAATGGATGCAGAACCAGCCTTTTGGAAACAAGTTTTGATTTTAGGGGAAGATCGAGATGCACGGGAACGTCTGGCTACACTCGCTCTCACGATGAATGAGCTAGCTGTGGCGTCCCAACATGTTCAGGCCCTTCTTCGAAATGATCCCAACGATGCTTCGGGTCATTTGTTGCAGGGAATTTTGTTGATGCAATCCCATGAATGCGTCGAAGCGGCCAAGTCATTTCGTCTCGCTCTTCAATATGGTTTAGATTCTCGAAAAGCCGGTCTCGGATTAGGAATGGCGTGTATGGGAATGGGAGATCTTCACGAAGCCTGGAGGGTGTTCGATCAGATTGTGACAGATCATCCTGACGATTCCGACGCGATGAACGGGTTAATCCAGTCTGGCACCGCGCTCGAGCAATGGGAAGACTTAGGGCAACGTTTGGCACGCTATGTCGAGCGAAATCCTTCAGACTGCGATAGGCGTTTTGCGCTGGCCGGAATTGAATTTCGTGGCGGTCGACTCGATTCGGCCAAGCACCAGTTTGACATGTTGAGCCTCTTGAAGCCTGACTTTGAGGGATTACACGATTTAGGATTTCTCCTACGGACGGCGTCTGTTGATCGTCATGCGATGGCAACATAAACAGAGGAAATTCTTGCCTAGTCAAGTTAACCTATGTCCCGAGCGCTCTTAATTCAACTGGCTCGGCTGGGTGATTTGGTTCAATCACTTCCCGTTCTGACTGCCCTCCATTCTGCCAATCCCGAACAAGCACTGGATCTCCTTTGTCCGTCTCCTTTGGTGGAACTTGGGGAACTTTTTCCTTGTGTGGAAAGGGTTTTCCCCTGGAAGGGTGAGCAATGGCATGCATTGGCTACGAAGCGGATGACGGATTGTGACCAGCTACTTGTCCAGGCCAAACAGAATTTGTCCGAGTGTGACTTTCCGAGGTATTCGCTGGCCTATAATTTGAATAACCATCCTCGAGGGATTCTTGCTGGGCATGTCCTGAGTGATCGAGTCGTTGGTCCTGGTGAGCTGGGACCATTGAGTCCGGCACTGCCTGCCTGGGCAGGCTATTTACGTCAGGTCGCTCAGGATCGAGGGAGCAACCGGGTCCATTTGGCGGATGCCTTTTGCGGGTTGTGTCAGGTTCTCCCGCCATCAGACATTCCATTTGTAAAGTCCCCGATGGTGGCGCTGCCCCTTGAACTGGAACGGCTGGTGCATGGCCAATCTTCTACTGTTATAGGAATTGTTCTTGGTGCGGGAGATGCTGATCGGCGTATTCCCCTTTCTGTGTGGCAAGACCTGGTTGCCTCATGTGCTGAGCTCATCCCTGAGAGTTACCTGCTTTTGATCGGGGGGACGGGAGAACGAGAAGCGGCAATGGCCTTAGAAAATCGTCTTCCCGCCAAATATCTGAATCGGGTCGTGAATGGGTGTGGCAAGACCTCATTGCCCCAACTGGTGTCGATCCTTAATCGATGTCAGTGGGTTGTTGGATCCGATACGGGACCATTGCACCTCGGTGCGATGTGTGGCGCCCGGGCGATCGGTTGGTATTTCTCCAGAGCCCGTGTTCATGAAACGGGTCCTTATGGCATTGGCCATTATGTGTGGCAACGCCAGGGAGACCAAACTCGTGAAAGTCCAGATGGTCATAGAGCCAACACTGCAGGGTCATCATTTGCCCATTGGCCTATTATGGAAACGGTCCATTTGATGCGAGAAGAACAGGTGGATTCAACAACAAATGAGTGGGATCTCTGGACCAGCCATCGAGATGAGTGGGGCGCGTTTTATACCAGGGATGACGAACCTGAGGAGGCCGTTCTTCGACGCAAAGATACGTGGGAAAAGTTGTCTCAATTGGCGAATCAAGATTTTAAGGTGGGAGTATCCAGGTAGGCGGAAATACTCCCGTTGTTAAGATTAGTGCGGCATTCGCAGGGAAATGATCAAAGGATAGATAAGATGGATGTGTTGAAACAGAATGTCGGCATTCTTCGCCACCAGGACCAGGTGCTCGCCGCGCAGATCCTGCAGGTACCAGGAGGAACTCTGTCGATCCAAGCAGCTAAATCTGGCATGCCAACAGCGCTCGTCAACTCCCGGTATCTTCATAGTGCATATGATCCTGTTCGGGAAGCAGAGTGCTGGGCTGAAGAAAGCATGAAAGATTGTCAAGCAGGCGAAACCATTGTTGTGCTTGGTGTGGGGCTGCTCTACCACGTACAAGCCTTACGGCGGGTGTTGTCTCAAGACTATGTCATCATGGTCGTAATGCCGAATCTTTCAGAATTTGCGGATTGTGTCTCCGTTCGGTCGCTTGAGGGGTGGGGTGAACGAGTTGTGTGGGTGGCGGGGTCCATGGCTGATATGGCTGCCCGGGTGACACAAAGCGCCAAGCGGGTGCGAATTCTGAGTTACGAACCCGCCGCCACCATTCATCGCGACCACTATGAAGATTTCCGTCTTCAGCTTCGGGATCGCCTCGCTCAACAATTAAGCGGGGCACTTCATATCATGGTGGTCGGTCCCATTTATGGCGGTTCGCTGCCCGTTGCCCGCTATGTGGTGAATGCATTGGAAGCCCTTGGGCATCGTGTGAGTTGGGTTGATCATAGTCCGCATTATGCGGGATATCAGAATTTAGACACGATTCGTGATCATCGGTTGCGGCTCACGGTGCAACAACGGATGAGTGAAACGCTGGCGGTGATTAGTCTGGCTCATGTGGCAGAAGATCCACCGGATCTGGTTCTGGCCTTGTCTCAAGCGCCTTTGACCATGGCGGTTTTGGAGCAAATGCGTCGAAAGAAGGTGTTAACGGCTATGTGGTTTGTGGAGAATTTTCGTCACTTAACCTATTGGCAGCAGATGGTGACGGGATATGACTTTTGGTTCGTGATGCAACAGGCCGCATGCTTGGAGGCTTTTAGGAAAGCCGGAGCACCACAGGTATCGTATCTTCCGTTAGCTGCTGAACCGGCCATACATCAGCCCATGACTTTGACCGAGGAGGAACAACGTGAGTTTGGCTCCGACGTGTCTTTTTTGGGGGCAGGGTATTTGAATCGGCGACATCTACTCCCGTCATTAGTTGGGAATAATTGGACGTTTAAATTGTGGGGGAATGAATGGGACAACCCGGGGGTTTTGGCGGCGGTCCTTCAGAGAGGCGGAGCGCGTATTGATACTTTGACCAGTGTAAAAATTTTCAATGCCACCTCGGTCAATATTAATTTGCATTCTTACACGGGAGAGGGATTCGATCCGGAGGGAGATGGGGTGAATCCCAGGACATTTGAGTTGGCGAGTTGTGGAGCCTTTCAGGTGGTCGATGGTCGCACCTTGCTTCCGGCTCTCTTTGATGAATCGATGATGGCGGTGATCAACAGTCCGGATCAGCTCCTCACCACCACACAAGCCTATTTGCACGAACCGGCGAGGCGAATTGCCATGGCTGAATCGTCTCGGAAGCGGGTGCTAGAGGCGCATACATACGTGCATCGGATGAAGACTCTCTTAGGTGCCGTCGGCATGGCCAACCCTGACCGGTTAGGAGCTATTCTTCAAGGGGATCGTCATGCTGAGTCATTGCTGGCTCGAAGTGAGAAGTCCCCGGAATTGATTCCCATACTGAAACAATTTCCTCGAACCGATCGTGTGGAGTTGGTGGATGTGGCGAAAAACATTCGAAAGAAAGGGCCTGAAGCCCAATTGCATCGTGAGGAATTACTGATTCTGATGATGGATGAATACCGCCAGGAAAAACGAGATTTTCTTTGAGTCCTTGATGGCATGAAACTTTACTAACGGCAATTCTTTATGAATAAACAAGTCCTCATCATCAATATTACTCGGATGGGAGATTTGATTCAGATGGTTCCCCTGCTTGCGCGGTTGGAGGAAGAATGGCCTGGTGTGGCCATTGATCTGGTTGTCGATAAAGAATTTGCCCATGTCGCCAGTCTAATTCCTGGGATTCGACAGGTGTTGGTGTTTGATTTTCAGCTGTTGATGGATGAGAGCCGGGTACGTGCGCGGGATATGGTGGCTCTTTATCAGGATCTTGCTCGTTGGGTTCAACCATTGCTCCAGGTTGGGTACGATCGTGTAGTGAACCTCACGTTCAATCGTCGCAGCGCATTTCTGGTGAAGTATTTCGGGTGTCCAGATGAGAGAGGAATGACCACGGCTCAGGATGGAAGTTTTATCGTGAAAAATTCTTGGATGAAATATTTCGTGGATTTTCACGTGTATCGGCAATTGAATCGCTTTAATATTGTTGATCTGTTTTCGCTTGGTGGAAGTGGGCCTGGAGCCTTTCATCCCATTCGCTTGCAAGTCCCGCCTCAGATACGAGAATGGGCGCGGACTTATTTACGGAAAGCAGGAAACCCCCATGAATGGATTGGGATACAAGTCGGTGCAAGTGATCCGATGAAGGCCTGGCGACCGGAATATTTTGGTCAAGCGATGGCACACCTCAGTCAGCAACGGCAAGTGGGATTTGTCCTGATTGGCACGAAGAAGGAAGAAGCAGATGTTCAGGAGGCGATCCGGTATTACCGCCAGGCTGGAGGCCAGGGAATCCTCTGCGAAGCGGTTGGGCAAACCACCGTTCCACAACTGATCGGGTTGCTTGAACACTGTCAGTTGATGGTCACCAATGATACGGGACCCATGCATATGGCGGTGGGCGTGAACACTCCGGTCCTCAATGTGTCGGTGGGTCATGTGGATTTTTGGGAAACAGGACCATTTGGCCCAGGAAACTGGGTGATGCAGCCGGATATCCTTTGTGGGCCCTGTGGATTCGATAAGATCTGCCCGCATCATGCCTGTAAAGACCATATTATTCCTCAAGAGGTGTCTGGGCTCTGCTTACATCTTTTAGGTGTTCGTCCCTTTCCATCATTTTCCTCCAAAATTCGAGTGTATGAGGGCGGTGTCAATGATGATCAGTTAGGAACATTTATATTACGAGCGGGGACTGAAGACTCGAGAGTCGCCTGGTATGCAGAGTTTTGGCGCCAATATTGGTATGAATCTTTTACAGGTGCCTCAAGCCGGGTTCCTAATTCTAAAACATTTCCACTTGATTTGCATGATTGCGAAGAGCTCTGGCGTTGTTTGGCTCCCCAGCTTAATCAGTTGTGTAGGCAAGCGGACCTGGTCTCGGACCTGTGTCGGCAAAGGCCTCTTCCCGTTGATTTGTTGAAGGAGGGACAGCGCCAATTATCAGTCGATACACTCGCCATGCAACAAGTGGCAAAATCCTCATTAGCCTTTGGCCCTTTAGCGATGGCTTTCTTCCGAGAGACATTTAGTTTGGAGGCTGCAACTCTCGCCGGCATGGCCGAGGAAAATGCTCGGGCCTACCATGCGTTCCGAACCCGCGCGGGTGAAAATGTGACACGGTTGGCCGAGAGGTTTACTCATGATCCAAGGAGGACTCGATATGCGTGTGAAATTGGATGAAGACATTTGG
>JBGSSO010000120.1:0-32303 GCA_041737015.1 Nitrospirales bacterium
CTGCCCAAGCTTTACCGATATTATTCTCCCGCTGATTGATTTTTATTTTAAGTGGGGAAGACGTTATAGACATCGTTCTCAAGGTCAATTCTGTCAGGGGTTTAGGGCTTAACAACTTTTCTCGAATCTGCTGTAGGAAAAAATGGCAACATCAGACTTTCTGGTCATTGGTGGCGGAATCATTGGCATTAATGTAGCCCGACAACTGAAACGGCAGTTTTCCGATGCGACCGTGACTGTTATTGAAAAAGAAAATCACTGTGGAGCTCACGCCAGTGGTCGAAATAGTGGGGTCTTGCATGCTGGTTTCTATTATTCACCAGAAAGTTTAAAAGCCAAATTTACACGTCTTGGAAATAAACTGCTGACGGAATACTGTGAATCCAAGCAGATACCGATGAATAGGTGTGGAAAGCTCGTTGTTGCCAAGGATTGTAGCGAACACCAAGCTCTTGACGAACTTCTCAGGCGAGGAAAAGTAAACGAGATTGATTTACAAGGCATTACTGAGGAGGAAGCCAAAGCTATTGAGCCACGTGTGAAAACTTGCCAGCGAGCCCTGTTTTCTCCAACAACATCAACGGTGGACCCAACTGAAGTTTTGCAATCAATGACAAGCGATGCCCTTGATGAAGGGGTAGAAGTTCGTTGTGGGGTTCAGTACCTCAAAAAAACGCAGGAGGGAATTTTTACCTCAGCCGGGAACTTTAAAGTAGGATATCTCATTAATGCGGGTGGTCTTTATGCAGATAAAATTGCAAAGGATTTCGGTTTTTCCGAGAATTATAAAATTCTGCCCTTTAAAGGACTCTACCTCTACTCGGATGAGCCAAGGGGGGCCATCCGAACAAACATTTATCCAGTCCCAGATTTGCGGAATCCGTTTCTCGGAGTCCATGTCACCGTCACCTCGGAGGGAAAAGCTAAGATTGGACCAACGGCGATTCCCGCCTTTTGGCGGGAACAATATTCCGGATTTGAGAACTTTAGCGTTCAAGAATTTATGGATCTCACCTTAAGGCAAATGCATCTTATAGGATTTTCTAATTTTGACTTTAAAAAATTGGCTTTCCAAGAGTTGAGAAAATACTCCCGCAGCCATCTGGTCACTTTGGCTTCCGCTTTACTCGATGGGGTGCAGCCAAAGCAGTATAAGTCCTGGGGAAGGCCAGGGATAAGAGCGCAACTGGTCAATATGAAGGAGAAGAGCCTCCAAATGGATTTTGTCCTTGAAGGAGATGGTAAATCCATGCATATTTTAAATGCGGTCTCTCCTGGATTTACATGCTCTATCCCTTTTTCAGAGTATGTCTGTGAGAGGATTCAGGCGTCAGTGAAAACCCCTTGAGGCCAATTATGGGTGGGTGGTTTGGTTTATATCGTTCTGAGGGTATCATTGTGCTTTAGGAGAGTAGCCAGCCGGAATGCAGATGTTTGATCAGAATTCCAGCTCAATGCCATGGTTCAATTGCCCACTGCAGAAAGCCCCTGCTAAGAAGCAGGGGAATGGGGTGAAATTTTTTTGATTGCATCATGTCCGATGGCAGAATGAGGTCGGCACATACGGAATGGGTGGCCTTGGAGCTTGCCTGATGGCCATTTTTCTTTTGTCCCATGTGTTGTCCTAGGCCTGGGGTATAATAATTGACGAGCAAATAAGAAAAGGGACAGAATTATGAAAGCTGTTATTCTAGCAGGTGGATTTGGAACTCGATTTTCTGAGGAAACGGCCTTAAAACCAAAACCCATGATAGAGATCGGAGGGAAACCGATTCTTTGGCATATCATGAAAGTGTATGCGGCCTATAATGTAACCGAGTTCATTGTTGCATTAGGGTACAAGGCTGAGGTCATTAAGGAATACTTTTTGAACTTTTATGCTATCAATAATGATCTTACGATCGATTTAGCGAATGGAAAAACCACGATACATGACGGCAAACAGCCAAACTGGAAAATTCATCTTGTTGATACTGGAATGCATACGCAAACAGGTGGAAGGCTCAAACGTCTTAAGAAATGGTTGGATGATGATGAAACTTTCTTGTTCACCTATGGTGATGGCGTGGCAGACCTCGATATTGAATCTGTAATTAAATTTCACCATTCACATGGAAAATTGGCAACCGTAACCACCGTACGTTCACCTGCCCGGTTTGGGCGAATCGGGTTTGAAGGAGACAGGATCTGTAACTTTCATGAAAAACCTGAAGCAGGGGAAGGATGGATAAATGGTGGGTTTTTTGTGTTAAATGGTAAGGCCATTGAGTACATCAGTGATGATGAAACATCCTGGGAGAAAGAGCCATTGGAAGCTCTAACAAAAGATGGGCAAATGATGGGATATCGGCATTTTGGGTTTTGGTCCTGCATGGATACCTTGAAAGAAAAAAATTATTTGGAAGAACTCTGGGATACAAAAAATGCACCATGGAAAATATGGACTGATTAACTGGGTGGTATGCTGATGATCAGGACTGTGCAATTTTAACAATTGTGTAATCAAGTCGGTGTCGTTTTTATTTGGGCCCAAGGCTCCATCGTCGAAACGTTCCATAACTTCCATTTCAATAGCAGTCATCTTCATTCATTTCTCGTTAAGAAATTTGGGCAGGGTTATATTTTTGGATCAAAGTGGGGGATGTTGTGAACATATTAATTACCGGTAATTTAGGGTATGTTGGCCCAGCGGTTATTCAGCGGCTGAGGGAATCTTTTTGTGGTGCAACGCTCATTGGCTTGGATATGGGATTTTTTGCAAATTGCCTCACTGCTCCTGAGATGGTCAGTAGGACACAGGTCGACATCCAATATTTTGCCGATGTTCGCAATCCACCAAACGAGGCACTTCAAGACGTTGATGCAATTGTCTATTTAGCGGCGATTTCAAACGATCCGATGGGAGCCTTATTTGAAGATGTGACGGCAAATGTGAACCACCATGCGGCCTATGACCTCGCTGTGAAAGCAAAAGCACGAGGTGTGAAGTCGTTTGTTTTTGCATCGTCTTGTAGTGTCTATGGTTTTGCAGAAGGAGCCAGGGATGAAGATTCGCCATTAAACCCGCTCACGGCCTATGCCAAATCGAAGTTAGGTGCAGAACAAGAACTTAGCCGATTGGCCAGTGAACGGTTTGTTGTCTCATGTCTTCGCTTTGCTACCGCATGTGGAATGAGTGAGAGGCTTCGGTTGGATTTGGTGTTGAATGACTTTGTTGCGAGCGCTTTGGTCAACGGAGAAATTGTCATCTTGAGCGATGGGACCCCTTGGCGTCCCCTTATTCATATTAAGGATATGGCTAAAGCCATTGAATGGGGCATTCGGCGAAAGCGTCAGGACGGCGGTGAGGCTCTTTCCATCAATGTCGGAAGCAATCAATGGAATTACCAGGTCAGGCAGTTGGCCGAAGCGGTAGCTCAGGTTATTCCGGGGACGACAATTTCTATTAATGAAGGGGCGCAACCTGATCGAAGGTCCTATCAAGTAAACTTTGATCGGTTTATGAAGTTGGCGCCAGAATTTCAGCCTTCCATTGACTTGCAAACGGCGATAGTCGAGTTGAAAGATGGAATGAAGGCCGTAAACTTTCATGATAAAGACTTTCGGAATTCACAATTAATTCGGTTGAATCTCCTCAAGCGGTTGAAAGCAGCGAAGCTGATTACTGAAAATCTTGATTGGGTAACTGGAAGAGCGGATCCCATTGTGGCCTAAAAAATCCTACCTCTTAATTGGATAAACGAATAGCCATCTCGTTTATCTCTGGCGTAACATCCAAAGGAAGTTTTTCTTCAAGAGATCTTCCTGGATTCAAATTTTCGTATAAAGAAAAGAGGCTTTACTGTGAAGGAAAGTGTATGCCGGTTTTGTGACACACCATTGGAAGTTACCTTTTTGGATCTTGGTATGTCACCACTTGCCAATAGCAATCTGACCGAATCCCAACTGAATGCGGTAGAGATGTTTTTTCCTCTGCATGTGTATGTTTGTGAGACCTGTC
Organism: Nitrospirales bacterium; assembly: GCA_041737015.1. Classification (GTDB taxonomy): domain Bacteria; phylum Nitrospirota; class Nitrospiria; order Nitrospirales; family UBA8639; genus Nitrospira_E. The sequence goes on from JBGSSO010000120.1 coordinate 4,001, forward strand.
TGTTAGTACAACTTGAGGAATGTTCTAGCCCGGATAAAATCTTTTCAGATTATGACTATTTTTCAAGCTTTTCAGATTCCTGGCTTCGGCATGCTCAGCAATATTCAGAACAGGTGATCAAGCGGTTTGACTTGAATGCCAGCAGCCAGGTGATTGAAATCGCTAGTAATGACGGGTACCTTTTGAAAAATTTTTGTGAACAAGGCATTCCGGTTTTGGGAATCGAGCCTGCTCGAAATGTGGCAGACGTGGCCAGAGAAAAGGGTGTTGCAACCATTGTCGAGTTTTTTGGAGAAAAATTAGCTCATGATCTTACAGACAAAGGGACGCAGGCCGATTTGCTTATTGGAAATAATGTGCTGGCTCATGTTCCAGCTTTGAATGATTTTGTCCGAGGTCTGAAAGTGTTATTAAAGCCCAAAGGGGTCATTACGATGGAATTCCCTCATCTGATGCGATTAATGGGAGAAACCCAATTTGATACGATTTATCACGAACATTTTTCCTATTTTTCTTTTTATACGGTTCAAAAGATTTTTGCCAAACATGGGCTGAAGGTGTTTGATGTGGAGGAACTGTCCACTCATGGTGGGTCTCTCAGAATTTATTGTGGCCACGAACAGGATGCAACCAAATCCATTGAAGCCCGTGTCCTGGAACTCCAGCATCGCGAAGAACAAGAGGGTTTTGGGCAGTTAGACCATTATTTGTCGTTTTCGGGTCGTGTGATCTACGTCAAACGACAACTGCTGTTATTTTTGATTTCCACAAAGGAAGCAGGGAAGACCATTGCTGGATATGGGGCACCAGCAAAGGGAAATACTCTGTTAAATTATTGTGGGGTACGAACGGACTTTCTTGATTTTACTGTTGATCGGAGCCCTCATAAACAGGGCAAATTTTTGCCCGGAACGCATATCCCCATCCTCTCTCCCGATGTCATAAAATTACATAAGCCGGATTACCTTCTTATTTTGCCGTGGAATATTAAAGATGAAGTCGTGGAGCAAATGGCGCACATTCGAGAGTGGGGAGGCAAATTTGTGGTGCCAATACCCCAATTAGAGATTCTTCCATGAATTTCATCGAAACGTTTCTGAAGGGTTCCTTCCTTATTGATCTGGAAAAGATAGAAGACCCCAGAGGCTTCTTTGCGCGAACGTGGTGCCAACGGGATTTTGAGCGACACGGCATCTCCTTCCAACCCGTCCAGTGCAATGTGTCATATAATAAAAATAAAGGGGTACTTCGAGGGATGCATTATCAAGCGGCTCCTCATCAGGAAGCCAAGCTTATTTGGTGCATCAAGGGTGCGATTCATGATGTGATTATTGATTTGCGTCCATTGTCTCCAACTTTCACGCAACATTTTGGAGTCGTCCTCACCGCAGAAAACCGTCGAATGTTGTACATTCCAGAAGGATTTGCTCATGGATTTCAGACTTTACAAAATGAGTCTGAAATTTTTTACCAAATGTCTGAGTTTTACACTCCTGGATTTGCCAAAGGAGTGAGGTGGAATGACCCTGTATTTGGAATTCAATGGCCAACGGATGAACGCCTCATTTCTGATCGTGACCAGCGCTATCCGGATTTCATCATCCCAAACGGTTAAAACCCAGAAACATTAAGCGGTATATGACTGACGAAACTGTGATTCAGGTTGGGCAAGAAATGCACAGGCTCATTGCCGATCTGTATCCCATTTGTCGGAGTATTACGGGCAATGGTGTTCGAGAGACGCTTCATCTCATTGGAAAGCATATTCCTGTTGAGGTGCATGAAGTTCCGAGCGGGACCAAGGTCTTTGATTGGGTTGTGCCCAAGGAGTGGAATATTCAAGATGCGTATATAAAGAACACCCGGGGCGAGAGGGTGGTCGATTTTCAGAGATCAAACTTGCATGTTGTCAGCTATAGCCAGCCGACTCACGTCACCATGACTCTCGAAGAATTACAACCTCACTTGCATTCCTTGCCAGACCACCCTGATCGAATTCCCTACCGAACGTCCTACTACAAGGAAAGCTGGGGATTCTGCCTGAGTCACCAGCAATTGATGGGGTTGAAAGAAAAGGAATATGAGGTGTGCATCGATTCAACAATAACAGAAGGGCATTTAACTTACGGCGAATGCTATATAAAGGGAGAGTCTGACCAAGAGATTTTAATCTCGTGTCATATTTGTCATCCATCTTTATGCAATGACAACCTCTCCGGAATTGCTCTTGCGACATTTCTTGCGAAAGCTTTATCTTCGACATTTTTGCGATACTCTTATCGTTTTCTTTTTATCCCAGGAACGATTGGGTCTATCACTTGGCTCGCGCTGCATCAAGAACAAGTATCCAAGATCAAGGCAGGAATAGTTGTAACAGGAGTGGGGGACCCTGGGCCGGTGACCTACAAGAAAAGTCGTCAAGGAAATGCTGAGATTGACCGTGCTTTCCAATATATTCTTAAATCGTCTGGGCAGGCCCATACCATTATCGATTTTTTCCCTTATGGGTATGATGAAAGGCAATACTGTTCTCCCGGTTTCAATTTGCCTGTTGGCTGTGTCATGAGAACGCCTCATGGAGAATATGCTGAATATCACACCTCCGGCGACAATCTAACGTTTGTCCAACCAGAATATCTTGAAGAATCATTCACCTGTTGCTTGGAAGTCTTGAGACTTCTTGAACGAAATAAAACCTTTCTCAGTCAAAACCTTCAGTGTGAACCACAACTAGGGAAAAGGGGTTTGTATCGGGCAATCGGAGGCGAGTCCGAAGGAGCCAAACGGGAAATGGCAATGCTTTGGGTGCTAAATTTATCCGATGGCCATTACTCCGTTTTAGATATCGCGGAACGGTCAAACATGCCTTTTCGTATTATCTCTGAGGCAGCCGAAATTCTAGCTGAACATGGGTTGTTGAAGGAAGTTGTTGGCTGATTCATTCAGGAAATGACGAGCCTATGATGAATGCTTTGCCTGGAGTTGACGCGAAATCTTGCGAGAGAGAGGTAGTCGGATTGCTGCCGGCTGGTGGAAAAGGCGAAAGAATTTCCCCTTTGCCTTGCAGTAAAGAGTTGTTCCCACTTGGTTTTCAACTCATGGAGGGAAGTTCTCAGCCTCGCCCAAAGGCTGTAGGACATTATTTATTGGAGAAGTTTCAATTAGCAGGAATCGCAAAAACGTATATTATTCTTCGGAAGGGCAAATGGGATATCCCCGCTTATTTTGGTCATGGGGAATTCGTAAAAATGCATCTCGGGTATTTGATCATGGGGGAATCCTTGGGCCCTCCCTTTACCCTAGATCAAGCGTATCCGTTTGTTCATGATAAGTTGGTAGCCTTTGGATTTCCAGATATTATGATCAGTCCCGGAAATGTCTTTAGTTCATTACTACAGCAGCAAGTAAGCACGCAAGCTGATGTGGTTCTGGCCGTTTTTCCTGCACAGAACCCCCAACACATGGATATGGTGGAGATTGGTGAAAACGGGAAAATTCATGCAATGTTTTTGAAGCCGGATAAAACTGCCTTGCAGCTCTGTTGGTTAGGTGGAGTGTGGACGCCCGTGTTTACGCAGTTTATGCATGAATACCTCGAGGGCTATCGAAGGAAAAATGACTCCAAAATTTCAAAAGCTGGCAAACTGGAACCAGAGGATCTGACCGTTGGAGCCGTGATACAAGCGGCAATCAACGAAGGGTTGCAGACGTATGGAGTTGTGTTCCCGGATGGGAAGTATATTGATATTGGTACAGCAGATAACCTTTTGAAATCTATAGAAATGTTTGGGTGTCAGTTGACCTAACTTTTCCCTTACTCGCTATTTCTGAATGGAAATTGTGCTCCCTCTTCTACATGCTTTGGACCTGGCCTCATGATTCATTTTACTATCAAGGGAAAATCTGTGAGTTTCCCGCCTGTACAGACGCCTTTCCGTTTATGTTATTCCCTCGGTTGCTCCGATCTGGTAAGTCATGAGAGTCGTATGTGTTGAGGATTCAAGATGAATAACTGTGTACCTGAAATTTCCAGAAGTTCATCATTGGCGAGATGGGTGCTCTTGAATTGATGTCCTCAACAAAGATGATAGACCGGTTATCAGACGCCAAAGTGCTGATTACGGGTGCGAGCGGGTTTTTGGGAACCCATTTGTTTCAGCGATTATGCCCGATTAGTGGGGAAGTGCATGCGACTTCTCGTACCCAACGACCAAACCTCAAGGGTGGACCTCTCTGGTGGCAAATAAATTTGGAGGATCTGGGGGCGGTTCGCAGCCTGTTCGCAAACGTCAAACCGGATATTATTTTTCATATGTCGGGGTTGGCTTCAGCTATTCAAACTGTGGAATTTGTGTTGCCGACATTCCATAGCCTGCTCACAAGCACGGTAAATCTGCTAACGGTTGCGACCGAAGCTGGTTGTCAGCGCGTCGTATTGGCAGGGTCACTTAATGAGCCGCAATCCGAGGATCCCGAGATGATTCCGAGTTCGCCTTATGCGGCGGCTAAGTGGGCGGGTAGTGCGTATGGACGCATGTTCCATGCACTCTATGGGACTCCTTTGGTGATTGTCAGAACCTTTATGACATATGGACCAGGACAAGATTCCCGGAAGCTCATTCCCTCTGTTGTGCTCTCTCTCCTGCAAGGCGAATCTCCTAAGCTTTCGAGTGGGAAATGGAAGGCCGACTGGATTTACATTGATGATGTCATCGACGGATTTCTTGCCGCGGCACAGATGCCGCAGATTGAGGGAGCTACGCTTGACTTAGGTTCGGGAACGCTCGTGACCGTACGTGAGTTGGTGGAAATGGTGGCCAAGTTGGTGGGGTGTTCTACCCAACCACTCTTTGGCGTACTGCCTGATCGAGTATTTGAACCGGCACGAAAGGCCGAGGTATTAAAGACATTCGAGAAGCTCGGGTGGAATCCAAAGGTTTTGCTTGAAAGTGGACTACAGCAAACCGTGGAATGGTATAGAGCGCAAGGTTCTTTTTCTTCATTGCCTCCGCATCCAAGATGACCAATCAGGTAATTGGGGGCAAGCGGATTGTTGTGGCTCGTAGTTTCACAAATTCTCATTTGAAAATCATGCCCAGACCTTTCATGCCTCGTAAGCAATGTTGTGAAATTCTCTTTCATACAGGCTGTATTTGTTCATGAGCATTGTTCGTAAGTTTGGCACAAAAGTACTTCAGGTGGTTTTTGGAGCCGTTGGGAAGGTTCTTGAGAGATTCAACCCACCAATTCAAAATCTGGTGGTATCCCTGAAACCGGATGGCCCTGTAAGCGGTCATGTGCTTCTTTCTTACCGAATTGAATCGTTTTTGCAAAGATCAGGTCAGCCAGTTCCTTCTTATCACCCAAGTTGGGTCATTACTGAGCGGATGGCGAAGAAATTTTTGGACTTTGGCTTTACTGTCGATGTTATTGCGAATGAAAATAAGACATTCCTTCCCAAAAAAGAATATACATTTTTTATTGATACTCGAATGAATATTGAACGGCTTGCGCCAATGCTCAACAAAGATTGCGTCAAGATATTGCATGTCACGACGGCTCATCCGTATTTTCATAATGCGGCGGAAGCTGGCCGGCTGATGGCCTTACAAAAAAGGAAACACGTGACCGTGCGGTCTCGGAGGTTTATGCCGGTGCGGGATGCCGTGGCTGTTGAGTATGCCGATTGTCTAACCGTTCCCTCTGAATTTTGCCTTCAAACGTTTGGGTATGCCAATAAACCCTTCTGTCTTGTCCCATATCCAGCCGAGTTTGTGTATCCCTGGATGGAAGCGAAAAACTTTGAATCCTGTCGATCCCGATTCTTGTGGTTGGGGAGTGAGGGAATGGTTCATAAAGGTCTCGATTTAGTCTTAGAGGCATTCGCAGGAATGCCGGAGTACCATCTCACGGTCTGTGGTCCGGTAGGAAATGAGAAGGATTTTGAGCGAGTGTATGATCAAGAGTTGTATCACACGTCAAATATTCATACCCTCGGGTGGATTGATATTAGTAGCCCTGAGTTTATCAATTTAGCCGCTCAGTGTGTTGGCCTTGTCTACCCCTCTTGTTCCGAGGGTAGCGCGGGAGCAGTCATTACGTGTTTGCATGCTGGCCTTATTCCTATTATTAGTCGCGAATCTGGTGTGGATGTGAGTAAAGAAGTGAATGCCGTCCTTGAGGATTGTTCAATCGAGGCTATTCAGGCGGCTGTTCGCCAACTTGCGAATTGTTCCATACAAGAACTTGAGCGAAAATCTCGAAACGCCTGGGAGTTTGCCCGAGCGAATCATACGGTGGAAAATTTCGAAAAACAGTATGGAATAATGGTTGAAAAAATCATGATGGATTTTCAAATAGTAAAAATTAATTGAATGGGTGTTAAAGCCAGTTGAACCTTGAAGCGACTCCCCCAAAGGTGGTGAAATGGCGTACGATCAGGAATGTCACCACACCTCTCTGCAACGGGATATGAAGATTAAGCTGACAACCCTGATGGAGATTGCCTTCTACAACGCGGAAGCCGGGAAGAATTTCACCTCACTGAGGGCTTGACTTAAATAATTCGTGAACCCACTGACTCTGCGATAGGATGTATAGCAACATGGGTCCAATAAAGGGTAGGAACTTGGGCATTATGAGAAGAAATAGGCTATTACTCGGTATCCTGGCTGTAACCTTAGGGATCGGCACGGTGTATGGCATAGCTATTCATAAATATCATGTCTTTCCCTATACATTTTTCGAGATGGCAAAAAATTATGTGAATTATTTGAATAATGAGGAAGACGAACTTCAATATGGCCCCTGGTCAATTGGGGTTTATACGGGATCCACTCCTTTTGAATTAACCGATCCGGAAGACATCTCGAATCCCGTTCTTACAGCAAAGGATGTCAAGGATATCGATGCCAAATTTGTTGCCGATCCCTTTATGGCAATCAAAGATGGTCGTTTTTATCTGTTTTTCGAAGTGTTGAATCGGGCCAATAATCAGGGAGACATCGGATATGCCGAAAGCGAGGATGGTAAAAAATGGGAATACAAGAAGATTCTCATTGATGAACCGTTTCACTTATCCTATCCCTACGTATTTGAGTGGGAAAACAATGATTACGTAATCCTGGAGAGCCATGAGGACCTCTCGATCAGATTGTACCGGGCCAAGTCATTTCCTGCGGAATGGGAATTCGTGAAAAGCATCTTCAATGGGGAACACTATGTGGATCCCTCCATTTTTCGATATAACGATACCTGGTGGTTATTTTATACAAACCCCAAAATGGACGCCTTAAACCTCTACTATGCCGACGAGTTAATGGGGGATTGGAGGCCTCATCCGATGAATCCGATCGTGAAATTAAATAAGCATATCGCCAGGCCGGGCGGAAGGGTTCTCGTTCATGATGGGCGGATTTACCGGTTCACCCAAGATACTGAGCCACGTTATGGCATTCAGGTGTTCGCCTTTGAAATAGAAGAATTGTCGAAAACCGCCTATAAAGAAAAAATAGTTTCAGAAAAACCTGTCGTCACGATGTCAGGAGAGGGATGGAATGCGTATGGCATGCACCATGTCGACCCGCATTTCATCAAAGGGCAATGGATGGCATCGGTTGATGGAAGATGCGGACCCAGTTCTATCCCTTGCAAGTTTTCTTCGGCAAGGAAAAAACTTGTTCGATAATTGTGTTATGGGTAGAAGCCTGGCGGAAAATTTCACAAAATACGCCCCAATCATTTTGGAATTTGGCTAAACCATCCTCAACCTCTTATCCCACACCATTATTCAAGTATCGCAGGGATGAGTGACAATTGCTCATCGGTGGTTGAACGAGCCCTGTCGAGCCGTTTTTCTTTTGTCGGACTTCATAATGGATGGGGTATTCAAAGGGGCTTGTGATAGAAGTGGCTGGAATTGAAGCGTGCGGAATTCTTTAATTTTAAAAGCCTCGGGCTCGGAGCATTTCGGGACGATTTATAATAGAAGATAGTCCGACGACGCTGGTGCAGAGAATGGGGAGGAATTATCTCCAAACCTTACAATATTTCAGCCCGAGGGTTTTGTCACTGAGAGAGTCATTCGTAACTTCTCAAATGTGTGGAAGTTCTACGATGGAAAGACATAAATGTAGGGTTTGCCTGATAGGTGTCCTACAGAAAACATTTGTGGGATCTACCGGGCCAAAAGAAATGAATATGACTATCCCTCGGACACCTGGCAACGGCGGATTGAAATGTCTCATATGAACTGAGAAAGGGTGACCTCATGCTGGCATTGACTGAAGGTTTCCCCATACGAGTCTGCCCAAGAAAGTTATCCGCGGCATCCGTTTAATCATATTAATCAATAGGAATAGCAGTAATATCTATCAATTGAAAAATACCTAATGCAATTTCAATAAAAGGAATGAATTTTGCTTTTACTTGAATTTGGTTGACCAGCTATGTCCCTCGCCCAAGATGTGAGTTGAATTTGCAAGGGAAAATATTATGAAAAATCTGATAAAAATCTTACTCATTAATATTGCCGTGTTAGCGGTATTTTCTGTAATCGCGGAAGTCGAAGTAAGGGCATATTCTACCCTGAATACATGTTTGTCTGGTGAATGTGACGAATTCTTTTTCACCAGTGTTCAATCTCTTTAATGAAAATAAGATGATTGGCCTGTCTATAACGGATCCTCTACTGGGGGATAAGCCTAATCCGGGTTTTAGTGGGATTATTCATCATCCACCAGGATAGGATAAGGTGTATGTCTCCATTGTCCAAGACGGATTCCGTCGTCATGTCGATGACAATCATGTGAGTGAACATTCAGGGGAACGGGTGTTAACCCGTGGGTGATAGTTTCACCTTCGGCGACCAGGTGAAGAACTCTGATACGTGGTCGACTTGTATTGCCCAACAAACACGGCTTGATGTTTGGAATGGCGGAGTATTTGGTTATGGAGCTGCTCAGGCCATCTTGAGAGCAGAGCGGGAGGTTGCCATTCATGAGCCTTTTGATATTATTATTTGGTCGATTACGGTTGATTCGAATTTTGATCGGGATCAATTGAGTGTTCGGTCGAGTTTCTCTAAGCCGAATATTGCCACGGTGGAAGGAGAAACTATGGCGGTACCGCCAGGGAATTTTGATTCTTCCACTGATTTTATGTGGCTGCTTGGTAATTCGGTGATACGGCAAAGGCATCTGTTGCCAATACGCCAGGAGGAAGGAGATTTTTTTTACAATGGAAGATATAAAGTTCGAGGGGAACATGCTGCAGAAATTAAAAATATCATTGATTTTTCCATGCAACGCTTTGCTGGCATAAACGGGACAAAAACGAAAAGTATCCTGTTGCAGGATGATCCGTGGATTTTTTCGGAAAGGGATCTTGATAGAACCAATGAAGACGAAAGCCTATTGCAAAATATCGAGAAAAATATAATATCGAAATTATTGATTCGTTCGATCAGGTTTATGTTCCTGAAAAGAGGGGTGAATTATGGTTTAGCCACAAGGACTTTGGTCATCATACGCCTTATGGGAATAAGGTGGTTTGTGATGAGGTCTTAAAGTGGCTTGCCAGGGACACTTCTCAAATGATGTGAAAAATTCCGGCTTCTGCCGTTTCTTGAAACCTGTTTGTACTTCTTTGAGATTTGAAAGTATATTTTGAGGAAATTTGCTGACATACGAAAGCTTGTAAAGGCTCGTTCTGACGAATGGCGTTTCAGTATCCAACATTGCTCTCTGTCGTAGAACGGGTTCGTGCATAGAGTGAATGCAATGGTGCATTCAAATTGAGGGGCTATCTGAATAGACGCAGTAGCGTTTGATCGAGAATCGATCGCATTCCCATTCGTGAATTCAATACCTTCGACTTTTTGCTTCGACTGAAGTTTTGAAACGGGTGTGACAGGTTAGAAAGGGCAATATATGGACAATAGGTATGGCACGACATCAAGCGGAAATTCTATAACCGTCATTCCACCAAAATCCGGTTGGACCATGACAGGTTTTCAAGAGTTAAAAGACTATCGAGACCTGTTTTATTTTCTTGTGTGGCGTGATATTAAAACGTTATATGCCCAGACAATTTTGGGATTTATGTGGGCCATTCTCCAGCCACTCGTTCAGATCGTTATTTTCACGATTATTTTCGGAAACGTTGCCAAGTTATCGACAGATGGTATTCCCTATCTTCTTTTTTCCAGTGTCGCGCTTATCCCATGGACCTATATCTCCCTGGCGACGGTACAGTCTAGTCAAAGTCTTATTCAGGGATCGAGTATGCTTGGGAAGATTTATTTTCCCCGATTAATATTCCCCATTACTCCGGTGCTGGCCAAATTGGTTGATTTTGGAATTTCAATGTTCATTATCGTGTGCATTATGCTGTACTATCGTGTGTCTCCTACATGGAACTTATTTTTCTTCCCATTGTTCTTGATTATGATGGTATCCATCCCTTTGGGTATAGGGACATGGTTGTCTACTCTGGCTATTCGGTTTCGGGATGTACGGCAGGCGATGCCGCTTTTTATTCAAATGCTCATGTTCAGCGCTCCAATCGTCTATTCGGCTTCATCTATACCTGAACAATATCGTTTCCTCTATTCCCTGAATCCCATTGTCGGAGTGATTGAGGGCTTTAGGGCCTGTTTGCTTGGATTCCCAATCCCTTGGCTGTATGTCTGGCCTGGAATGGTGACGGCAGCCCTGTTAGTGATAAGTGGAACAGTCTATTTTAAACGGATGGAACGGATTATTGTAGATGTCATTTAGGTGAAAAGATGATTTTAAGGAACACGCCATGAATAATGATTTAGCCATAAAAGTCGAAAATGTCAGTAAGTGTTATCGTATCGGAGTAAAGGAAAACATGCATGATAGCCTCGGTGCATCTCTGCTTCATTTCTTGAAAAATCCCCTTCAAAACTATCGTAAGTACCGATCGCTGTATCAATTTGATGATCTACGTCCAGAACAAGGAGAGGATAGAACTGATGTGATCTGGGCATTGGGAGATGTCTCCTTTGAGATAAAAAAAGGGGAAGTGGTAGGCATAATTGGTATTAACGGCGCAGGAAAATCGACACTTCTTAAAATTCTTTCGAAAATTACCCCCCCGACGAGCGGATCTATCACCATCCGTGGAAGAATCTCAAGCCTTCTTGAAGTTGGAACCGGCTTCCATCCTGAGCTCACTGGCAGAGAGAATGTGTATCTGAACGGCACAATCTTAGGAATGAGAAAAAAGGAGATAGAACGTAAATTTGACGAAATTGTGGACTTTTCCGGTGTGGAGAAATTCATTGATACCCCCGTGAAACGATACTCAAGTGGAATGAAAGTACGACTAGCCTTTGCCGTTGCGGCCCATCTGGAGCCTGAAATTCTGATCATCGATGAAGTGCTCGCTGTCGGTGACGCACAATTTCAGAAAAAATGCTTAAACAAGATGAAGGATGTTGGAGAACATGGTCGCACCGTCTTATTTGTTTCCCATATTCTGCCGGCCGTAACGAGATTATGTAGTCGGACTATTCTATTAAATGGGGGAAGAGTACAGGTAGATGGTCCGACACATGAAGTCATCTGTGTGTATCTTAATACCGAAACTGGTGCTCAAGCTGAGCGTCGATGGGTTGACCTCAAGGAGGCTCCTGGGGATGAAGCCGTACGATTGTGTGGGGTAAGGGTCAGAGCGAATGATGGCTACGTGTCGGAAACGGTGGACATCAGTGAACCTCTTCAAATCGAAATAGAATATGAGGTACTTCAGCCAGGACATGACCTTCGAGTTTATTTCCATGTATTTAATGAAGAGGGGATAGAAGCGTTTCTGTCCTTTGATAATGATTCTGCATGGGTCAAAAGGCCGCGACCATTAGGGCGTTATGTGAGTAAATCCGTGATTCCTGGGAATTTGCTATCAGAGGGCAGATACTTTATTGGACCAACCATACGGACTGAAAATCCATCAATTAAGCGACTGGGGGTGAATGATGCAGTCGCCTTCCATGTGATTGACAGCATGGATGGGAATGGAGCTCGTGGTGATTCTACAGGCAATATCCCGGGAGTGGTCCGGCCCCTCTTGAAATGGGAAACACAATTTAATCCAAAAGAAGCACACGTAGAAAAAAACTGATAGGAGAGCAACGAACCGCCGGATTTTCATCCATTTGTACTCAATGTCGCAGGTTTGGTGCTGTTGCGCGTGGTAGTTCCTATAGGCGTCCTGTCTTTTCAGTTTCCCTAGAATATTTATTTTAATATCTAGTACCCAATCATTGTTTTGTGGTCTCTGTGTGAAAGGTTTTGCAGGTAAGGATTGGGGACAAATTTCTCCCTTTCATTTGATTGTTCTGCGTGTTGTCCTTGTGTGTGACAGGCAGATTCTGTCATTTAATCATCAACTTTTGACAGGTAGTAATGGCCATGGTGTAAGAAAACACGATCAGAGGTTAATTGAAATTGGGGAGACACTGAATGGCAAGTGCCAAAGGCTCGATGTTATAAGCTTTCGTCCAAAGAGGTAGGTTAACTGGCATTTCCAAAAGGATAAAAAATGTTAAAGAAAATTATCAAAAAAGTCTTAAGAGAAATACGCACATGGTTGCAGGAGGATAGCGAACTTTCACGAAATGCGTTGAAAGATCCCCCTAAGGAATTTAGTTATGAATGGTTAAATCACATTGTATTTCCCAAGGTCTTGGGCGAGGGGCGGAGGCCACATTATCTATGGGGTGTTTTGCAGGGAATGAATTTAGCGAGGACGCTGGGGATTCCTCGCATATCGATTGCCGAGTTTGGTGTCGCAGGTGGAAATGGTTTGGTGGCTTTAGAAGAAATTGTCGAAAGGCTAGAACCTATCTTCGAGGTACAAGTTGATATATACGGATTTGATACGGGGGGAGGTCTTCCGAAGCCAAAGGATTATCGGGATATTCCCAATACTTATGCAGAAGGTCAATTTGTCATGGACATCGATCGACTCCAAAAACGCTTAAAGAAGTCTCAGCTAAAGCTTGGGCTAGTGGAAGACACGATTGATGACTTTATTCAATCCCGTCCGTCACCATTGGCATTTTTTTCCATAGATCTTGATTTTTATCATGCTACAATGGCGGCATTGCGTCCTCTTGAGGCTACCTCAGGTGTATTACTACCAAGGATCTGGTGTTATTTTGATGACATTATGGGTCCGACAAAGTCCGAATTTACAGGAGAGCGTCTGGCTATATCAGATTTTAACTCAACTCATGAGATGAGGAAAATTTCTCCAATTTATGGACTGCCATGGGCGTTGCCCAACCGGTTCTTTGATCAGGTTTGGTTGAAGAAGGTATATCTTGTCCATATTTTTGATCATAAGGATTATGGCAAATATGATGAACTAACGCCCATGCCTGACCTCGGACTGAAAAAGCAGCCCAACTCATAACAACTTAACAAAAACCCTGCCTGGATTCCCTCGATTTGTTGCCCTGCTATTTCCAATCATCAGAATGATGAGCTGAATAAAGCTTGTGGATGCTCGGGTGATTGGGGCGGCTATATGTACCTATTCATCTTATCTCAAAAAACACCAAAGAAATACTGGGAAAATAGAGAGATGAAGTCGCATCAGTCGGTAGTATATCAATATATAAAAATGCCAAACGTGGAGAAACACTATTTTTGCTTACAACAAAACATTCTTGTCTTAGCATGGGTGTTATTTTTTAAGAAAAACTCGCTCAGTGCTGTTGTCAAGCCAGAACTGAATATGGGTTTTTCGCCAAAGGCCTCTGTAAGGCAAATTAGAAGCTACTTAGGACTTATTAGAAGCAATCTAAGAATTCTCATTGCTTTTATGGGCTATAAACACCAACGAAGCAAAACCGAATTAGTCGTTGAATTGCCGCGCTATGGGCAAATATGTCTCTTTGTTCATAAGGGCTATAAGGTATTTGATTTTCATAAGAAAGTCGTCATGAAAGTATTTGATCAGGATATTGATCCTTCTGTGATCCAGGAAGAAATTGATCTGTTGTTGCAGATCTCGAAATTTGATTTTGCTCCTTCCATAAGAAAATGGAACGTGGAGGAACGATGGTATGAAGAAGAATTGTTACAGGGAACCCTGGACGCTTCCTATAACCCACTGGATTCGGAAAACGTATTGCCCAAGTTTCATGATCATGTCGTTCAGCGATTAAAGACCTTGATTCTGTTTCAGGAACCAAAAGCCATAAATGCAGTTACGTATCTGACTGACATGACAACAATCATCCCTGACAGCCGATTGGCAACGCAGGAATCGACCATGCAAGAGTTTAAAAGTACAGCTAACTTTGTGGATTTGATCGTTGGCCAGTTCCGGCGTGAAGGAGATTGTCCGATTTTGTTGGTATTTACCCACGGAGATTTGGTCCCGGCAAATATGTTGAACACCAAACATGGTATGAAAATTATTGATTGGGAGGGTGCCGGATATCGGAGCGCATTATTCGATTTTTACAGTTATTTCTTTAACCAAGTTTCATGGAGGGAAGTGCCTGTGAATGTGTTGGTTGCAGAGATCGAAGGAGGCTTGCCGATGTGTATATCTGAATTAACTCAACAGGCCTTGGAAATTTCACGTAGCCTGATAACGCTAGAAAAATTCTACCGTTGGACTTTTTATGTTGAGATGATCTGCCGATTGGTAGATCGGGCAATGACGGATAAAAATTTACCGATGATCAAATATCTTCGAAATTATACGAATGCGTTCATCCGTTACGAAGAATTCCTCTCCCAAAAGGACGAATCATATTGAGGAAGTCTCAGCTACACACCTGAGTTTAATTGCGAATATTCACTCATCAAGATCTGGTTTCTGGAGAGGTGCGATAGGACATGTGCGGAATAGCCGGAGAATTAATATTTCACAACGCAACCGTGCCTAAGGTGGATTGGGATAAAATCAGTTTGATGATGGCTCGCAGAGGACCGGACGACGAGGGGATCTGGTCGGATGAAGAGCGTTGCACCCTGGTGTTCCGCCGGTTGGCCATTATTGATCTGAGCCGCAACGGGCATCAGCCAATGACCGCTTGCAACGGGCGTTTTGTGCTGGTCTTTAATGGCGAGGTTTACAACTATATGGATTTGCGAAAACGATTAGAAAACCAGGGGGTGCAGTTTCGTTCCAATAGTGACACCGAGGTGGTGTTGTATGCGCTCATCGAGTGGGGTGTTGCCGCGTTAGATTCTTTTAATGGTATGTTCGCGTTGGGTTTTTATGATAAGGCAGAAAAACGGTTGCTGCTGGCACGCGACCATGCCGGAATTAAACCACTCTATTATCTAACGCATTCCAAATGCGTCGTATTCGCTTCCCAATATAATCAATTGCTCGCACACCCTCTTAGTCAGAACCTGAGCGTGTCACAGGAAGCACTGGGTCTGTATCTTCGGTTGGCCTATATTCCTGCGCCCTACGCTCTTCTGCAAAATTCTCACATGCTTGAACCGGGCACGTGGATCCAATTCACAGGAACGGGACATATACAACAGGGTAAATATTTTAATTTGCCACGCTGTGAAGTGCCTTCCTTGAAAGGGGAAGAGGCCCTTGAGGCCGTTGATGCTGTGATAGCAGAGGCGGTCAAACGGCAATTGATCAGTGATGTGCCGGTAGGAGCCTTTCTCTCCGGTGGGATTGATTCGCCGCTGGTTGTGGCGAATATGAAATCGGCAGGCACGAATACGATACGAACCTTTACCATTGGGACGGGTGAAGAAGCGACGGATGAATCAAGTGATGCCATGCGGTATGCACGTGAGCTTGGAGTTGAGCATGTGATTGAACGGGTGAATCCTGATACGGCTATTAATTTGGTCGATAAGGTCATTGATGCCTGTGGTGAACCCTTTGGAGATTACTCCATTTTCCCAACCATGATGGTGTCGCACCTAGCCAGCCAGGATTTTAAAGTCATGCTTTCCGGTGATGGAGGTGATGAATTGTTTTGGGGCTATCCGCGCTTTCGTTCCTTAATTCAGACGGCGAAATATTTCAAGCAACCCTTTTTGTGGCGTCTGGCACGAAAAGGGTTGAAAAAAATAGCAGGGTTGCAAGACTACAGCCCTGATCTTTCAGGTGGTTCACTCGGAGAATATCATCGTGCAAAGTTAACCCATCTCCCGAAAAGTTGGTTGGAACGGGTATGGCCTTCGCTACCTTCATGTCCATCGGACTTTACCCCATTTGGCTACACATGTGGTGAACTTAATAATGTGGCACAATGGTCTCGATGGAGCGAGTTTGTCGGCCATTTACCGTATGTCCTTATGAAAGTGGACAGGGCGAGCATGTATCATTCCCTGGAGGTTCGAGTACCACTTCTGGATCGGGAGGTGATTAACGTGGCTACACAGCTTGACTGGCGTGAGTGCTTTGACGTGAGTCAGGGGATTGGCAAATTGCCGTTGCGACACGCCTTAGGACGGCATACTACATTTCAATCACGGACTAAACGCGGGTTTGAAGTGCCGATGGGATCATGGCTGAGAACATCGCTTAGAGAGAGAGTTGAGGAAACTCTCATGAAACGGGATGAAATTCTGGGACTTGGAATTGAGAAAAAGGCCTTACAGGAACTCTTTAACCTGCACCTTGCCGGTGAGCGGGATTATGCTTGGGGACTTTGGCCCATCCTCAGTTTGGCCTTGTGGGTGGATAAATATTATCATTCATGAAGGTCCAATGGAATAGACGGTCTGGGGATGGAAGAAAAGGCATGAAGAGCCAAATGGAAAATTTTCTTCAATGTTATAGATCACATGGAGGTCTTTCCATGCGGCGGGAAAGAGACGTTGACATGAACGGTAAAGCTTGAGTGGTGAACTGTAGAAATTTAGCATGAAAACGAGAAACTTTCCAAGTCGGCCTCTTGGCACATCGCCTGGACCATTTTATGCCGGTGTGAAATCCGATGGGCTATGTAATTATCACAACTCCGACTGGATGAGAGTAAGAGAAAATGCTATCAGATAACAGAATAGGAATGCCCCCTCCTACGGTCCCAATGGTTTCGATAGCCATGCCGACCTATAATCGGGCCGATTCTTATTTGAAGGAGGCTATTCAAAGCGCCCTCGATCAAACATATCGCAATTTTGAAATTATTGTGTCCGATAATTGTTCATCCGATAACACTGAATTGCTGGTGGAAAATTTCCAGGATCCTCGTATCAGATATTTTAAGCAAACAGAAAATGTCGGATTGAAAAATAATCTTAACTTCTGCATAGCCCAGGCTCGGGGAGAATTTCTTGTATTTTTGTTCGATGATGATTTGATTGACCCGGATTTTCTCGAAACATGTATCAATGCCATACCGGCCTGCGAAGACATTGGGGTGGTGCTGACTGGGGCCCGGGAAATTAATGAGAAGGGACAAGTCCTTGGGGAATGTCAAAATCAGGCTAAAGGACCTTCAGTTGCCTCATTTTTTCTGGACTGGTTTGCCAAGAGAACGACCTTGTATTTGTGCAGCACGTTATATCGTACTCAATGCCTTCGGGAGATTGGCGGGCTTCACTCCAAAACCGATAATTATCTCGATGTGGTGGCAACGGCGAAAGTGATGGCCAAATATCAGAGAGTGGATGTGGCGGCCGTCAAAGCCAGTTTTCGTCGGCATGCCAAAAACTTAAGTGGTTCCGTTAATATTGATGCGTGGTGTGAAGATAGTCTGTACCTTCTGGAAGTATTATGTGAACTGGCTCCCTCACAGAGAACTGTTCTTGTCAGGGAAGGCATGCCGTATTTTTGTAGAGCAAATTATATAATGGCTTCGTTGACAAATGGGTTCGCTAAACGTCTCAGAGCTTACTGGACGGTCTCTCAAAAGTTTAACCATTCTTATTCTTGGGCGAAATGGTTCTATGGCCGGAATATCATTCCGCCCGTTCGGTATTATAAAGGAAGAATCTGGCAGCGCCTTCGAGGGAATTGAAGAGGTATTATTGGATTGCAACGATTTTGAGATCACTGTGGGTCTGAATCCCCGAAAGCGAAGTAATGCTGTCTTGTCCTGACTCTCAGTTGAAGGTGTTCACTATATTGAGGGAAGATCATCCATCCTGGAAAACTGGCCGGCCGTTGCGCGCAACCAGGAAAGTCAAAACATCTACTGGATAGGCCTGTGGACCTCGTGAGGCGGGATGCTCTCCATCTCGAAAGCTCACGTTCTAGAGAAAGCCGTTCGTGCCGCTTAGAGACTGGAATTTTCGCGTATAAGATGACTTAAATGCTGTTGCCCCTGGGAAGCCATCCCGCGGGATGATCCTCGAAGTGTTCACCCAACATCGTCTCAGCATGGATGCCGTCTTGCAAAACTTCATCGTCATCAATGAAGCGCACCGTGTGCGCCCCTAGGGAAATCAGAACGTGGAATTGAGTCATCGTGCACGAAATTTCGGTGTCGGCTGAAATTTTGTGGAACATGATCCATGAGGATTTCCATGAATTGTTGAATCTTTACGTCGGAGGCTTTGAAGCTGAGAGAGGATAGGCAGAGATCTATCACGGTTAACCCCCAAAATTTTGATGAAGAAAAGGAGTAGGAGTCACTGTTGCACTGGTTCTCACTCCTACTTCATGAGGAAGATCAATCGGTGTCCATTGGTAATTTAACTTCTCTTTTGCGTCATCCTGAGCCCACGGCGAAGGATTGTGGCCCAGGTAGAGCAGTCAGGGATCAGTACATCCGAGAGACATGTATCGGGGATCCCTCTTACGAAGTCTGGAGATGTCAGGGGGCTGGCCGACGCGTGTTCTCCCTTACCAAAAGGTCTCACATGCCATCGCGTGTGCGGTGGCGTCAAGCTTTGCCAGATTTAGAAATCTGGTGGTTGGCCTATCCAGATAACGCCCGTGAAATCGTGAAAGCGAGTAAAAAGAAATTCCGTTGTGCCATACCTGAATGCCCCAGTTGAACAAGACTCTAATGACATTCACCATGATACAGCTAAAATTTACCCTGGAATGTCTGAAAAATGAAAATACTCTATATTTGTGATTGCCTGCCTACATTTATTCTGAATGAAATAATCGAATTAAAGAATCAGGGGCATGAAATGTTCATCCTGGCAAACGATTCTAGCAAGCTTTATAAGGCTGTGCATGGGCCAATAGTTAAGAAAAATGGATTGGATACACAGTTTCAGAGATTTTTTATTGTAAAAAACAGAATACAGAAGTATGGAACCTTTTTCCAAAAGTTGCTAGAGGATATCTTTGTGCATCCCCAATGTGCGACGAAGGCTTGTTGGAAGCTTTTAAAGGATTATCAAAATCTGAAATGTGGAGTCATCGATTATCTGGATATACGGAGTTTTTTTGATTCAGGAATTGACATTGTTCACTCACCATTTTCAACCCCGCGAATGATCGATAAAGTGTATTTGCTATCAAAAATACTAAATACGCCTTTTACGTTATGCTTTAGGGCGCATGATCTATATTATTGCAATAATATGCATGAGCACATCAAAAGGAGTGCCGTTATCAAAGAAGCTGCTCAAATCATTACGATTGCCGGGTACAATAGAGATTTCATAGACAATAATCTGGCCATTAAAAAAAATATCGAAATTATTCACAGCGCGATTGATCCCGAGGTTTTTCAGGCGAAAGGAGTCGCGAGATCCCCAAAATCAATAATTGCCGTAGGTCGTCTGGATGATCAAAAAGGCGTAATCTATCTTATTCAAGCCTGTCATATATTACATGCTCGGGGAATTGAGTATGAGTGTACGATCATCGGTGAAGGGCCGGAAAAGGAGGCCTGCCAAAAGCTTATTGCGGAGCAACGGATTCCCAATATGCATCTTATTGACTATTTGCCAAATGAGGCAGTCAAAGAACATTTGGACCGTGCAACGGTGTTTGTATTACCATGTGAAATTGCTTCGGATGGAAGGAGAGATATCCTGGCGAATGCGTTAAAAGAAGCCATGGCCATGCAAATTCCGGTCATCACCTCAAGAATGTGCGGGATAGAAGAGTTGGTCGATGATGGAGTTAATGGAATGTTAGTTCCTCCTCAAAACCCTGAGGCGCTTGCCGATGCTATTGAAAAAATCATGAATTGTCCAGACCTGAGAAGAAGAATGGGAGAAGAAGGGAGGAAGAAAATTGAAAGTTGTTTTAACATAAAAACTGAAGTCCAAAAACTACAAGAAATATTGACACAGGCGGTCTCCCGCACAACCATGCGCAACCTCCCTTGAATGGGGAAGTAATCCCATCCAGACATTCTTTGAAGAGCCGTTTAAACCCCAAGATATTCTACTGTGAGCAGGCAATAATCACTGACATCAGGAAAGTGACTATGTTCGAGGAAGCGAATGTGCGGCTCCATATGAGGAAGATCAGGAATCAGAATGATTTGGCATTCGACTCGGTAAACTTTTCGAGTGATCTCAGCACAAATATATAAAGTTCGTTCTATGGAATTTCAACTTTGAACTGATACACCTCAAATTCCCCCGCTCACATTTGGAGAGAGGATAAGATGAGGGGAAAATATTCGATAGTGACAATGAGATAGCTTTTGAGAAGGGAAGGACGGATAATGTGTGATTCACAATCTCATTTTGAAAATTAAGAAAGTTAAATAGGTGTTCAGATGCCATCTCTGATTAGTGTGGTTATTCCTGCCTACAATGCTGAACAGTTTATAGGGCAAACAATACAGAGTGTGTTGGACCAAACGTACCCTTGCCACGAAATCATTGTGGTTGACGATGGTTCGACCGATAGAACACAAGAGGTATTGAAGAAGTTTGAAGGCAAAATTCATTGTCTGTCTCAACAAAACAAAGGCCCATCGGCCGCCAGAAATGCCGGATTACAAGCCGCTCAAGGAGATTTTATCTGCTTCCTGGATGCCGATGATCTTTGGATTCCTGAAAAGCTGGAAGTGCAATTGGCCTTTATGGAGGCCAATCCGGACATTGCTCTTGTCTGTTCCGACTATGAAGAATTTAATAAAGAGGGAATTGTTCTTTCATCTTTTCTTGCGGAAAAACACCACATGTTTCCCACGTTTCCTACTGTGGCAGGCCCTCTGAACAACGCGTTTGAGAAACTTGTTTTTGAAAACTTCGTCGGAACGCCAACCGTGATGCTTAGAAAGTCATGCTTGGGAAAGGCCGGAGTATTTGATGAAGAAATAAGATCGGTGGAAGACAGGGATTTATGGTTGCGGATATCCGCCTCGTATAGGATTGCATGTATTCCAAAGATTTTCTGCAAAAAACGGGTTCATGAGATGAATGTTTCAAAGCAAACGGAGTTGGCTGTACGAGGAAAGATTCGAGTGCTGGAGAAGAATTGGAAACTATTTCCTCAATTGGTGCAGGACCGTATGTGGAGAACCCACCTTGCAGAAGCCTATTGTCAGCTTGGGTATCTTTTGCTTGAAAAAAATCAAAGGAAGCTCGCGTTACAGGCGGGCATGTTGAGTCTGAAGCACATGGTATTGCGAGGGCCTAGAGACCCATCTCTGAAATTAATGCCATGGTGGATGAGTGTGGGATTGATGCCGGCAGCTCTTTTGGGTTGGAAATTAAGCCGATCTTTATGGCAACCCCTAAAGGGATGGAAGTAAGGCGCGGTGCTCCAGATCTCCTGAGACACTCGCCGTAGAATATCCAAGTATTTGCAAGAAAAATGAAAATCTAGTCAAATGACCGTTTATTCCTGTTGGGATGAAGTTTGGAGAGTTGAAGAAAAAGGAGACGAATCCTTGAGGTTGGAGGGAGCTCTGTGAGAGTCCGTAGGAAATCTGCGCTAAAAATTCCAATTTGTGTGTAGTCAGGTGCCTTTGGATCAGTCCAGGGTTTACTCGAACGTGTCATTACCTTTGGAGGAAATAATTTTAAACCCTGGGTTTAATACCACTACTGCATTATCCGGAATGTCTTTATATACCACGGCATTAGCCCCTATCTTAACCTTATTGCCAATATGAATTTTCCCAAAGAGATTGGATTCAACTTGTAAGTGCAACTCACACTCTTGGTTTGGCAGGACAGCTGCGCTAGCATCGTGGGCTTGTCTCACCGACCAAAGTAAGAGGAGCACACATGAGCGGCTACACACAGCTATCCCGCGAACAACGGTATCAAATTTACGCCTTATTGAAAACGGCTCACAAGCAAACCCAAATTGCGAACGTACTGGGGGTGCATAAAGCCACAATCAGTCGAGAACTCCGACGGAACCATGGGTGTCGAGGCTATCGGCCGCATCAAGCCCATTGTTGGGCTCAAGCACGACAACTGACTAAACGCCGCTCTCGTTTCTCCGGCGGCCTGTGGCAGCAGATCGACACGTTGATTCGCCAAGCCTGGAGTCCCGAGCAAATCCGTGGACGGTTGTAGCATGAACAAGACCGGACGATCAGTCATGAATGGATCTATCAGTATATCTATGAGGATAAACGGGCGGGCGGTGAGCTATACCGCTTGTTGCGTTGCCAGAAGAAGCGGCGGAAACGCTATGGCGCCTATCGTCGACGAGGCCGGATGGCGAATCAAGTCTCAATTGATGAACGCCCAGCGGTGGTGAATGCTCGTGAACGCATTGGTGACTGGGAGGGGGATACCGTCATCGGCAACGGCCATCGTGGAGTCCTCGTGACGGTGGTGGAACGAACATCAAAATATACAGTCCTCCAAAGCGTGCAGCACAAAACAGCTGCGGTCGTTCGCCAAGCCGTTGTCCGTGGCCTGCAACCGTATAAAGCCCGAGTGCACACCATCACGTATGACAATGGTCTTGAATTCAGTGAACATGTAGGCATCGCGCAGGATCTCGAGGCGCAAATCTATTTTGCCCATCCGTATGCGTCCTGGGAACGAGGCGTGAACGAGAATACCAATGGGCTCATCCGTCAGTTTTTTCCCAAAGACCGTGATTTGTCGCAAGTGACTGAGGCTGAATTACAAGAAGTAAGGGACAGGCTCAATCATCGACCGAGAAAGACCCTCGGCTATCAAACGCCACATGAGGTATTCTTTGAGACCACCACATCATTAACTGTTGCACTTACGACTTGAATCCAAGGAGTTTTGCTCCGGGAGCTATGTAGACATTGTCCCCCATGAGGGGGCATCCACGTTTTGATCCTTTGCCCGAGACACCGATGGTAATTTGTTGAGATATATTGCCATTTTTGCCGATTCTAGCGGAAGCTGAAATAATAATGCCACCAACGTGACCGATATAGAATCCCTCTCCTATTTCTGTCGATCGTGGTATTCCGATTCCCTATTTGCCTCTAATCCTGTAATCCAAAGCAAAGTATATGGGTGTGAACAAAATTCGTATGAAAAGATTGTTTTTTTAAACCATTGACCAAATCGAAAAATAATCATGGCATGAACACCGGGAGATCGGTAGCATCCAATGGGTTTTTTCAGTTTCGATCCAGAAATTAAATTGTACGTTCGCAAAACGTCTTTTTTGAGCATGGTTTATCCTACCTTTTTAAGAGTCTAACGCCTTAATTGAAAAAGGGTTATGACTAGAACAGAGAGTATTTTGAAGGACCTTTAGTAGTAGTTGGTAACGATTTTGCCTCCGATGATTGAATCTAAATTCACATTCCTTCAGATGCAAGTAGAAGGCTCATTTGTTGATCCCTCGGAATCGGAGCAGATGGGTTTCGTAAAGCCCCAGAATCATACAATCCCGTTCACATGCTCTCGGTCTCGCACAAATTCATCCTTGCCATGATTCAGCCAGAGATGTTTGTTATGCCCCAAATCGACCAGGCCATTATACCCTTCTCACCCATCCGAATAGATCGCACTGTCCATGGCGATCTTGGCACGAAAAATGGCTTGCAGCGCGGGTTTTTGACAGTCAGAAACGAGTTCAGTTTAGAGCTGGCCAATTCGTTGGAAAATCCCAAAGACGATGGTTTTGCCATAGGTCTCTTGTCTCCATTTCCTTTTGATGCGTCGCGCGCCAAGGTACGATTCATCGACTTCGACCTCTCTATCAAAGGGCAAGTACCCTTCACAGAATTAGGTGAAACGTGTTTGTATAGCTCCTCCGCATATGGATTTCACCCTATTGTGATTCCAATCGGTCAAGAGAGCCATTTGTGAGGTCCTTAAATTAAGAATCAGGTATCGTACCGGTTGGTGTATTTGCTTGCTTGAAATTCTGGCGGGATACGCATAGCAGTTTTCCTTGCCATGACTCATTTAAAAATAACCTGGGGAAAAAAATAGAAAATTCTGTAAAGGATTGCAAAGGTATTGATTTAAGGCCCAGTATCCCAAATCCGAGTTCGTCATGATACTTAATTTAGTCTAATAAGGAGGATAAAAAAGAATGGATAGCTTCTATCGTCAACGGAGACTAGCGGAGGGCTACCCCGATCTCCCCAAGTTAGCCCACGAGAAGTTTTCTGCAATGATAGAGAAACGTAAGGACGATTTGGAGAGAATAGAGAATCTGTTAGGGTATCTCAACCGCTTGATCGACGTCAGTTGTGGGAAGAAAATCCTGGTGTTAGGATGCGGACCAAAGCCTCAGGCGATTCAGATTTTCTTAGAGAAGAACTACGACGTAATCGGTGTTGAGCCGGTTTCATTACATGTTCAGTCTGCGAACGAATATCTTGGATCCCTAAACGCAGTCCTAGAAGGCGCAGCCGAGCAGATTCCGCTTCCTGATGCCTCACAAGACGTTATATTTTTCGAAAGTGTACTTGAGCACGTTGATTCCCCTGACCAGGCCATAAAAGAAATTTTTCGGGTGCTTCGACCGGGCGGTATAGCCTATATAACCACCACTAACAGATATAAATTCTCCCTCACGGGAGATAATGGGGAATTCGATGTGCCCTTTTACAATTGGCTGCCCCGACTCGTCAAGGAGTGCATTGTCTTCCATCAGCTCCATTACAAACCGAGTTTAGCCGGCTACACGGAGCGTCCGGCAGTCCATTGGTGGTCGTATAGTGATTTGTGCGATTTGGGGAGGCGAGCCGGATTTGGCAAATTCTATTCTCTCCTGGACCTGGTTCGACCAGATGATCCCAACATTACCAAGAGCGCATTGCGACGTTTTATTTTACCAAAACTTCAGCGCAGCCCATGGTTGCGAGCTCTCGCATTGACCCAGCTCAGCGGAGAAATCATTATGTTCAAGAGACTGGATTGACTGGCTGCCACGATGAGCTCATCCGAGCGCTGTCTTGCTCAGCTCGGTTTAGCGTCAATGTCAATAGGTCCCGCTTCCCAATCGTCCCAGCAAGGATGGGCATTGCCGTGTAGTTCTTTGGCATAGCTTTTCTCCAGTAGTTTTTTGCATAACTCTCCTGTGAGAAAGGAGAGATTTTAAGTGAGAATGTTGGGCGGCCTCCAAAGGGCTCTCATCTGAATAGTTTAGGTCCAACTGTTCGCTCCAGGGGGAAGATTACAATTGGGTCTTCTGCTTGAGGGGGGTGATTGGTCAAAATTTTCATGCTTGGTGATTAGTTTTTTCTGTTCGTACTTTTGCAAGCGACCCCACAAAAGGTCGGGATGGAATATGCAGCAGCCGAGGCGAAAGGGATTAAAAAAATAGACTTCAGGGGAATTAATATGGCCAATAAAACCATATAAAAATCTTGTGAAAGAGTGAAGGTCCTTCGTTCTTCATAATTCCCTCATGATTGGGAATAGATGTTAAACAGTCTTCATCCAGGGGGCGTGGCTGCCGAGTTTCCTTGAGACACTGGCGGTGAATTATAACGAGATTTGTTCGAGAAAACGGAATCGCAACTTGGTGTTGGAGTGATTGGGTGATTTTTTAGATCAAATACAAGAAAATTCTCAAGATATTTTTAAGACGAGACTTATTAGTGTGGTCCAAAACCGGCTAGAATGCTTCTTGAGGCGAATCATTTAAAGCTTCCTTATTTTTAGCTAATATTGACAGCTATCAAAGATAGCGCTGAGGACCACGTGGCGTGAGCCCGTGGGTGAAGGCGCTCCCCGCTGGCCTTGTCAGATGAGGATTTTTTGATGACACTACAGCATGGCACAGTGCTCATGGGGCCTATCAGCGCCAATGCCATGTGGTGTGAATCCCCAAATACCGTCGACGTATTTCGCGGGGGGCCATCAAGATGTATGTGCAAGAGCATAGACCTCAGATCCAGCACTATCACCCCGATGTGGAAGTCCAACAATGGAGTGTGCAAGTTGATCACATGCATGTCGTGCTGGTGATTCCTCGGAAATATGCGGTTTCGAGTATTGTGGGCATGATAAAAGCGAATTTGAGTCGGCAACTTCGGCTCCGGTATCCCGAGCTGAAGCGGACCTACTGGGGAGTGGTGTTGTGGTCTCCCGGATTCTTCTCTTCGACTGTTGGGTTGAATGAGGCCGTCATCTGGGGGTACGTAGATTATGAAGAACAAGTGGACAAAGGGCAGATTCAGCTCGAGTTTGAATTTTAGTGCCACGCAGCGTAAGCCCGTGGGTTTACAGTCGACCCCATTAATCTTTGGACTATCGCATGCCAGAATAAGTTCATTTTGAGAAGTCGGCCACGCACAGATATACGGATAAAACATGGTTGTAAAGCTTCCATATTTGCGAGTTCCGTGGTCTTGACAATGGGGTCCCTTATACTATTCTAGGTCAATAGAAGGAGAGGGGAAGTGCTCAAGAGAGACGTTTAGCAAGTCCGCTAGCCCGTGGAGAAATGAGAACGCGGCTGGTGGTATTTTCAATAAACACTTCTTACATAAGGAAGAACAGTGAGAGCGCCTGCAGGGTAGGCCCTCCAGACATTGATCTCGAATGTCTTCTGACGAAAACAATCTCCAATGAAATCTATAGTCATGATTGCGTACAACTTTCCACCTGACGGAGGTGCCGGTGTGTATCGGCCGCTTCGCTTTCTGCGTCATCTACCCGATATGGGGTGGCATCCCACTGTGGTAGCAGCAAACAACAAAAAACCAGGTAGATACGATCCCGGTTTGTTATCATTGGTGCCTGACCAGGTTGATGTGGTGCGGGTATCAGGAGATGACATCTGGCAACGGTTTCAGGCCTGGCGAGAGGGGAGGGACCAAAAAACGCGTTCTGGTGGCGGTCAAGATGCGATAAGGAAAATCCAAAAAGTTCAAACTTCTGCCCTTCGATCCTCTCTCAGGAATATGGTCAGATGGTGTGAGGGGTGGTGCTACCATCCGGATTTGGCAATGCCTTGGATTAAACCTGCGGTGACCGCAACGGTGAAAGCCTGTCAACGGATAAGCGCAAAAGTGATCTGGACAACAGGAGGTCCCTGGTCTTCGTTTGTTGTTGCGAGGAAGGCTTCATTGCAGACCGGTGTGCCGTATGTGCTCGATTTTCGTGACTCGTGGACGCTGGCTCCTCCGCCGTTCGAAACTAATCGGCCTGAATGGGCAAAACGACGGGATCGACGCCTTTTATTCCAACTCTTTAAGGAAGCGCAAGCCGTCATATTCCGATACCATTCAGAGGCCGAGTGTTACTGGCGTGCCTACCCTGGAGCCTTAGAGCTCTCCCGCATTCATATCATCCCCAATGGGTTTGAGGGTGAAATTGAAGAGTACAATCCTACAGCAGATAACCAGGCTACATGTTTGATTCTGTATGCGGGGACGATCAATCCTTACCGATATGACACCCTGCTTCAAGGGTTGAGCCTGCTGAAAAAATCTTGTCCTATTCTCGCCAGACATTTGCAATTTCTTTTTGTTGGTGAGGGTATGGACGTACTTGCTCGTGCGGCCGGCAATTTGGATGTTTCAGATATCGTCAAGACTAGGGCAACGGTTTCATTTGCCGAGGTCTGCCAACTGCAGCAAGAGGCAACCGCCCTTCTTCTGCTTGGATTAATTCCCATGAAAGGATATGAGTTATGCGGGAGTAAGGTCTTTTCCTACCTGAAGGCAGGCCGTCCGATTATCGGAATCCTCCCGCAGGATGAAATGAGAACCGTTCTGCATCGGGTAGGGGTGAGGACAATCGCGGATATTGAATCGCCCTCCGAGATTGCCACTGTGTTTCGCCAGGTGCTTGAGGCCTGGCGTGAGGGCACGCTATCCTCATTTGTTCCTGATAAGAAAAGCAGCGAAACGTATTCGGCTAAGCAACAGACCCTGGCTCTAGTCCGTGCCCTTGAGGGAGCACATCCGGTTGACCCGTTTGTCCCGGGCTCGGTGGAAATCCCGCCTAGTTTACAGGGAGATATTGGAAAAGCTGGATGGGTTTAAGGGGAC
>JBGSSO010000361.1:0-2569 GCA_041737015.1 Nitrospirales bacterium
GACGCGAAAGTACTCATCATATAGAAACAATTGAAGAGGCCACACTGTAAAAAACCCTGGGACGAGATTTTAAAAAGATTGATGGGGTAACCGGAGAGTATCATGCAAGGGTTCATGGCAGTCACCACTTTTTGCATTCCGGGATCAGATTTGTTTAAGTGACTTGAGAGTCGGAGTTTCGGAGTTCAGATACAGACGACTAAAATTGCTCTGAACTACTTGTGGTTAAACATTTCAACCCGTTTCCATGAAGGAGGTCGAAAAGCATGATGATGCAAATTGGACAGACGATGACGGATGGCACATACCAGGCCTTTCACAAGGAACAGATCCGTTCTCTCAAGTTGTCCCAATTCCAGGGCAAATGGCTGGTATTGGTATTTTATCCGGGTGACTTTACGTTTATCTGTCCAACAGAATTGCAAGAACTGGGGGAGTTATATCCGGAATTTCAAAAGCTCGGGGCTGAAGTTCTTAGCGTCAGCACCGATTCGATTTTTGTGCATAAGGCCTGGCACGATACCTCGCCTGCCATAAAAAATATTCAGTTCCCCATGGTAGCCGATCCCACGGGACGGCTAAGCCGGGAGTTCGGAACCTATCTGGAGGATGAGGGAGTTTCGTTGCGCGGGAGTTTTCTGGTCGATCCGGACGGCGTCCTGAAAGTGGGAGAAATCCACGACAACAGCATCGGACGAAATGGCCGGGAACTACTGAGAAAACTTCAAGCGGCAGTTCACGTCAGGGAAGGAAAAGGAGAAGTCTGTCCGGCTAACTGGAAACCGGGAGATAAGACATTAACGCCGGGCTTGGATCTTGTCGGAAAAATTTGAGCACCAGGCTCTGGTTAACATTCATCTTATTCGAAGGACAGGCCGAGTCGGCGGTTTATGTAGAAGGTGGCCGCGTCATTATGAAAAAGGATCAAGTCCCTTCCCATGACATTGAATCACACCATCGTAGCTGCTAAGGACAAAAAGGTTTCGGCAGTGTTTCTGACGGACATACTTGGTTTACCGGCACCATTGCTCCTGGGGCCCTTTGCGGTGGTCCGGGTAGGAGAGACGTCCTTGGATTATCTCGATGCCGATGGCGATATTTCCCCTCAGCATTATGCTTTTCTGGTAAGCGAGGTCGAATTCGACCAGATCTTTGAGCGAATCCAGGAACGACGGCTACCGTATTGGGCTGATCCCTATCGGGAGGAGCCGAATCACATCAACGGCTGGGATGATGGACGCGGGATGTATTTCGACGATCCGAACGGCCATTTATTGGAAATCCTTACTCGTCCTTATGGTAGCGGTGGGACCACTGTTTCGAAACCTCATCCATTGGTAGCATCTGTAGTGGATCCAGAAGTTCAAGAGAACCGCTCTTAGGGTAGATATGGACGAAAGTCTAAATAGAGGACGAACGAAAAAGATTGACCTACGTTCACGGATTTCACGAAATGGGGGCATATGACGGTACCGTTTACCATTGGCCCGGTCGGTCACTTCGGACTCGCTGTCCATGATCCCAAACGTAACGCAAAATGGTTTGTGCAAGTATTGGGATTGCGCAAAGAGTTTGAGTTGGACGAAGGTGTGGCAGTCGGCAACGACCATGTGACGATCGCCTCGTCAAAAGGCAAACCGTCACCAAAAACGATAGGTCACATGTCATTCCATTTGCAAAATATGGCCTTACTCGAAAAGGCGCTGAAACATCTGAAGAAACACAAGGTCCAGATGGATGATCATGGCCATGAAATGGGTCCCGAATATCCAGGCTCCCCGCATATGGGGATATGGTTCCACGATCCTGACGGATACCGAAGGGAACTGTCTGTCCAAGGCGGCAGGAAACGCCAGCCTCAGAAGAAAAAGAAGAGATAGGAGTGTCCATATTTCCCTCCGAACATCATTATCCGGGATGAGGAGAGAGAAGACATCATGAGGTGGATCTAACAACCTCTCACATTATTCTCAGTATTCGATGGGGTTTAAGGGGAAAGAACAACTTTTCGGCACTCATTCTGATGATACCGAAAATTTTTATAGGCTTCAGGAGCTTCAGCAAGATTATAGCGGTGAGAAATAATGAACGATGGGTGGATCTCTTGTTTTTCAATACGTTCAAACAGCGGCTGCATATAATTATGGACGTGAGTCTGACCGCAACGTATGGTAATGCCTTTACCGAAGATGGCGCCAATTGGAAACTTATCCGCAAAACCGCCATACACGCCGGGTATGGAGATCGTGCCGTTTTTGCGAACAGCTCGTGCTGCCTGGCGAAGGACATGAATGCGATCGGTCGCGAGAAGACTTGCCACCTTAACCCGGTCGAAGAGGGCGTCTACCGTTGTGCCGTGAGATTCGAGTCCCACGGCGTCAATGCAGGCATCAGGTCCTCGGCCACCGGTCGCATTCATGAGGTAGTCATAGACTTCATCCTCATCAAAATTAATAGTTTCTATTCGATCATCCTCATGAACCTGTCCGGGGTGGCCCCGGCGCGCAAGGTCGAGACGTTGGGGAAAATGATCGATGGCAAATACCTTGTCTGCGCCCAGCATCAGGGC
>JBGSSO010000382.1:0-29328 GCA_041737015.1 Nitrospirales bacterium
GCGTGGGAAGATTAATAAGGGGTCGATGCGTTCGGCCAAGTCAGGAGGAAGAGAGTTTTTGTAGGGGGTAGCGCATCCGACACAGAGGACAATGAGGAATAAAAGGAAGACCCGTTTATAGCGAAAAATACCACATGAGAAGCTAACGGTCCTGAGGTTAGTCATTTTGCTCCTTCATCATCATTATTACAGGATATTCCTCAACAATGAAGAGATGCAAATACAACAGATTCATCTGATGATTCGGTTGGTCCGAGAGCCTTCTTTGTAAACGGGACTAGCACCATCCCATTTACTCAGTCCTGGCTCTGTCGGCTTGTAGGAGTCGGGTCGCCAGGGAGTTCTGAGGCATTATTTTGAAATTCTTCGATCTAGCCATGGGTATGCAGTTGTCCTGAGTTGTTAAAGGCAGGGAAAAGGGATCGAAAGTCGGGAAGATCGAAAAAATGCAATTTTATTAAGAAGATAATGAATGTGCGAGTTGTGTCAAATTCGAGTTTGGTCATTCCAGATCGAAGCTTGGATTCGGCTTACCTTAAAAAACCGAATAACTTTTATTTCTCATGGTGGGTCGTGAGCCGTGTTCAGCAGTCAAGGCTTCTTTTGGGGTGTGGAAAACGTGATTTCGGTCGCAACCCAGTCTCGGTTTTCAGGGACGCCATTTTTTGAAACCTCGGCCACCAGTCGGTCCCCAACCTGCGGCCGGGCATGCTCGACATGAATGCCATTTTGTTGAAACGTAATTTGAGGATGAAAGGCGAGAGTCAGGGATTCCCCTTTTGGAGTTGTGACCACCACATGGTCATTTCCCAATTCGGTGACGGTTCCCATTACATGAGAGGCATCGCCATGGGCCCAGACGGGGGTGGCCAGAAACATGGAGCACAAAACGGCCAGAATGCTGAAATATTTCATGATGGTGACTCCTTGGATTATACAATCAATGATGGTGCTCTTGGGGTAGGACATCTTCTCCTGATAAAAATTGATCAAGGGCTTCTTGTTGCTCCCGTTCTTCGCGGGTAAGAGGATTATATTGTTTCATCTCCGTGATTTCTTCAGGAGTGATATTGGGGAAATGTCGAATAAGCAGCACTAATTTCCAACTGTCGAGATCTTCTTCCGGTAGACCTTTCCCCCAGGCCGGCATTCCGGTAAATCGAATGCCGTAATGGATGATATAAAACAATTCTCCATCAGCCATAGCTTGAATGGCAGGGTCCCTGAGGTCAGGAACAGGAGGATAGAAATTCGGACCCATATGGGTTTTCCCACTTCCATCATTGGCGTGGCAGGTGGCGCAGTGGTCGGCAAAATGATGCCGAGCTTGTGCAAGATTTTCAGGAGAAAAATGGACGGGGTTTGCCATTTTGAGAAAGTGGCTCGGCGTTGCCAGATGGCGGATAAACCTGGCAGCTTTCACTTCCCACTCGGGCGGAGTGCCTTTGGCAGAGAACGTGCCCGGTAAAAACCAGAGCGCAGCCAAGGTGGACCCGACCAACAGGAGAAGAATGACAATAAAAAAGATTTTGATTCGTCTCAACATAATTGGGCAGCTCTTTATAGTGTAACTGTTTGGGGATTTTCTTCACAAGTCAAATGATCGTCTGACCATCAGTGGATGTTGTTTCCTGTTTAATGAAAGGAGTGAAATTGGGTAGGATGGGAAGTGCATCGAGTGAATGCGGTCCGAAACGATATATTTTTATCTCCTCTCATGGGCCAATGATCTTAATTGAATGGCTATGACTTCTACTCAGTTAGTCGCATCGCTGCAGAATCCGAAATGTTATACACATCCTGTGAGTCAGGTCACGCTGGTGGAAACGCATATTTCGTGGGTGTTGCTAACCGGTCAGTATGTCTACAAAATTAAAAAGCCCGTGTTGTTTTCCTTTGTTGATTTTTCGACACTTGAAAAACGGAGGTGGTTTTGCGAAGAAGAGGTTCGTCTCAACAGACGGTTAGCCCCACAGCTTTATCTGGAGGTGGTCTCCATCACCGGCTCTCCATCAGATCCTCGCATGGATGGCGATGGACGCCCTTTTGAATGGGCCGTCAAAATGAAGCAATTTCCTCCCCATCAGGAGTTTCACAATCTCCTTAAGACAGGCAACCTGCAGGACTCTGTGGTGAGTCAACTGGCCATAGATATTGGAATATTCCATGGCCGGATTGAACATGCAGGAGACCCCTTACCCTATGGAGAGCCGGATATGGTATGGCGACCTGTAGCAGAGTGCTTCGAGGAGATTCCTTTTGCCGCCCTCCCTGTGCGAATTCAATCCTGTATGGAGGAAATCCAGGAATGGACAAACCAGGAATGGAGGCGATTGAGGCAAATAATAAGACAACGCAAATCTTCAGGGCATATTCGGGAATGTCATGGTGATCTTCATTTAGGAAATATTGCCTTATTTGAGGGCCGGATCTGTGTGTTTGATGCCTTGGAATTTGAACCACGATTGCGTTGGATTGATGTCATCAGTGAAGTCGCGTTTTTGGTCATGGATTTAGAGAGCAAGGATCGAGTGGATTTGGCGTATTGGTTTTTAAACTGTTATCTGGAAGTGACTGGTGACTATGCCGGGATGAGTGTGTTCCGGCTGTATGAAGTTTATCGGGCACTCGTTCGAGCTAAAGTAACAGCCTTGCGTCTGGCTCAGGTAGAACCGGAAAGCCCGGCACGGGAGGATATCCTTAAAGAAATGATTAGATACGTGGAGTTTGCGCATCGATTAATGATGCCTTCTCCTCCAATGTTGATGCTCATGCATGGCGTATCCGGGACTGGGAAGACGACGGTCTCCACTGAAGTGGTGAAAGCTTTGGGTGCCGTGCGCGTGCGATCGGATGTGGAACGTAAACGGATCCATGCCGAACAACGTAAAATAGTCGTCGGTCAGGGAACTTCAAAGAGCTTGTACGCGCCAGACATGACTCGTGCAACCTATGATCGGTTATGGGATCTTGCAAATACCATGTTACAGGCGGGCTATCCCGTCGTTGTGGATGCTACGTTTCTTGAGAGCGCACAAAGACAATCCTTCATCCGACTCGCTCAAGAACGCCACGTGGCTGTTGTCATTTTGGACGTCTGGGCGCCAGATGACGTGTTGGCCGAGCGAATAGCATGTCGAGCCGAACAACAGACCGATGTCTCTGACGCAACGATTGGAGTCATGGCGCAGCAAAAGGCCAAAGAGGAGCCCTTAACCGATCTCGAACGAGACACGACCATTCGCGTAGATTCGACCGATTTGCAAACGTTCAGATCTACGATAAAGAGTCTTATTGAACAACGAAGAAATTGTGCAAATTAAAGCCGAAATTGTGAAGCGGACGTGTGTGGAAGATCGTGTACTGGCGCGGTGTTCTCACGCTTTAGGAAATTTGGGAAACACTTGTATGGCTTTGATGAGGTAGTCAGTTCGCTATTCAGGGAGTCGATCCGGAAGATCAGAAAGGTGAGTATTCAGTCCCAACCGGTGATTCATACCTTCCCATTCCCGCGATGGAAGGCATGAGAAAACCGACTGAGAAAGGTTTGGTGATTTCGCCTGATTGTTTTGCAAGTCTGTTTAACAGATTGCTGCCTATTGAATCTAAAAGTACATGGTACGGAAGTATGGTCCTGAACAGACATCTGACGTCATAGATTAAAAAATTGCTCGGCTAAACAAGGTCACACTGTTTCCCAGATTGCCTCCCCATCCAAATTGAGCACCTAGTGCCCCGACAGGAGTCATTGGGTCATGTTCATAATAGACTTTTACGACGGTAAATTGTTGTACCGTTGCACCCGTACCGGGAACATAAACCAAATAGTCGTAAAGATTTTGCGGTAAATCACAATTCGGAAGCGCTGGAGCCGCTACCCCTGAGCCGTTAAAGCCTCCCTGTTCAACGACCGTACAGGTAGGGTTATTGTTCGCGACGGTCCCAGCGGTGATTTGGGCTAAGTAAATATGATATTTGGATGGATGATTTTTAAAATCCAGGGCATTGTCGGTGGAGCCGAGAAGATCCATCATGTTCTGGGAGGTCGTCAGGTTTCGTGAAGCTAAGCTTGCGCCTTCTCTCGCTAGCTGTGTGAGAGCGTTGCGTTCGTTGATGATGCTTCCGTATTCGACGATGCCAAACGCGACGAAGAGGAAAATCATGAGGGAAAAGGCGAGTTCGATAGAAGCGGTTCCCCGTTCATTCCGCCCCGTCTGTAACAATGATGCCATCATGAGCCGCCTCCTAAGATGAAATTTTCATTGCGGTAGGTCCCCTCGGACGAAATAACAATGGTATCGCCTGGTCCAAATAACCCACCGATCAATTGTGTAAAAAATTGATGGGTGAAATTCACACGGACTCGCATAAAGGCTCCGGCACCGCCAGCAGCGGCCGTTCCAACCACAGCCGGATCATCGGGATCGGTCCAATCGGCATCAACCGGGAAAATGAAAATATCTGACGAGGGAATGTCCATGACTGCTGCGGCACTTTGTTGAATCGCTTGTTTAATTGAGTTTTCACGGGATAAGGCATTCCCATTGCCATCGACTGAAGTCGCGCCAACGGTTCCAATACGAATTCCCTCTCTTACTGCAGAAGTGAGGGTATTCTGGTGCACAAAAAACCAACCCATTTCCGCTACCGCGAAGAGAGCGGTGAGAAACACCAGCATGGTCGCTCCCACCTCCACGGCCGAAATTCCCGATTCGGTATGGCATGGAGACATCAATTTACGAAAAGATCTAATCAAACCGTTCATTGGGGAATCCTCCTGCATGTGGACCCATCATCCCAGTCACGCGTGTTGTGTCTGCCAACGTGTGGCATCGTGGTGGCCTAACTGATAAGAACAAGTTTCAGAATATTGGCAATTTGTTGGAAAATTCCCTCCAGCTCTGATGAGTCAGGGGTATAGTACGCAAAAGCTGATCCGCTGGAGAGCGTTTCAAGAAATGCCGGATCGACGTTGCCCAACCCAATGGTGTAGATTTCAACGCCCTGAGCTTTGATGGCTGCGGCATGGTCAATAGCCATCTGCTTCGCGAGATAGGCGAGGTATCCGGCCAGTGGCCCGCCGGGGATATTACATTGTTGGGTCCCATAACCCGACATGGGGCCATAACTATTTTTTCCATAAGTGGAATCAGTAAAGACGTCCCATCTTACGTTTAATTTGTTGGTGCCACTTGGGCCGGAAGTATTTGGACAAGATGTAGTCCCGGATGTTTTTCCGTCGCCGGTTCTGTAAACTTTGTCCACACTAAATGTCGTGAATTGGTAGTCTGGTCGTTGCAAGTTTGACCATACAGCAGTACCTGAACCATCAAGTGCAGCGACGGCATCATAATCGGTGCCGTTATATCTAAACTGTCCCCGAAATGCGGTGGGATTTCCATCTGAGAAAAAGACCACGACTTGCTTGGTTCGTTCATTTGCGGGAACACCGGATTGATCGGACCAGGGAAGGGCCAAGGCCTGGGCTAAGGCGTCTTCGGCATTGGTCCCCCCTGAGGCATTAAGTCCATTAATGGCTGAAGTCATGGGGGAGACGTACCCATGATCCATAGCAAAGGGTGTTTGGACTCCTGAGGCAAAGGTTATCAAGGCAAATCGATTATCAGCTTGTTGATCGGTAAAATTTTCCACAAAGTTTTTTGACCCATTTTTTAGGTCGGCTATGGGGGTGCCTCCCATCGACCCCGACACGTCAAGAACTAAGGCGATTTCCGCGTTACGAAGTTTGGCGGATCCGTCTGCAGCGATAGCGGTTGTACCGTGGCTTCCCTCTACCACTCTTGAGAGAGAATTTATGGAATTTGTTGAGCCTTGCACCGTAATCTTCCCGTTTCCGTCGTCGGTCACCACGAATGTTGGTGTGTCAGTCCCTAAGAGTCCGGGAGGAAAGTTGGCTTGAGCCACTTGTTGGACAAACCCGTGAAGATCGGTAATGTTGGGATTGTTCACATTTTTGGCTCCCGCAAAGGCGGCCCCATCGATGGCTTTACTCATTTCTCCCTGGATGGCATACCACCGTCCAACTTCAATACCCAGGGCTGCAAATCCAAACAGGGCCACAACAGCGATGCCTGTTATCAGGATGTATGCACCTTGTTGGTTTCGTAACGGATTCTGTAACCCTTTGATTGAATTGCGTCCCATTTCCGTGTCTCCCTGGATAAAAGGATCAATAACCTCACAAACCTCACATCAATTATTCATTTCCCACTGATTCCACGCGGAGGTTCTTTGGTAGGAGAATATCGACTGAATATTGAAAAACTTGCCGATTGGAAATGTTCTACAAATGTTTTGTTTCCCTGATTTTGTGTGGAGTTGTGATCGAAAGCGAGTAATTTTTGAATATTGCTACCAGGTTTTTACGAAAAACACGTTGGCCTTCGGCCCAAATCAAAGGCCAATGGTAATTGGCGGGTTCCGGGCGGTGAATCACAAGCCTGGATTGAGGGGATGAGACAGCTTGGAGTTAGCCTTGAGGATTAGAACGTGTCAAAGAGCGACGCCCATGAGTTTAAAGAGAACGAAGTTGGGAAGGCTAAGATAATGGAGTGGATATCAGGTAGTTCGGCAGGAGAGGTCTTGAAGAAGAATTCGAGAAATTTCTTGAACCCATGGGGATAATCTATTGCTCAAGTTGGTTAAGCAACTGTTGGATTCGGGTATCCCTTCCGCCAAGTTCAAGGTATTTCTGGTAGTGGATTCTTGCTTGAAGAAGATCCTTCTTGTGGAATTCGTAAAAGGCTCCAAGATTGAAATGGCCCTCCAGGGAATTTGGTTGCAAGGCGATTCCTGCTTGATACGCTTGTTCTGCCTCTGCGAACTGGTGGTTTCCTGCGAAGAGGACTCCAAGATTGAGAAAGGCCTCGGCATCCTGAGGCCTGAGTTCACTGACGCGTTGGAAGTGCTCGATGGCCTTTGGTCGGTTCCCTTGTTGTTGGTAAAGAAACCCAAGATTGTAGTGGGCTTCCGAATGTTCCGGATTGGCTTGAATGACTTGTTGGTAAGCATGTAACGCCTGGGAGGGTTGATTCTGACGTTCCGCGATCCGCCCAAGTAACAACCATCCGTCTGTCTGGTGAGGGTGGTGTTCGGTCAATTGAGTGAGAAGGAGCTGTGCTTGGTCGAAATCTTGAGTTTGCATGAACCGAGTAGCCAGATGATAGAGCGCTTCTTCTTGGTAGGGTTGTTGAGTGAGAACTGCCTGGTATTCCTGAATAGCCTGGTTCGTGAGTGCCTGCTTATCCAATAGTTTCGCGAGTGTGAGCCGGGCCTCCCAAAAACGTGGATAGATAGCGAGCGCTTGCTGAACGGATTTTTGAGCTTCTTCCATTTGATTCTGCTTAATAAAGAGTAACGCCAAATCATACTGCGCTTGAGCTAAATTCGGGTTAAGGCGGAGGGCCTGTTGAAGTGCAGAAATCGCACGTTCAGGTTGTTGGGTCAGTTGAAACTCCACCAAGCCATACAGATGATGGGCTTCGGGAAAACCAGGAAATTCCTGGATGGCCTGTTCGAGTAATGATTGGGCTGTCTTGAAATTCTGATTTTCAACGGCTGAAAGGGCATCACGATAAAGATTCCCGGCGTGGTGCCCGAAGGCTGGGAAGGGCCAGAGGAATAGAAGGCATAGGAATATTCCCTGCCACGTTATGCTTTGTGAGGTAACGCGCCGTGGAATGCCAAGACTCGGGTTGAGCATGAGGATCTTCTTTCAGTCGAAGGGTTTTCAATCGGGCAGATTCAAAAAAACTAAGACGGAAAATTGTATCGCATTGTCTGCGGATTTGCCAGAATGTGAATCAGGGGGATGGAAAAATAAGCCTCAAAGCCAGAGGTTTTTGCTCTCCTGACAATTAGGCTCGAACAGGGGAGATTTATTTTTTTAATGTGGGACCACCTTCTGTCACTCACGCAGATAAGCCCTGCCTTCATGATGAAAGGCAGGGCTTATCTGCTGTATCAGTTGCCGGTACCCTCCCGGTCTTATCGGATGACCAGTAATTGTCCCGAAAGGCCTCCCTTGTCTGCTGGATTGCCATAGATTAATAAATTGTTGGCGGTAATATAGGTCAGATCACTCGTCGGAATGCCGATATACTTTGTTTCTCCTGGTTTTAAAACCAGGGAGGTATTTAAAGAGGTTGGCCCGGCCATTGCCGAATCAGCTGAAAGATGAAACGTATAGTCTGTAGTCAGTGTATTGGTCACTTGAAATAATACCGGTCGTCCGGCTCGTCCTCCGGTTCCACCTGCAACAAGGCTAAGAATAGCTGTCGGGGGGTACCAGACATTTTTCCCGGCAATCTGCATCGCGGTAAATGCGAGATCTACATCAAGACGCTTAAAGGGTTGTCCTGTCACAGAGCCTGTTTCGAGATCACCGATTTCAACGCCACCCGATTGAAGCGCTAATACGGGTGATCCGGCACACAAGAGACCGAACAAAAGAAATCCTGAAAAGATGGCAGAGCCACGCATCATAAATCCTCCTTTGGAAACCAAATGGTGATAGAAAATCACGTCAGTAGGTTCATGTATCGACGGGTATCTCATGCTTGCAGGTTTCAGGTTCCGTGAAGACCGGGATGAAAAGCGGAGGTAGGCGATACCAGGCTTCATCCCGATCGTTCTCCACAGAAGGAAGAAGGTTTTCTAGGGGGTCAGGGTTCCCTATCGCACCTTCCATCCAAAAGAGCAACACACTTTAACCTTCGTCCGGATTTTCTTTTGGGTCAGGTCGTAACAGAAACACATAAAGAGCTGACTGACTTGGGCAGAGTATAGGACTAGCCATAAAAATCGTCTACAGACGGTTGCTCATGCATGCAACACATTTTCCATTGCATTCTATGAAGAGTCAGAAAATCTTGTGTGTGGTCAATGATATATGCGCCAGAGCGACCCAGTTATGAATAAGGGGTCCTTGTGGCAAAAAATTAAAAATAGCTTGCAGTTGACATTGTTTGTCGAGTAAAGAGTCATACATGTGGGTTGATGTAAGTGGCATAGAGGATTATGACCAACATGGTGTTAGAAGATAAAACGGGGCATATCGTGAGGGCTGGTGAATGGTGGTAACTTATTAACCAATGGAGGGAAGACATGATCAGTAAAGTCTCTACATTCATTCGAATTGTCGGTTGTGTTGGAGTGTTGGGCTTTTTTGCCGTTCCGGCTGTCACATTGGCGGAAGCCGATAAACATTTGCACGAAGCGATTGGACATGCCGGTGAGGCAAAAGCTCATGGAGAAATGGGACATGCCGGTGAAGCGACGAAGCATGCAGAGGAGGCCCTTTCGCATGCCGATGCTGCTAAACAAGAAGGTGCCAATGCCCATGTTGGTGAGGGCATCAGTCATCTCGGTGAAGCGGTGGACCATGGCAAACAGGGCCACGGCGAGGTGGCTGGCGAGCACAGTCAGGAAGCTTTGAAACATCTCCAACAGGGCCATTAATCTTTTTCATTTTCAGACGTGAGAAGGCGGGTCATATCCAGTGACCCGCCTTTTTGTTGAGCGAAAATCAAGGTGAAGGGTTGAGGTTGGCGATACTCGTTTCCATACTGATCATGCCTTCCGTCCATATTGGCTGCAGCCTAGTCGGGTGGCGATCTGCCACGGGAGGGAGCACTCTGGTCTCCCTCACCCATGACCAACCATTACCATTGGAAAAACTATCACATAATTAGAACACTCCGATTGTCACGCCTCCGTAGAAAGAGCGGCCATATCCGGCAAAGAACAATTGTTTATTCGCATCGGGTGTCGAGTCCGACACGACTTGACCGGACGCCGCATAGGTCTTGTTCGCGATGTTGTTCACT
This sequence comes from Nitrospirales bacterium, assembly GCA_041737015.1. Lineage (GTDB taxonomy): Bacteria > Nitrospirota > Nitrospiria > Nitrospirales > UBA8639 > Nitrospira_E. The sequence goes on from JBGSSO010000382.1 coordinate 9,849, forward strand.
TCGAAAAAGAACTTGGCAAAGCGAACCCAATCATTGTTGAAGGTGAAGGTCTTGTGAAGATTGATGTTTAGGATCCAGTAGGAAGGAATTCCCACGGTATTGCCGTTGTTCAGAAAATAGCTATTGTAATAATTGGACTCGACCCAGGCTCCCCAATTGTTCTTTGCATCATCATACATGACCTTCATGTTGAGGAAATCCGAAGGAACGTTGGGGACGTCATTGCCGTCCTGTTTGACATCGGTGGCCACGCCATTCACCAGATACCGGTCTGTGAAGTTGATGTACTTGGCATCAATGTGAGTATACGCGCCGTGGAATTGCCAACCGGGTATCGGTCGCCAATCCGCAGAAACCTCGACACCCCGATATTCCGAAGAGTCGGCATTGGTGGAGGCCGTGTTCCCACCTGAAATGTTTTGCGAAATAATTTCATCGCGAAAGAAGATCCAGAATCCCACAAGTTGCATATTGAAGGTATTATGAATTTGAGCTTCGTGGCCGAATTCCACGTTCACATTTTTTTGGGGCTTCAAGTCGAAATTGGAGCCGGGAAGACCGGTGAGAGGGTTTCGGGTTAAATTACTGAATTGCGGGATGCCATATCCGGTGGACCCCCTGATCCAATGCCGATAGCCTGCTCTGGGTTTCCACGTCAGTGACATTTCAGGAGCCCAGTTATAGTAGGTTTTGGTGGTGCTGGGACGGCTGGAAACCACCCCATTGGTATAATTAATTGTCTGGATGCTTACGATTGACTGTTCGAATCCCAGCCCGGCGGCGATGGTCCAGTTCGGTAAGAATGTCAGCTCTTCTCGAAATCGTCCCCCGATATTTCTGATGGTTCCCCGGTTATTCTGGATCAAGTTGCCTCGCGTACCCTGGCCGTCGTTTAAATTTTGGAAGCTTTGCCCCTCCTGTTCCATGTTGTTAATGAAGAACCCGAGATAGCTGTTCAACGGCATTCCGGAAATCTGTCCTCTGTGTCGCAAATCAGTATAATGTTTCCAGTTGGTATTCACGTTATCGGTGATTTGATTGAAATATTGGTTAATATCCTTGACGTCATAATCCCCTTCCATGGTCAAGATGAGGTCGGGAGTCAATTCCCGTTCATACATCAACCCGATGATGGTGCGGCGGTCGAGGCGAGCTTGATCTCTGGCGTCCGTTCCAGTTCCCGCCTGGCGATCATTTTTATTAAATTGGCTTTTGGTGAGCCGGGTCGGCACGTTTGTATCCAACCAGTTGGTCATGGCTTTTACGTATAAGTTTTGTTTGTCGTCGATGGTAAAGCGGAAATTAAAATTCAACGTCTGGGTGTTATATCCACTGTGATGGATATACCCGTTCTCAGCCGCGTTACTGGCAAAAATCGACACGTCCAGATTTTTGTATTGGGTGCCGAGGGCGACCGCTTGTTTGTTATACCCGTATGATCCTCCGCTAAAGAACCCCTCAACTCCCTCGATGTCGCTGCCCCGCCGGGTTCTAAAATGCACCATCCCGCCGAGAGCATAATTGTCATACAGTGAGGAAGCCGCTCCACGGATCACTTCGGTCGATCGCATGAACCACGGGTCTTGTATGTCGAGTCGGGATAATCCGTCTGACTGCGTTTGCTGAAATCCATCTTCATAGACTTTGATATCCCGGATGGCGAATGCCGTTTTGACCCCGGAACCTCGAATGGAAATACTGAAATCCCTGGGGCCATTGGCCTGTCGGAGCACTACACCGGGAAGAGATTCCATGGATTCTTTCATCGTTCGGGTCGGTTGGGAATCGGTTTCCGATTGAGGAGTGGAGGACATCGTCAGGCCTTCCGGGCGTTTTAATATCCGGGTACTGACGATACTCATTTCTTCTAATGTCTCCACTTCCTCCTCTTCTAAGGTCGCCTGGGTTTGCCGTTGTTCATCTGATTGTTGGGAAACAGGTGTCTGATGTAATTCGTTAAGTTGTTTCCTGATTTCATTGAGTCGGGCATTGACGCGATCGAGTTCTCCCTCCAGCTCCTGTTGTTGCTGTAGGAGAATTTCCTGGGACGGTACGGAACTGTCGCTTGATGCAGCGAACGTTGGGGATGAGACGCTAAGAATTTGGGAAAGGCTCAAGATGACTATGCAAAAACGCCATGACCAATTCCACTGACAGACAGAAAGAAACTGTTTCACAAGATACTCTCCTTACAAAAAAATAAATAGAACATGCATGAGCCAACCGGCTATGCATGCGGCCAGCAACTAAAAATTAGGCTTCCTGAAGGAATTTCCGGTGAGACCCAGGTTAGGATTCATGAGTATGGGGAAGGAGGCGTGAATCTCCCGCAACTCACAACGGAGCCTTGAAAATCATTTAGAAAAAACGGGACAAGAAGATGCGTGGAGGAGCTCTGGCAGATTTGTTCGGAAGAGAAGGGCGTAAGCCAGGTTGGGCATAGAAAGAAAGGACGGCGCCCAATTCCTGGAATGGCGAATGCCATGATGGAGAGGTGATGAGAGACGTTGACGAAAGTTTTCCGATATGACAGGCCCAGTTGCAAAGAACCCCATGAAGAGGTTTGGTATTGCTGTGATGGGATTGTTGCGATTCGTGAGAGAGGTCCTGCACGGTCATGCACACCGTGGAAGCCAGGAGCATGGTGAGAAACAGGCTTGAGGTCAGGAGGGCAATCGGTTGAAGGCGCTGGTGCATGGACTTCGGGTTGAAGAGGTTTTTGATGAACGGGAGGGATTCAGGGCTCTCCCTCTATTCGGTTCACAGGATTCGTTGGTTCAGGTTGCCCGTGAGTATCCACGATCTCGGGTGTGGCTCGATTTCTGGCCATTCGCGTTTGAGAGAGTTCTTCCTGTTCATCCAGGAGGAGATCGAAATGTAAACCGAGTTGCTGCCAAAATGCTTCGATTTTTCCTAGGCGAATGTCGATGGTGACTGCCAGAATGGCTAATTGATCTGGAGAGAGCTTCTGACTAAGACGTTCCAACGAGGGCATTTCTTCTTTACAAGGTCAACACAAGGTGGCCAAAAATTTCAAGATGAGAACTCGTTCTTCCAATTCATTGGGATGAGTTCTTGCGCCCTGCAAGGTGCTGAGCTGGCGGGAGGGATTGACCGGTATCGAATCGGCTAAGAAGATGGGGGTGGATGAAGGATTTCCCAAAGCCACGCCAATTCCCACGATTCCTGAAGCGAGCAGAGAAAACGGTCTCATGGATGTTGGTGTAACTGAGCCGTCCGTGAAGTGGGAAAAGAAAGATGCTGGACCACCGTACTCCATCCCGGGAAAGCCACTTGCTCCGACCAGGCAATAACGGCTTGTCCCTGGTCGTTTAATGCCACGGCCGGACTCTTGGCTTTTTTCTCATTCAACTTTTTCGGGGGACTGAATGTCTGTCCTCGGTCAAGGGAATAGGTGAACACGATTTCCCGCCGCACCGGAGATTGCTCTTCCCAGGATACGAGTAGATGGCCTTCTTGATTCACCGCCAGTTGAGGATGGTCGGGAAACGTTCCTTTGGACATGTTCAACGCACGTCGAGGTGTGAAGGTTTTTCCCTGATCATCGGAATAGGCCAGATACACACCGGGAGTATCATCAGGGCCTTCCGTATACCAGGTGACATAGAGGCGCCCTTGCTGATCGACTCCCATGGTGGCAGGACGATGAGGGCAGCCCTCGTAGACCCATTGATCATGGCTCACGATGACCGGGGAAGAAAACGATTTCCCGTTATCGGTGGAACGAGACACCACCGTTTCCCTGACCGCACCGGCCAAGACCTTGCGCCAGGCCAGATAGACGGTGCCGTCAGAGGCAGTGGTCATATGGGTCCGGCAGCAGACACAACTGGATTCGTCGATTTTCAGATTTGGTGAAAGGGTTTTGCCCTGGTCTTGGGAAAAGACCGTATAGGTGGCCGGATCTTTCTTCCCTTCCCGGGCATCAAGCCAGGCGATATGGACGGAACCATTGGGACTGACGGTCAAATAATCAAAGGAATGGCCGGTGACGGCGTCGTCGTCGTTGACTCGAACAGGAGGAAGAAAGGTTTCCCCCCCCATCAAGTGACCGGCTCAGGAGAAGAAGATTGGTAAATAATTTACCGTTGGCATTGGGGTGAGGTGTTGTCCAGGTGATGTACACATCGTTTTTGAGGCCTAATGCCAAGGCCGGTGGTTCGTGGAGGGACGTGGCGGGAGGACTGGATGGATTGACTCTGATGGGTTCTGGGTAATGTTCTTGTTGTGGCGGGACCTTGAGATAAAAAATTCCTCGCTCTTCCTGCTTTTCCCCCCCCCAGGCGAGGTGAAGAGTCCCGTCTTTATCCAGTTGAGCGGCTGGGCCGGTGGTTTGCATGCCTTGATGGTCGATGATGTGTTTAGCCCCGGCCTGAACCATCGAAGCAGATGGGTCCGCCCCGAGGACTCCGGATATATCACCTCCCAAGCCCATCGAGAAAACTAGAGAAATGGCTCCAAAAAGTACAGGTTTTATCATGGGTGCCTCCACGGATATTCGAATGTTGGAAGAAGAAGAACGTTCATCATTCCTAAATGTGAGAGTGTGTAGTTGTACCAGAAGGAGGAAAGCCCACGCTACTTTAAGGATGTGGAGTGTGTGTCATATCCGCACCGAATGCATATCGATGCTACAGTTTTTTTGTTAAATAAAAAAATTGGAACCATTCAACCAAGCTTTCTCGAAAAGTCACAGAGTGATGAACTTCAGAATTATTTCTCAAGCCCAAGCCAATGGCCAAGGGGAGGAATCCGGCGAATGAGCAGTTTCTCAATGAGCAGTATCGATATCAGAGAAGCGGAAAACAGGGGAAGGTAGAGACAGAAGAACAGGAGGAAGATCACGAATCCGAAGGAAAATGTTTGCGAATGGGGTAGGGGAGGAGCACCCAGTACTCCGGAAGGGCGTCGATGCCACCACATGAACATGCCGCTGGTCACCAGAATAAGCAGCCCTCCGACGGTGAATACCCCCAGCACGACATTGGGCCATCCAAAGAGTTGCCCTTCATGGGCAGCGACCCCGATGCCGACCATCCGGTCCAACACATGACGGTTCTGAAAGTTTTCCCGTTTCAGGACGGCCCCGGTTGAAGCATCCAATAGGACTTTGACTCGTTGGGGACGGTTTTGAGTGTCCGACTTGGCAGTCCAATGCCCTTCCGCGTTAACGGGTGGAATAATAAGGACGGGATAGGGCAGATTCAGGGCGCGGACAGACGGCAGGAGGATATCAATCGGGGAATAGTCCAATGGGATTTTTGGGGCGGGATGGGTATTCGTCATTTGAAGGCCATGGGAAAGATGTTCCTCCGAAGCCTCAGGCAGGGGATTCCGAGTCGTCGCTCCGACGGTCCAGTCCTGTTCGACGACAGCGGTTCCGGTCAATCGACGAATCTCTTTGAAATATTCACCCCAGACTTTGGCCCATGGCAGTCCGGTGACAAGCAAAAACAACACAAGAATGGAGATCCAGAAACCTGTGACGGCATGAAGATCTCGCCAGAATCCGCGCGAGCCACGGTTCAATCGGGGATACACGATTCCCCCACATCCTCCTTGACCACGCGGCCACCACAGATACAAGCCGGTGACGATCATGATGATGGACCAGGAGGCAGCCAATTCCACAAAGACAGAGCCGATATTGCCCATCAGCAATTCACCATGAAAATGAAACACCATCCTGGTAAACCGGTCCTCCTCGGGAATGGTCTTCAAAATGGCTAAGGTTTCGGGGTGCACATACACACGAATGCGTTCCCCCCGATATTTCACAATGATCCGGGTCGCGTCATCTTGATCCTTCGGCAGTTCATACGCAGATAGCGTGGAACCCGGGACGGCGTGGAGGGCAGCCTGTACTTGATTCTGTGCAGTCGTGTGGGGTCCCGTGAGAGAAACGCGATCATAGGGTCGGTCCAGCCAGGCATTTATCTGGGGTGTGAATAAATACAGCCCCCCGCTGATTGCCAACAATACGATAAAGGGAATACAAAATAACCCGGCATAGAAATGCCATCGCCAGACCGTCGTGTAAGCGGGCCGGGAGAAGGTTGTCGTTTCTTTACCTAACAATGGCATAACAATATGGCAAAGTGATGGAAACCCGATTTGGAAAAAAATGCCTCAATCCGAGGTCCTACAAGGATTGACGGATTGATCGAACCTCCTGGGAAACGAAAGCCGCACATCGGGTGAGTGGTCTCAAAATGGAAAAGACGAACGAAAATTATTTGAGCGTGAGGTATTCGGATACCCCGGTGAAACGTCTTGGCTTATCGGCAGTATAAAGGTCTGCGTGTCTGTCGATTCTTTTGGAATGTGAGGAGCGATAGCCAACCTCGACAAAGCAAGTCAGGGAGACATGCGATAGACCACTGGCAGACGGATCACGACTTCGGGTCGGTGGATTTGGCGTTGTAAGGGGAGCGGACAGGCCTGCCGCACGGCTTCCTGCGCGGCCTGGTCCAAGGGCTCGTAGCCCGAGCTATCCTGGACGATGAGGTCTCTGAGCCCCCCATCAGCTCCAATCGTCACCCGTAGCACAACTTTTCCTTCCCATCCGTTGCGGCGGGCGTCGTGTGGGTAGCGATTGATTTCGGTCACCCGATGGCCAAGAGAATCCGCCAGCCAGCTATAGTCGGTATGAATGCGTGAGTCCGTGACGGTCAATTCCGGGAATGTCTCGACCTCAGACTGCGCGGAAGATTCCGTTGCCCGGAGATGCAGAGGCAGACACACAAGACAGGCCAACACATACAGGTATAGGGTGCGAACGGTTCTTTGTAATGGTGGAGAGAGAAGCGTGAAGACCATCGGATTGCACCTTTCTCGAATTAAAAATAGCAATAAGAGCAATAAGAGCAATCAGAAAAAGAGAGAGCATACTCAAAAGCCAATCACCAAGCAATCTATCGGAACCATAGGATTCAGGATCACTGATGTGAAGGGATGGACCGTTTGGAACTTTTCTGGGGACCAAAGGCGGCTTTCGAGCTATTTGGTCTTGGGTGTTGCAAAGCGAACTTCATGAGCGACCAGATGGCCCCCTTCTTCCTCTGCCTCCGCTACAACCCGGTCGCCTACTGCCGGACGAGCCGTGTTTGTCGTAATGCCATCGAGTTGAAAAATGGTCTTTTCCTGGATTATCAGCGTGACGGATTCACCTTTTTGGGTTGTTACTATGATTCGTTCCTGTGCGGCTTCTGTGACTGTTCCCAGGATATGAATCGCGTTGCCGTGGGCAAACACAAAACTTGGGGCTATCAAAAACATCACCATCAGAATAAACGCCATCATGTGTTTCATCATCACTTCTCCTCAGTCCAGTGTGTGTATGGTGCAGCGTACCTGTTGCCCTTAAGGTAAGAGCTGATCAGCCAAAGGAAAGCCTTGGGCCAATTTTCTTTCTCATATCTGTTTGAAAAGTGAAGATTCGGTCTCGTTCACCACGAAATCCTATGCTGTGAAATGGGACTCCTCATATGTGAGGAATCTCGTCCTCCTTCTCATAATAAACTGATTGCGACGGTTCGTGGAAAGTAAAACATACAGGGGGAAGGCATGGTGGTCTACTCATGCCTGCTTGCCGATGCAACAGTTTTCCAAATCACTGGTGATGGTTGTGTGGAGGATGACTAAACAAAAGAATGCAGTCTTCAGTATACGGGAGGATTATGGAATGGGGGAAACTATTGGCGAAGAGGAGAGATTGTGACCTGCATGCCTTCTATCGGGACGTCTATGCCCGACAGGACGACCTGGTCTCCGGCCTGCAAGCCCCCGCGGACCACAATCCGCTCGGTTTCGGATTTCAATATCTCGAGCGGTTGGATCTTGAGCCGGTTGTCGTCACCGACGACCAGGACCTGCTCTGTTCTGGTGTTGACGACGGCTGGTGGTAAGACAAAGACCTGGTGATATTCCAGGCCTTCGATCTCGGCCTTGAGGAATGTTCCCGGTAATAAGGGTCGCCCATGGTTGTGTTCGGACTCCGGTTGCGGGACCCGTGCGACAAGGGAAAGCTGCCCCGAGGTTGGTTCTAATGCGCCTTCGGTTCGAATGATGTATCCAACCCAATGAGCCATGTCTTTGCCAATGGTCGTTTGCAAGGTCACGGAAGGCGCCGTGTGCGTTGAACCGTTTTTTTCCGAAATCCATGGGAGGTCTAAAAAAGCTAATTGTTCCATGGATACGGGGAGACGCACTTCTAGGCTGTCGGTGGCATAGAGGCGGGCGACTTTTTCTCCTGGAACAAGGTATTGGCCCAGATCTACATGCTTAGCCCGAATTCGTCCATCGAACGGGGCTCGTAGCACGCAGCGGATCTGCTGCAATCGGGCCTTCGCCCCATCCGCTTTGGCTGCAGCGACTTTTGCACGTATTTCCCGTAGTTGCGGTGTGCGTAAAGCCAGCGGGGTCGCTTCCCCCTTTCCGAGCACCTGCCATTCTTTCAGCGCTTGTTCGACTTGCGCCTCTTCTTGGGCTAAAAGCCGCTGGGCTTCCGTGAGTCGGCTTTGCGCTTCAATCCTTGCGAATTGGTAATCTCGGGGATCCACGGCCAAGAGGATGTCTCCACGATGAAACGATCCGCCGGCGGCGAAGGCGGGATGAACATGAATCACCTTGCCGGCGACCTCTGAGACCAGATCAATCTCTGTGCGCGGCATCGCGACTCCCTGCGAGGTCACGGTCACGCGCACGCTTTGGGGTTGGACCTCAAGGACCTCAACATGGGGCGGCTCAGGCTGGAGGCTTGCGGTCTCCGGCTGGGAGCGATTGGTCAGGACCAGGAAGGCAGAGAGTAGGCCCATCGATAGCACGCCGATGGGCAGCAGTGCTCGGTTCATATGGTGCCTCCAAGTGCCAGATATAAGTCAATGCGGTTGGTCAGAAGACGCCGCTTGACGGTCAAATGCGCACTTTGTGCCATTAAGGTTCCGCGGAAGCTGTCGAGCAGTGTGAGAATGGTCGTAAATCCATGCCGGTAGGCATAGACCGCCATCTGTTGGTTCGCTTGGGCATGTTTCACCGCCTCTGATAACGCATGTTCCTGTTCCGACAATCGTTCTTCGGCGGCCAGGGCCTGCTCTACTTCACGGAATGCCTCCAGTGCGGTTTGTTGAAAATTCTCCATCGCTTCGGTGACGGCCGCGCGGTTACGTGCGATCTCACCCTGGAGTTGGTCTCCGGCAAAGATGGGTTGGAGCAAGCCGGCTCCTACGTTCCAGGCAAGGGCTCCAGGCTGCGTCAGTTCTTTCAGTGAATTACTACGGGTTCCGCCGGTCCCCGTTAAGGTGATGCGCGGCAACAGCGCAAGATTGGCGCTGATGAACCGCTGGTCTTCTGCACGGAGACGTTTCATGGCGGCGGCAATGTCGGGTCGGCGATTGAGCAATTCAGACGGAACTCCTGCAGTCAGTGTTGAAGGTAATGCCGGTAGTGGCAATTGGGCTTTCAATTCGCCGGCGGGATAACGGCCAAGCAATACTTCCAACCGGCGGGCCGTCAGCTGGACTTGATTGTGGGCCTCGGCCAGTTGAGCTTCAGCATTGGAGAGGTCCGTCAGCGCCAATCCAAGGTCTAATCCGGGTGTGAGCCCGAGGTTAAAACGCCCGCGGACCAACTCCACAAGCATCCGTCGATCAGCGACTGATTGTGAGGCGACCGTTTCCTGAAGGCCTGATTCAAGCAATTCAAACCAGGCTTGCGCTGTTCGTGCCGCGAGTGATAATGCTGCTCCCTGCAAGTCCGTTTCTACGGCCATGGCGTCCAGGGAGGCCGCCTCCTGCGAGGCACGAATTCGTCCCCAGATGTCCAGCTCCCAGGAAAGGTTAAAGACCACTTCCATGAAGCTGTAATTCTCGTTGGCGATATCGCTATCGAATGTCCCGAAACGGCCGTGGCGAAAGTCCGGGGAAAAATTGACTTGAGGAAGACGAGGAGCCCCGGCGATGCGGACATTGGCTCGGGCAATCTCGACCCGCGCCGCGGCGGCTTTGAGGTCGTGATTAAAGTTCAACGCTTCGCGGACCATATCCGTCAGTATCGGCAGGTGAAACGTGTCCACCCATCCATCCGTGACACGTTCGATCGTCCTGTCCGTGATCGTGGACCATTGTTCGGGCACAGGGTCCATAATGCGTTCCCCATGACGTTCCGGGGTCGAGATGCATCCTGACAGCAGGACGAGGCAGACTCCGACCGTCATGATGAGAGGTCGGTATGTATCAGTCATGAGGCGATATCGGCGAATCCATGTCTTTGGCCATCTCATATGCTATTGACCCCACAAGAGCGCGGAATACGTTGTTGTGGGGTTCCGGATCGGTATGAGAATTCGCAAAAATACTCTTCGGGAAAGTCGACGAGCCCCTGCTTTTCACCATCGTGAGCGAGGAGCCTGTGGTAGTGTTCACCTTCGAGGCGGGTAAAAATAACCATGTAGAAACCTCGACTCCTTCCCGTGTGTTTTCCTATCAATAGTAGACGCTTGAATCTCCCAAAACCCCCACGGGACCGCTTCCTGATCGCTCATTCAAGAATATTCGGTCGCGCCACCATGACTTGACAGGGTCGCGGGGTGGGTTCGGGACTGAGACCGTTCTAATACCAGCGTCGTGACCGGGATGAGCAGTAATGTGGCAACCAATCCTCCAAACAGTCCTGCAGCTAATGCGACGGCCATGGGAACCAGGAACTGAGCCTGAGCACTCGTCTCAAACAACATGGGCAGGAGGCCCACCAATGTCGTCAGAAACGTCAGCACAATCGGGCGAAATCGTACTTCACAGGCCCTGGACATAAGATGTTGTGGATTAAGGTCTGTCTCCTTTCGCTTGCGTCGTTGAACGTAATTGAGCAGGACCAAACTATCATTGATGACGACCCCACTCGCGCCAATCATGCCGACTAACGATTCCATGGAAAGGGGTAATCCCAGAACAAAGTGAGCGAGCACACCGCCGACCCAGGCCATGGGGATGGCAAGGAGGATGAGGACCGGGTATCGAAATGAACGGAATGAGACGGCTAACAGTGCATAGATGATTCCGACCGCAAAGAGAGCATTGCGTCCGAGTGTTTCGAAGGCGGCCATCTGGTCTTGTCGCGTATGTCCGGCGGTGATACTCAATCCGGGAAACCGCTGTTTGAGGGTTTCGAAAAACCCTGTTTGCATCGTTGCGTAGATGGCGTTGGCATCGGCAAGCTCCGGATTGAGCCGGGCTCTGACCCAGACCAACTGTTGTCGGTTCTCTCGTGTAATGCTCTCCGTTTGAGGGAGCCAACGCCATTTCGCCAGGACTTCCAGTGGGGCCTGGTCACCCGTGGGCAACAGGATGGGTAACTGCCGAAAATCATTGAACTCACGTCGCTCGTTCAGGGGTAGGCGTACCACGACTTTGACCTGTTCACGTTGTCGCTGGAACCGTTGCACCTCTTCCCCCAGATAAGCCTGACGCACTTGCTCGGCCACATCCTCAAGTCGCAGCCCGAGTCGCTCGGCCTCCGGTCGAAGTTCCAGGCTCAGTTGTGGTTTGCCTTTGATGTGTGAATGCATGACATCGAACACCCCAGGAAAGCTGGAAAGGTGTTCGGTGAGTGTGGCCAACGCCGCGGCCATGGTTTCAGAGTCGGTGGCGCTGACGGCCCACTCCAGGTCGTAGTAATTGTCTCCCTGTCTGTACAAAAAGTCGAGTTTGGCTTTGCCGATATCGCCAATATATGTTCGCCACTCCCGCGCGATGGTTTCGACGGAAAATCGCTGTCGAGCGCCGGGGGCCAACTCGACCCAGAATCCTGCCCAATTGTCGAAGATCATGCTCTCAATCCCGGAGACGGAGCTGGGCTCATCAGGTGGTTGGCGAGTTTCCAGTGAATGGCGTAATTCCTTGTAGGCCTCTTCAATCTGGGTGGACAATCTCTGTACGGTCGTAAATGGCGCACCAGGGGGGACGTCGAGATAGAGGGTAATCGTATCTTTCGGCACATCGGCTTGGATGGCAAGATGGACATGGCCTCCTGAAACCAGGGCCGCGCTGATCATCATAGCCGAAGCGCAGAACGCCATTATCAGATAGGGTTGGCGACAGGACCGATCCAACAACGGCAAATAGGCACGATGGAGGAACGCTTCCAGCCCGCGAGTCACTCTTTGCTGTAGCGTTGGCATCCAATGGGTTGATACGGGAGGGGGTGTGGTCAGATGAGCCGGCAATATGCACAGAGCTTCGACGAGGGAAAAACCTAACGCCAATACCATGACTATGCAAATAGGCCCGAGCAAGGCTTCAGCCCATCCATGGAGGAAGAGGCCTGGGAGAAACGCGATGCCCGTCGTCACCACGGCCAGAGTGACAGGTCCTGCCACCTCCTTGGCCCCGGCAATGGTCGCCGCGCGCATGATTTTTTTCCGCAGTCTTGGGGGCTCCGTTCCGGTGAGCTGCTGTGCCGCGGCGCTTTGATGTCGGTTGATGCTCTCACTCACAATGATGGTATCGTCCACCAAAATACCCAATGCGAGCACAAATCCGAATAGGCTGAGCATGTTGAGGGAAACGCCCAGCACCCACACTCCTGCCAACGCTCCCAGCAACGCCGTGGCGAGACCTGCTGCGACCCAGACCGCGAGCTGTCGATTCAGGAAGAGGGTCAAGAGGAGAAAGATGAGGAGAAAACCCATGAGCCCGTTTTCCAGCAACGTCCTGACTCGCTCCTCGAACGCTTGAGAATCATCGTACCAGTAAATGAGCTGCAGGCCTTCCGGGAGACGTGGGGCCATCTCTGCCACATAGGCTTTGACCCGGCGAGCGACCGCGACTTCGTCCTGCTTCGCGTAGATAGCCCAACCTTGTGCGGGCAAGCCGTTGTGGTGCCATGAAAAGTTTTGCTCAGCCAACCCGTCCCGGATGGTGGCGATCTCCTGGAGGCGGACCGTGGTTCCATTTGAGCTGGGGAGGAGGACTCGACTCCCAAATGTGGCTTCATCGATGGCTTGCCCTTGGGTTTGCAATACGATATCGCCGGTTTGAGATTTGAGAAGGCCCCCCGGCAGATTGAGGGAGCTTTGCCGCACGGCATCGGCGATCTCGCTGAGCGTCAATTTGGATCGGCGCAGCTGTTCCGAAGGAATTTCGATCGCTAACTCGTAGGGAATGTATCCGTAATTTTCAGCTTCCTCGACTCCTGGAATACGTGAGAGGGCAGCCTTGATCTCCTCTCCGATTCGGACTAAAGAAAGCATATCGGTCTGGCCATAGAGAGCCACCCAGATCACGCCGTCATCATCGGACGCACGCCCCTCTTTTACTTCAACTCGATCCATTCCCTTCGGGAGGTGGGGAATATTCTGGATACGGGCCTGGATGGCTCCAATAAGGGTTTGAAGATCCCGGCTCTCAGCAGCTTGTACGCGAATCGCACAGACCGCTTCCTTTCGCTCCGTATGCCCGGCTGTGGTATTCAGACGGGTGATTCCCGGTAGATTATGGATGGCCTCTTCTATTGGGATGCAAATCCGCTGTTCGATCTCTTCAGGGGTGCCTCCTGGATAGAACGCGTTGATATCGATCCTCTGTTGACTGAAACGGGGAAACACCTCCTGCTCTACCGTGAAAAGCCCTACCAACCCGGACAGGACAATAAGCCCCATGAGGACGTTCGCTGCGACAGGATTTTTAATGAACCAGGTTATGGCCTTCATGGTGGCAGTCTTTTTTGGTGATTCTATCGTTCGGTCATCTTGGCGGGGTTGAATGTATCGCGTGGCGATTTTTGCGGGTCACCCAAACAGGAGTCTTGTCTATCAAATGGAGGGAAAACGCACAAGAGGGGAAAGGGCCTAGCCCTAAAGGTCCATTCAAAAAGCCGATGATCGGATGAAACATGAGGGGGCCTTCTTGAACATATCCGTCCATGAATGTCTTTCCCATGCAAGGGTGGGTCAGGTCACCCAGTTCAGATGCCTCACCGTTGCCGTTTGTGTTTCCAGCGCATCAGGCCGGTGACAAAGAGGACCATGGGTACCAAACCGAGGATTAGAATTCCGATCCGGCCGGGAAGACCGAACGCTTCTCCACTGTGAAGAGGAAAGAGCCATTGCTCGAATATATCGCCTGCGGTGAACTGTTCGGGGTCATAGGTGTGGAGAATCTGCCCGCTGTATTGGTCAATCCAGAGTGCTCGAGCGGGGAGGATGTCGGTGCGCTCATCTGGGGCCTTTTTCACGATCCGATAAAATCCTTTCTCTCCTTGGGGAAAGAAAATCCACTGAAACCTCCCATCGGCGAAATAGGCATTGGCGATGGCCGCGGCCCGGTCGAAGCCGATGGGGTGTGCACCAGCCAACGGTCTGGACGCGAGGCCTTCCGGGACAGGAGTGGTGGCCGAGAACATGCCGATCAGATTCTTTCCATAGTCGGGAAACACGAGATAGAGGCCTGAAACGAGGGCGACCACCAGCAGCCAGGAAGCATAAAGGCCGGATGTTTTATGCAGATCGTAGACACGTCGAATACGCCCCGCTCCCCGTTTTATGGTGAAGGCCCCCCTCAATTGCCGGGAAGTCGGCCACCACAGGATCAGCCCGGATACGAGAGAAACCAACAAGAGGAGAGCCAGCACTCCCACGACCGTGGAACCCTTCGCCCCCAGGGCGAGGGTGCTATGGACACGGAGGACGAAATCAAAAAACGTTCCCCGCCATGGCCGCTCCAAATCAAGCCGTAAATGTTGTCCTTTGATTTGTGCCGTCTGTGGATCGATGAAGACTTGATGCCACTCCAATTGCTCAGGGTTAGGTGCCGGGCGGCTGTAGGTCACCACGAATACCGTATCCGGCATTCGTGGAAACACCAGCGCATACGGCGTGCCGTCAGGCGAAATCGCCGTGTTGGCTGCCGTCACGATCTCATCCAGGGGACGATACCCGATCTGTTCCTCTTGCGGGTTGACGTGCCAAAGATCTGGATTCAGCCACACCTCAAGTTCAGGCCAAAATACCAGGAAACTTCCGGTTATGCCGATGATGGCGAACAGGGCTCCTGGAAACAACCCGATATATCTATGGATCTTGAGCCAGGAGGTGCGGCGCCTGTTTCGGGCGTGCCGATCCCGGCCTTTTTCTTTAGTACGCAATCCGGATTGACCCGATGAAGGTACGTGGCGCTCCGACATTAATGGAAAAACGATCCCCTAAGGTTCCCCCATAATATTTTTGATCAAGGAGATTATTGACATTCAACTGAAGGGTCATTCGGGCCATCGTAATCGGGATCTGGTATTTCATTAACGCGTCGACTCGGGCGTAGCTGGGTAGTTGATAACTATTCTGATTGTCTCCTTCTCGCTTTCCTTGGGCAAAGACGCCGCCACCCACCGTTAAGCCCCGTAGCGGTTCCTGCTGCATATCGTATGTGAGCCAGACACTCCCGGCATGCTTGGGCACATTCCAGAGCCGGTTCCCCTTGTTATTTCCTTTCAGGATCTCGGCATCGGTATAGGCATAGGTGGTGATGATACTCAACCCCTCGGTCATTCTCCCGGCAATGTCCACTTCAACCCCTTGGCTCCGCGCTTCTCCCACAGCCTCGGAAAACGGTTGGCCGGGAACCTGCACGGGCAGATTCTCCTTGGTTAGATGGTAAAACGCCACAGTGCTGGTCAACCGATCGTTAAAAAACGCGGTTTTGAATCCCGCCTCAAACTGTTCGGCCGTTTGCGGGTCGAGGATGTTGCCCGACGCATCGAACGCCAAATTCGCACTACCCAGGGATTGGACGTAATTGCCATACAGCGACAACCACTGCCATGGTTGATAGACGATTCCCGCGCGAGGATTAAATCGATTGTTTGTGGCTTTGCTAATGTTGTTTGTCGCATCGGCAACGGATTGATCGGCATCGAAGGCCAATCCCAATTCTTGCGTGGCCCAATCATAGCGCCCGCCCCCAAGAATATGCAGTGTATCGAACAGCGTGATCTGGTCCTGAAAATACAGACCATTCCATTGTGTCCGTTGGTCGATGAAAAAATTGTTTTTGACTCCGGCTAAATCTGTCGGATTGTATTGTGGATTGTAAATATTGATGGGGTTGGCATCCACGGATGTGGACTTCACTTCGGTAAACGCCCCGTAGTAATCCCATCCCACCAAAACGTTATGCTCGATGCCGGCCGTATCAAATCGCCCGGTGAGATCGACGGTACCCATATAGGTGTTCCCAGTCGCATTGCCCTTATAAAAGAATCGTTGTAATTCACCCGTCTGCTCATCCAATTCAAATCCAGCCGTTTGCGGGTCCACAACGTCTCTGCGAGCGTAGTTAAACCGGGCGCGAACTTTCCAATTCTCGTGAATGGCATGAGTCAACGTGGCTGTCGAGTTATAGAACCCGGTGTTGCTCTTATCGGTCGTCGGTTCGCCAAGATAACGTGATCTGGGAATGGAGGCGGGGCGGTTACCCACGGCCACGATCCCGTAATCTTCACGGGTATCTTGGTTGAGGTAATTGAAATCCAGATCCAATTGAGTGCGTGGAGTCATTTTCCAGGTCAGCGAGGGCGCGACAAAGATCCGCTTGGTAAAGCCGTAATCGCGAAAGGAATCTTTATTCAGGTACTCCAGATTGAATCGATAGAGCAATGTCCCATCCGCCGTCAGTCGGCCGGTGGCATCTGCGGTGGTTCGATATTCCTCATACGAGCCGAATTGCTGATTCAACGAATACATGGATTCGGCTTGAGGCCGTTTGGTGATTAGATTAATCATGCCACCGGGTTCGATCCGGCCATAGAGATTTGCGGCGGCACCCTTGACGACTTCGATGCGTTCGATATTGGCCAGCGGCAGTCGATCAGCCGATAATCGAAACCCATCACGATAGTTGTTGAAATTTGTATTGAATCCGCGAAGGATAAATTCTTCGCCAAAACCACCGAACGTAAATCCGGGAAATACCCCGCTGACATTTTTGACGGCATCCTCGATCTGAATGGCCTGTTGGTCCTGAAGCACGGCCTGCGGGATCACTTGGATAGAAATGGGCGTCTTCATGATCGGCGTATCGGTTTTGGTCGCGCTCGTCGCACGCTTCACGTTGTAGGACTCGCGTTGTGCCGTGACATGCACCGGCTTGGCCTCGACCACCGGTAACTCATCTTGGTCCTGATCTCCGACAAATTGGCCCGAGCCGATCGGTGGGAGCGGCAAAGGAGGGCCGCCTGGTTCGGTAACGGCAGACGGAGCGGGGTCAAGTGCCTTGGGTGCCTCCGCCGTTTCGGTTGATGGTGGTGACTTTTCTGCCTGACTCTGTGGTGTCGGCACCGGCTTGGCCGGTCCGATGCAAGCGGTTAACCCGGTGAGGAGGAAAAGCGTTGCACTTATATGGGCGACTTTCGTGAGGAAACTGGAATATCTAGGCATTCGAGACGTGACTTGAGAGGATCCGGCTGAACTCATAGTAATAGGCTCCTACCTGATCTCCTGCATGCAGGGAGATCAGGACTGTGTGACGCCGACGAACCGGTGACGGGGGTGAGACCCGCCATGTCTGGTGAGAGGAAACAGGTTGAGGAGAGACCTCTCCCTGCTCACATCGCGAGATGTCAGTCCCAGGACACGCGCGTCGCCACGGACCCGGCCGGCTGCGGCTTATGATTAATCGAACGTTGTGTGGTGACGTGTAACTAGGCGATGTGCATGCTGAGGGGAGGACCGCGGCCATGCGCGGCAATGAGCGGACTGTCGGTAAACGAAATAACCAGAAGGACCAGCGGAGCGAGTACGGACCCCCGCACCGGCATGTGAGGCTTCTCCGGCAGGAGAAGCATCTGATCATCCTGATACACCGTACAGGCCCACCCGACGAATGGGTTGACCGTGGATTTGGCATGTTGGCAATGGCTGTGGGAGCCCGCCGCATGGATATGCACGGTGCGGATTGTTTTGATCTCCCAATCCGCGACGCAGATATAGGCCCCGAAGGCAGCCACAAATCGAATGCCGATCAGTAGGCAGACCAGCCACAGGCTGAACCGTCCAGGCTGTCGAGTCACGGGTCTAGAGTGAAGAGGGTCGTTCAAAAGAAACACCTTTCGGAAAAATGAAAGGTAGCATAGGAAGCCGCGCCGAATTTTGTCTACCGACAACTGCATATGAGTGCTACACATCTCCATCACTCATAGTGGCAACATGTAAGTCGGCAGATCTCTGCTTGCGTATCAATTCCTAAATCCATCGAATGGCTTCAGCGCTTTTCTTTAACGGTTCGGATCCTGCTCCATTGAAGTAAATACCAGCCGCTTGACGGCAACACCGCATATCCAAAGGGAATACTGCCCCGGTTGTCCGGCGATGATTCCTACCCCCGTCCCACAAAGAACCAGGAAGGTTGGATGAACGAACGCAGGCCGATCCGCCTCACTAATCCGTGGCCAGTTGTTGCGTCACAAGGGATTTCGCTAATAGCGCTGTGTTCCATTCGAAACCAAGCATTGCCTCTCGAACCTCGGGCTTCACCATGGCACGTTGCGCATGTGCAATCTCCAGCTTGGCCCACGACTGTTGCCACAACGCCTTCATATCAGCACGTTCCAACCGCGCCATCACTTATTGCGTTCGTACCCGCCGATCGTTTCACCAAGATACTCCAGGCGTCCCATCCCTTTCGCCGCGATGGATGCCTGACGGTGCGCGACAACATAGCCCGTTGCCGCCAGTCCCGACAGCCCGCCTGCCGACATACGAAGGACGGAGGTGACTTCACCCGTCACTTCTTACTGAATGCGACAATTTGGCGAAACCAGCAATACCCTGCCGATCAACAGAGCCACCCCGAGCCAACGCCACCGTCCGCTTTCAACAAAGGGTCGCGTTTCGTTCCAGTCTTAGCGTGGTAGGGTTTACCCATCCAAATCTGCGTCATGGATAAGGGATTTGTGGCAATCTAAAGGTTCCGGCGTTGGGTGGGCAGTTTCAGAACTTCCGTCATGACGAGAGGATGCCGGTCACCATGTCGGGTGTCATTTGGTGGAGTCGATTTCTCCAGAAACCATTGCTCGTGCAACCAACATACAGCATGAGATATTCATGATCTCGCCTGTCCAAGCACGATCATCATCGAGCCGCCCCGCCCCGCCTGCCATCTACCCCCTTGCTCCGTTTCCGCCACCACATGCGCACCCCTGTGACGAAAATCACCGGACAGGCTAGTCCACTCAGGAAGACCATCAAGCGGCCGGGCCAGCCAAAGGCCTGACCGGAATGCAGCGGCCATTGCCAGTCCGCAAAAGTTTCCCCCCCACTCTGTCTGGAGGTAGGATCCCGAACGTCCATGATCTCGCCGCTATATTGATCGATGGCCACTGTTCGTTCGGACCAGAAGGCACTGAGCCCCGGCACGTCTTTCCGGCTCACCAGAAACACATCAGTCGAATCCTCTGGCAGGACGAAAAGATT
>JBGSSO010000005.1:0-18870 GCA_041737015.1 Nitrospirales bacterium
AAATACCAATGAAACAAGGCGTTTGGTAAGTTCGGTAATTCCACCTTCGCCTACATAGGAATTTCCTTCTGCTTTGGTTTCGGCAGTGCTGAAAGAAAATTCCTTTAGTTTCGTTACATAGGGTACGAAGTTTCCTTCTCCTATCCTTAAGCCCGTATTGTCACTAATAATAGTCTCCTGGTTTCTTAGGTCCTTGACGATACGCTCAAGCAGATTGAGAATTGCAGAAACTCCGACATATTTGCATAAAAAGAAGGCCTTGTTATCCCACTGAACTGAGTATGCCTTGAAAATTGCTTTAAAATATTCACGTAACAGCTCGTGCTGCATACGTTCTTCAAAAAAGTCTTGATCGTTGCTTGCAAACAAATGCCCTTTTTTAAAAAGCTTTTTTAGGGCGGAAATAAATGAAGATTGACTAATAATCCGATCCCCAGCTCCAACCATTCCGATGCGGTCCTTCCATGGAGAATCTGGAGCTTCATTTAAAAGCATAACAAGGTCATGGCATCTCCTATCTTCAAACGCTACGGATTCTTTGTCTCGCAACATGGGAATGAGATCATAAACTAGGGAGGGGTTAATCTTCCGTTGATTCCCATTGATCGATCGAAAGATAAGCGCCTTGTCGGAGTCATCGAGATTAATAAAGGCGGTTACAACGATATCAAGATCTCTTGAGTTTGAGTATTCTGGACTAAACGCCCAGAGTCGATGTTGTCCATCAATGACGAACGCTTCCCCTGCAGGCCGATTACAGATGTTTAGGCGGCCATCCTCGAAGTAACTCTCGGAGCTTAAGCTGACAATAATGGCATTCGGAAGCAGTGGAGGGTTTGACCCATTCGACGCGAGGAATTTGCCGATCTCTTTAAGTCGATCGGGCCGCAGCCCTCGCTGGATTCCTGTTTTGTTGTATTGTGTTCGCTCCGAAGTGTAGGCGATATCAAGTAACTTCTTTGCAGAAATTGAAAATAAGTAAAAGGTCGTTTGACCTTGGGAAACTGGTATGGCGGGGACGGGCTCCAAAAATTCAATTGGTTCCGCCGTCTTTGGCATAGCTATTTCCCTCCGTCCCGCCAGAACTGCCTTGCCATTCCGATGATAAGCTTGGCCTGCAAGCGCAGGGTGGCTTGGTTTTTCTTGAGTTTTTGGCGAACAATTTCACCGAGTATTATCCTTTGATCTGTGTTACCCAGAGTGTGCGGGGAAAAGTGAACACCACATTCTGCCAACTCTGCAAAATTTGTTTCATTGGTGCCCATGGTTAGAAACTTGTCTGCATCTTGGGATGCAAGCCAGACAGGGAAACCCCATGACCGTCCCTGACGTGCAAGCTGGCTCAGAAGACCTGCTTTATTTTCCTTTGGTAAAAGTAAATGGGCCTCGTCCACAAACAACACCATCTTGATGGGTTGAATGTCGTTTTTGACAGCTAATTGCTGGCCAAGCGTCTTGATGAGAAAGTTGAGAATTAATGCTACAGCAAGAGATTTTGTCTCGTTGTCAGTGCCGAATTCTTTAAAATCAATTACGATTGAAGAACTCAACCAATTTTCCGGTGATATGGCAGTGTGAGCACTGGCAAACAAGTTGAGTCTTTCGATTTTTTGCACAATGGATAGGTCCACACCACGTGCCCCACTGTTTTCTAATTCCAGAGCCAATGATGGAAAACTTGGATCGGTCAACCGCTGGTACGCATCGCAAATGTTTCGTTCCTGTATAGCTCCTAGTTGGGGTGCATAGCATCGAATTAAACTAGCGATTTCATAGGCGACCTGGGCGTTTTGTGTTGGGTTGGGATGACGATATAAGGGATTAATCGGCAAGTCTTGCCGAATAAGTCGGATATAACGGGCACCAGTTTGTTGTAAAAATTGGGTCCGGTTTTTCCTTTGTTGCGGATTGTTGGGATCGTCCTCCAGCTCGCCCTTCATGTCGAAGAACACGAAGCGGACACCGTGGTTGGCAAGTTGGGCCAAGAGGTCGAGTGCCAGCTGGCTTTTCCCGCTTCCGGGTTGCCCGGAAATTACTAACAAGCCGTTGGAAGTACCGGGACCGTTCATAGACCATTCAGGGGCATCGGCTAAGACCTTAAGCTTCACTTCTGTTGCAACCACCGGCATGGATGGTACGGCCGGCTTCATGCCAAGCGGAAGCCCGATGTCACCGCCCGTAAGCTTCAGCAAGGCCGAGACAAACTGGGCTTGGTCGTTGCCAGACTCCGTCCAGATCTGTCGCAATCGCTGGCAACCGTACTCAAAATGTCGTCGAAATTCCTGCCGATATCCACCTTCATCCAGGCTACGACCTGCTCGGTGATTCAAAGCGGAACGCACTAAGTCGCGTAAGTCGTCGTCGACCACCTGCTCGTCATTCAACGTCACGCCCTTGGCATCCTTGGGTTTGAACTCATTGGGAACACCTTCGCCCAACGCCAAGAAAAGGGCCGCACGACCAAGCACCGCCTGATTCCTGGCACCAACACGTGCAAAGACGCCTTCGATAAATTCGTGAGCTTCACTGCTTGTGTCAAATTTCATAAACCCTCATCAGCTCACAATTCATGTCCGAAGTAGTTGCTGGTGATGTGCACTTCGTAGTTTTGGCTATCAGGTCGACCGTGGGGGTGCAACGTGTATACGCGGGCGAGCCGGTCACGAACTTGGTCAAACAGCGGGCCTTCAGGATCAAGCTCCGCGTTTGTGCTGAGGATAATAGATTGATGCCCACTCAGGTAAAGCTGGTTGAGCACGGTAGCACGCACTTCTTTGTCGAGACGAGCCAAGGGTGTATCCACGATCAGCGGCGGAACGAGTTTGGCGAGGCGCCGCAAGGCTTCATAGAACGCCAGCATCCGAACCTGTCGTTGTCCGGCGGATGTGTTGGTATCTTCCCACGTTACCTTTTTCCCATCACGACGAACTAGCCAGCACTGCCAGTGACTATCAAAGTCCATGCTCTCGAATTCACGTTTCCGCTCGGTGATCTCAACCCACAGCTTCCCTACTTCTTGTGATATTTGTCGTCGCATCTGGATTGCTGCACGGTTACGGATTTCACCAGCGGCTTCCCTGTATCTTGTCGCCAAGGCCGCCAGGCTTTCCCCCCTTTCAGCACGCCCAGCAATCTCTCTCTGAGTAGTTTCTTGTCGTTTCAAGTCCGCAAGCTCGACATCCAGTCGAGTGATTTCCGCATTAAGATCTTTGAGCCGCTTATTGAATTGATCGCGGCGAGTAAGAAGTTCCCCGCGCTTCTCATGTAGTTCCGTGCCTCGTTTGTACGCCGCAGTGTTTTGCTGCATCTGCTTTAGCTTCTGGTCGAGTTCGCGCAATTCCACATCCATTTCTTCAATGCCCGCGCACATCACAGCCAAATCTTGAAGCTCCCTTGGGTGCGCGGCGAGACGCGCACGCATTTGGGCGCTCATATCGTTTCGGACTGCCAAGTAAACCCTGTCTGGCATTCCCTCAGGCGGAGGATGGAATAGCTGGTGGAGGGCGTCCTCCAGTCGTCTTATGTAAAAGGACTCAACATCGGGCTGGAGCTTGTATTCTTTTGGCACGTTGCCAAACACGTCCTGTTTGACCTGTGGAATTTTAGGTTCGACTGTGGATTTTGCACTCTCCCACTCGCGACGCCTTTCTTCCAAAAGCAGAGCATCGTGCAATTCCTTGCGGTAGACGCCCAACAGGGAAACCGGCAGGGCCGACTCCCAGGCCTCTGTGAGTTTGGATTCTAGTTTGGCCTTAGCCCCTGTCAGTTCAGCACGCCGTTCTTGAGCTTTTTGTAATTGATCAGGGTCAACTGCGCCGAGAGTTTTTAAGTCGTCTTCTACTTCCAGAAGTTCGGTCTCGATTTCGTGCAAATCACGATTAATTACATCGTGCTCATGGTGTCGCGCTTTGAGGACACCCTCAGCAGTGATGACTTTCCCGTTTAATTCGGCGAGTGCCGTCTCTGGGTCTGGGCCGCCTGTGGCGCTGAACACGCGCGGGATCTTTGAATTGATTAATTGCCGTAAGTCCTGTTCCAGTTCTTCGTATGTCCAAAGACCAAGTATGCGACTGACACCTTCAACAATATCCTGTTGCCCTAAGTTGATGCTTTGGCTGCGTTCGGCATCGAAGAAAAAGAAACGGGCCAGATGTCTTGGCAGAAAAGCGTCCCGCAGTTTTTGAATCTTTTGTTCATCTTCGATTTGACCTGGTGTGTCTGAGCGTATGGCGTAGTGCTCCCAGACTGGTGCTGAGTTGGGACGAAATCTGACTTCCCGATGGAATTCAACTTTCCTGCTTCCCACCTTGACATCTCGAAGGTGGACGACGGCTTTGAGGCGCATCGTGTCTGCACCTTCGGCTAAGGCCCGGCGATTGAGCGACTTCTCGAAAGCAAATCGAGTGGCGTCTGAACCGGGCTCGACTTTCTTTAAGTCACCAACCCCACTTTCGCCGACCACGGCGAGGTATAGGGCGCGAAGTAGGTGAGTTTTTCCAGCGCCGTTCTTTCCCCCAACTAGAATTCCGCACTTTCCCTCCAAGCTCCGGAAATCAAGCGTATGCTCACCATAGAAAGGACCGAAGTTTTCCAATGTGAGAGAGTCAATGTAGACTTCTGCCATGATCAACTCTTTTTTTCTGCTGACAACGCTTCCAGGTCATCCTTTAAAATATTGAGTAAATCGTCGGCTAGGCCCATAGCTCGGTGGCTTTCGCTGTATTCTTCAACCTTAGCAAGCATGCGGCGGAGAATGTCGGCATTGATGTTTTTCTCGCGAGCGACTGTCTCTTCCATTTCACGTAGACGATTCAGTTCTTTCAGGTCACTGCTCATGATTATACCTCGCTGTTTGTCAACGATGCGGGCGACGCCCCTGCCGTCGTCAGGGTCTCGCGCGGCTTTCCACAGTTGTTGGATCAATAGCAGCTCTTCTGGAGTAATCAAGGTGAGATCGGTTTCTTCCTGCAGCTTGAGCAGGCGTTTGAGAAGTTCCCGTCGGGATTTGATGGCAAGCGGACCAGGGCCTTCATTGCCATTCATGCGCCGGTTATCCCGCCAACCGTTAGCGGGATCGCGGAATTCAAGGAGTGTTTCGCGGAAGGCGAGCAAGTGTTCCATGCGTTCGTCACCAGCTGCAAGCAGGCCTTCACTAGCTTTATCTCGATCGACCACGGTGCAAGTCCAGCAACCGAAGCGGGAATTGCCACAACTGGGTGTGCTAGTGTCTATTTGGATGGGACACTCGCCTCCTGAAGCATTGGAATACATTTTGTATAATTTCCGATTATCCTCTCCCCAGGGATTGGGTGTTTGGAGAAGATACGCCCAGACTTCCTCGGTGCTGAGAAACTCAATTGGATTTGATACCCAGACACGCGGTAGGTCAGGGTGACGACGCAGGCCTTTCCGGGTCTCTCGCCCGGCCATGGTTTGGGCGCGGGTTGAACTCTCCCCCCGACGTGCTCCCAGGAGGAGGACAGCTTCGCTCCAATGGCCGAGCCGCTGGTTGACAAATGTCGTGACAGGATCAATTTTCATTCGTTGGGTGCACCAACGGAAAGTACGGTTGGGCGGCGGGTATCCGCGCCCGATGATGTTTACCCAAAAGGACTGTTCAGGAGGAGGTTTCAACAACTTGACCTCGATGTTGAGGCCGTTCTGTTGGGAAAACTTGTGCATGCGCATTAGCGCGCTCTCAACAACTTCGACAATTGCGGGAATTTCCACACGAGTGTCTGTGCATAAAACCGCAACGGGTTTCTTACGGTTTTCCGCCGGCACGGACAAGATCGCGTCAAACACCAGCGATGCCAGCATCGTGCTGTCTTTTCCGCCGCTGAAACCGATCAGCCAAGGGCGGGTATCCTCTACATACAACTCACGAAGACTGTTCTTGATGTCCTGGTAAACGGAGTCCGACATGGGTGTCGAGTATGCTTGATTATTGCAATAATTACAAGAACGTTTTTCATTGACTAGAAGTAGCGTCCCTATCTCAATTCAGTTGTCATAAATCTAATCCTGATTTATGACATGTGTAGGTTAAGACGAACGCGAAATCTCTAAGTTTCAGCGTTGGGATAGTTTGATGCTGATATTTTTAGGAAGAACTCTGGCGCTTTCGAAAAGGAAAAATTTGTTGAGTATAGAAGGGAGATTCTTTGGTGAAACCTTCCCTAGCAATACTTTGAGTCCAAAAATGGGAGTGTGGTTCTTTGCCCAAGTGGACATTTGATGTGCCCATTGATTTTAACATTTACTCACTTTCCCTGGTCACTCATCCGTAGGCATGGTGACTGGGGGATGGGCCTTCATCAAGGTAGCCCATTTTGATGTGGCTGAAATAATATTTTCGTTTATCTTTCCGGTTCGCTTCGACATTCACCTTGAACAGTTTGGCAGAATTTAGTCCAAAGACTTAGGGTTTGCCCCTTTTTGTTAAATCCGAATAACGGTGTGTTTACTGACAGTTCACCAGGAAGAAGGGAAAGGTCAGAAACTACACGTTCTGTCAAAAGTATTTGGTGCTGGGCCATCTTGGGATCAAGATGCCTCGATAGGCTTAAGGGTTGGAGAGGTCGCGAAGTATCTTCTTCGCAAGGATTTCATTGATTTCGCGGTGACGCGGTATCGGCTGCGTCATGCCGGTTTGCGGATTATGGTAGATATCATGTTTGGCGCCATGGCGGATCAGAACACATCCCAAACTCTCGATTTTTTCGATAAGATCCTTTCGCTTCATCCGACTTCGATTTCTTCAACCTTCTTGATGCCGGGAAGATCAGCCTTGCTGAACTCTCTGTATAAATCCAAAAGGTGGGCTTTGAGATCTTCAAGATTTTCCCCTTGGGTCCAATGCTCCGGATAATCATTGAGGTATCCGAGATAGTTTCCATCCGCTTCCTTCCAATAGGTGAATTTTTGTTTCATGTAGCTGTCTCCGGCTTTTGTTCCAAACACTGGGATTCTGCAAGCGATTTTTTCATGATACCAGGGTGGATAATTTATTCAAAGAAGGGATTATCCCATCAGTTAAGAAATCTAGATAGAAATATTACAGCGACTTGGCCTACTACAAGGTCTCGATAAGGTTAAAGAGCCCTTTGAGCCCTGTCAGCATCACAATCGATAGTCTGGAAAATCTCAAAACTCATTCGAGAAATTAGGTAGCCACCCACCCATATGCATGGTGGCTGGGGTATGGGCCTTCATCCAGGTAGGTCATTTTGATGTGGGTGAGATAGTCCTTGGGGACGTCTTTCCGTTTAGCTTGGACATCTACCTTAAACAGTTTAGCCGCATTGAGCCCAAAGACTTTCGCTTTGAGATCCTTGGTCAAGGCCGGGTAGTGGAACTTTTCCTGAAGTTCTTCAGGAATCTGAAACCGCCGGAAGGCTTCGATCTGCCATTGAGGCGTGCCGTACCAAATCGAGTCCGTTCCCCAGAGCAGATGATCTTCTCCAAACGCCAGGAGAATCTGTCCGAGCAGGTGGGCGCAGACGACGGGTTCGGTGATGACGAGTTGACCGAAGGTCGAGCCCAGTTCCATATACACATTGTTGAGCTTCGGTTGCTTGTGTTTTAAACGGCACAATTCGCTGGTCCAGGGAATCTCACCTTTTTTGGCTTCTTCAAGATTGATGCGAGGTGTGCCTAGAAATCCGGAATGGTAGATTAGGAAATTCAGTTTGGGGAAATCTTTCGCGGCATGGAGGATGTCGCGTGGATGGTTGTAATCGGGCACCGGGCCGAGCGGCAGACCTTTGTGCGCGCAAACGTTGGTGATGTTGAGGGCCTGCGCTTTTTCCAGCATGGGGTAGGCGATTTTTTCATCGCTCAGCCACCAGCCATGTTTGAAGCCTTTCGGCGGCGAGCCGGTATAACATTTCCAGGCATCGACTTTGAAGGTCTCCGCTTGTTGATCCATATACTCGAGATCGACCTTTCCTAACTGGGGCATGACCAGCCCATGGGCGAGCATGCGTTGGGAAGCGGTGAGACGATTGATTGCATCACGGATGTGCGTCATTTCTTTGGGCGGAACGACGGCTTCCCAGGGATAGGGTCCAGGCGGGGTGCTGATGAGCCCGATAGAAGTGTCGCTATCCAAAAAGACTTCTTTGATGTAGTTTTCCAGGCTCAGGTCTTCCATTGTTCCACTATCCCCGGAGAGCTTGGGATTCAGACCCATCTCTTTTGCCCGGCGCCGCAGTCCCAGGAGCCCTTCCTTCCAGCCCGGCTGGTTGAAGGAGGAACTGACGTAGTGCGTTTGCACATCGAAGATCAACGGGATGGTCCCTTTGCGTGCCTGAACTGCTTGGGGTTCCGCCGCTTCAACGTCAAGCACATCGAAAAATTTTCCAAACACCTGATTCATGGTCAAAAAAGCCAGGGCCATTCCACCCGTGGTTTTGAGGAAATCCCGCCGGTTCATGCCGAGGCGGCTGCTCAGCCGTTTGCTGCTTTCGTGGATCAGCCACTCGACCTGGTTTTGTTTGAGGGACTGTGGGGGCGGAAGAAATTCTTCGCTGGAGACGACCTGCGTGGGAAGGGGTGAGGCCGAGGTGTATCCTTGCTGAATGTGGAGAGGTGGTCGATGCCTCATATGATCAATTCTGCCTGTTCCATGGCGCCGAAGGCAAACACTGCAGAGGTGAATGGTGGCAGCGGTGCAGAAATTATTTCGACCCGAATTCGAACATCTTAATTAACGGTTTTTCCTCGCGTTCGATCATATCATAGTCGGATGATTTCCCGGACTGGTATCGAGGGAATAGCTCAATGGTTCGTTGGGAGGGAGATGTTTTCGATTCCGCGGATTGTGGCGTTCGCCAGCCTAATGGAGGAGGAGGAGGTAATCGCCAGTCCCGTTTCTCTTCTTGTGGAATTCTCCATCGGTTCTTTTCGAGGAGGTTTTCGGAAAGTGGAGATCGGTAGGAGTCTTCATCCGGAAGAGACAGATGGGTACCCGATTGTTCAAGAGCAGCCGCTGCGAGGAGTGCCGGAAGGAGGAGGAGAAGGCCCATCAACCCCCAAGAGAAAGTGGTATGTCCCTCAACATGAAACGGTTCTGCGCGAGTCATGGGTTCGTGGCCACATCCTTCCTCCACTCGATTCCCTCAAACCAATATTCGTGAACGGAGCGCAGCCAGGTATCGGCGTTATGGCTGATAATCCATGCGTTGAGAAAGTATACAAAGTCGGGATCTCCCTTGCGAACGGCAAAGGCCTCTTTTGTTTCGAGCAGTGGTTTGGATAAAGGTTCGTCTACGGTATCAGGATGATCCAGGGCAATAAACGTAGTAATGGGTTCGTGCTCGATGTACCCATGGACCTTTCCGCCCGTGACAGCCTCTATGGCCTCCTCACTGGAAGAAAAGGTTTTGATGGTGGCCTCCGGGAACACGCGATGGGCAAGGTCTTCCCCAACTGATCCGGTCACCGCAGAAATGATCACTTCCGATCGATTGAGGTCTTCTGGACCATCAAAAGCTTTTGTTAATGGAATATTCGTGACTAATCCGATCCCGGATGAGTCATAGGGCTGGCTGAAATTGACTTTCAAGGCTCGTTGAGGGGTAATCACGATGCCTGCAGCAATAATATCGATTTCCCCTTTCAGAAGGGCCGGTATAATATCCTCCCATTTAAACGGATGAAATTCGGGTTTCACGCCGAGGTCCTTGGCCAATTGCTTGGCTACGTCTATTTCAAATCCGACCAATTCACCGTCTTTATTCTTGAAGGTCCAAGGGGTAAACAATGCGATGCCGACCCGTAATGTTCCCTTCTCGAGAACCCTTTGCAATGCGCCGGTTTGGCTGTCAGGAGAGGTGTTCAAGCGGGATTTTGATGCAACCTCTGCCTGGGCCATTGACAGAAGAACCAGGCCTCCGAAGAGGACTGCTACGAAACAATTCAATAGGATGGGAAAGGACCGTTGGTGTGTGTGCATTATTACCGCCATGGTTATGGTTCGCGTTTAATAAAGAAAGCACTGTACCATAGGACTTCTATCCCTGAAAGTAGGTGGATAGCAGTTGAATGGTAACCAAAAACAGAAAGAGTAGTGATTGCGGGAGGGGCATATGAAATTGAGAAAGTCGATGAGCTGGTCATTTTTGTTGGCGATAGTCTGTTCGGTCAATGTCGTTTGGGCTCAGCCTGCATTGCAACCGTGGACCAAAAATCCCTGGTATTGGAGTGATCACGGAGAACCTGTGTTGTTGTTAGGCGGGAGCGATGACGACAGTCTGTTTCAATGGCCGGAAAAAGATCTTCTCGCCCAGCTTGATCGGTTGGTGGCTGCGGGAGGTAATGTTATCCGGAATACGATGAGTAGCCGACAGGATCGGGGTTTTGAGGTCTTTCCATTTAAACAGGTGAAAGATGGCCAGTATGATTTAGAGCAGTGGAATGACGAGTACTGGACGCGCTTCGACCGGATGCTGCGAGAAACGGCCAATCGCGGCATCATGGTGCAGATCGAGATTTGGGACCCATGGGACTACATGGGCGACACCTGGCATATTCAGCCGTATAACCCCCGTAATAATATTAACTACACGATTGAAAAATCGGAATTGGCAGAACAATATCCCGAACCTCCCTATCTCAACAAACAACCCTTTTTCTTTACGACGCCCGGGCAGCGGAACAACCGTGTGGTTTTGCGGTACCAACAACGATTTGTCGATAAGATGCTGGAATATACTCTGCAATACGGTCATGTGCTCTATTGCATGGACAATGAAACAAATGGCGAGGAAGAATGGAGCCGTTACTGGGCGACATTCCTCAGGCATCGGGCGGGGAAGGAAAGTAGAAAGGTTTTTGTCACGGAGATGTGGGGGGACTGGGATCTCACCGCCGAAATCCATCGGCGGACTTTCGATCATTTGGAGGTTTATGACTTCGTCGACGTGTCGCAGAACAATCACCAGAAGGGACGAAAGCATTGGGACCAAATTCTGCGTGCGCGGCATTACCTGGCCAAGCATCCGAGGCCCATTAATACGACCAAGATCTATGGTGCCAACGGGGAGCGATTCGGCAATGACCAGGACGGGATCGAACGATTCTGGCGGAATCTGTTGGCCGGTGCCGCATCCATTCGTTTCCATCGTCCCACGGGAGGACTAGGACTTCATGACAAGGCCGTGGCTAGTATTCGTGGGGCGAGAAAGTTGGAGTCGCAGATACCATTGTGGACGCTGGAGCCCGCCAACGATTTGCTTTCCGTCCAGAAGCCGAATCACGCGTATCTGGCTGCCCACAAGGGCCATGCCTTCGCCCTCTACCTACCTGTTGGCGGTGGAGTGCGAATCGATTTGTCGAGCACAACAGAACCGTTGGTGGTCCGTTGGATCGAAATTGCGACAGGAGAATGGGGACCCGAAGAACATATCCAGGGTGGCGGGGAGGCTTACCTGACTTCTCCAGGCTCCAGCAATTGGGCAGCGGCAATCACTGTTCGAGATCATGTGAAAAGTGACTGAACAAACTGGTTACGCACACGGTGTTTTGAGGTGAGATTCTTGTTCTGTGCAATGCGGCACCTTCGAATAACATGCCTGACACCATTTTGAGAGAGAGGACATATATGAAACGGGCGTTAGCCATTTTGGGAACGGGCTCTGATGTGGGAAAAAGTCTGGTCACGGCCGGCTTGTGTCGGCTGTTGCATCGGGCCGGAGTCAGAGTCGCGCCGTTTAAAGCACAAAATATGTCGCTGAATTCCTTTGTCACGACGGATGGAGGAGAGATGGGACGGGCCCAAGTACTTCAGGCTCAAGCCTGTGGGTTGGCTCCACATGTGGACATGAATCCTATTTTGTTGAAGCCGGAAGCCGACGCCAAATCTCAAGTGATTGTTCAAGGAAAAGTATGGCGAAGTCAGAATGCCCGTGATTATTTCGAGCGGAAATCCGAGTTGTTTGAATTTGTGAAGGAGAGTTATGACCGGCTGTCCAAGCAGTATGACGTGATGGTGATTGAAGGGGCGGGGAGTGCCGCAGAAATGAATCTGCGGGATCGCGATATTGTGAACTGGCCGATGGTCGAGATGGCCGAGGCGGCAGTGGTGTTAGTGGCGGATATCGATCGAGGAGGCGTGTTTGCGCAGGTCATCGGGACGATGGATTTATTAGCGTCAGAAGAACGGCAGCGGGTGATCGGGGTCGTCATTAATAAATTTCGAGGGGATCTGATGTTGTTTGAAGATGGTGTCACCATCATAGAAGAACGCACGGGTGTCCCCGTGTTAGGCGTGTTACCGTATCTACGGAATCTGGAATTGGATCAAGAGGACAGCGTGGATATTGATCGATTTCGAAAGACGGCTTTTGAAGCAGATACCGTCAATATCGCAGTGGTATTGCTGCCTCATATGAGTAACTTTACGGATTTCAATCAGGTGGCTGCGGAAGCGGATGTGGCGCTTCGCTTTGTGGCTTCACCCCAAGAACTTCATGGGGCGGATGTCATTATTCTGCCGGGAAGTAAAACGACGATTGCCGATTTGGAATATCTGCGGAAGGTTGGATTCGAAGAGGCGCTTATGACGCATGTCCGACGTGGAAGCGAGCTTGTGGGTGTATGTGGCGGATTCCAGATGCTAGGGAAAGAGATCACGGACCCACAGTATGTTGAAACGGGTGGTTCGTTGAAAGGATTAGGATTCCTGGAGGTCGAGACTGAATTGCTCGCTCACAAAAAAACGTTGCAAGTCCGTGCCCGCTCCTTACTGGAGTCCTGGGGTCATGAATCTCTGGTTGAAGGGTATGAAATTCATATGGGCGTCACAAGGGGTACGAAATCAATTCCATCCTGCTTTCGGATTCTTACGAATCAGGCGCAACGATCTTTCGAGCATCCAGAAACGCGGGTCGATGGGGCGATGAATCTGGACGGGCGCGTCTGGGGGACCTACATTCATGGGGTCCTTGATCAACCGGAATTTCGCCGTCAATGGTTGAATCGGGTGCGGATTCGGAAAGGCCTGGCGCCACTTGATTTAGAAATTTCAGAGGAGGTTTCACAGCGAATATCACAGGCATTGGATCGTTGGGCTGACCATCTAGAGGCCCATCTTGATGTGGATCTTATTTTTTCAACATTGGGGTTAGGCGGTTCTTCTCCAGACCGGCACCCTAAAACGAAATAAAGAGGTGTTGATTTTTTCCGGAGCCTGCCATTCTTCGATCCTATCGGGGTATGGGGTATAATTAATATCGATGAGGTACGATCCAAAATATTTATGGAAAATTGATGAGCCGGGGCTGGGCAATCATAAGTCGGCCTGGTCCAGAAGGCCGGGGACTTTGTGGACATTGGCGAAAGAGGTGTGGGCCGCCTCATCTGAGGACGATGTGTTTGGACGGTCCGCGCAGCTCGGGTTCTATTTTTTGTTGGCATTATTTCCTGCGCTCTTAGGTGTGACCGCCCTCGTTGGCACGTTGCCGAGTCAGGTGGTGTTGCCCACTGTTATGCCGTATGCGGAAAAAGTCCTTCCCGCTGAGTCCTTGGTTCTCGTTGACCGGTATGTTGAGCAAGTGATTCAAGGCAGTGGAGGAGGAGTGTTTTCTTTGAGCCTCTTAGGTGCCCTTTGGGCGTCTTCCTGGGGCATGATAGCGATTATCAACACCCTCAATGCAGTATATGGGGTGAGGGAAGCACGGCCTCTTTGGAAAGTTGGTGCAACGGCAGTGCTGCTCACCATAGGGGCTGCGGTGTTTGTCTTGACGTCGCTGATCTTGATTCTGGCCGGTGAACAGGTGAGCTATTGGGTGGCGCATGTCACCGGAATGGATTGGTGGGTGACGTTTGGCTGGCCCCTGTTGCAATGGCCGATCATTGTGCTGCTTATGCTGGGAGCCATTAACCTGATCTATTATTGGGCGCCTAATATTAATCATCGATGGCAGTGGATGAACCCTGGATCAGTGTTGGCGGTATTTCTTTGGATAATTCTTTCCCTTGGGCTTAAAGTGTACGTGGAGAATTTCATCAACTATAACGCCGTCTATGGATCCATTACCGGCGTGATTATTCTCATGATGTGGCTGTATGTCAGCGGATTAACCCTGTTGATCGGCGGAGAACTCAATTTCATCCTCAGCAGTTCACTTCGCCGGCCGGATGCCTCTCCGTCATCCAGCTCTTAAATCATGATAACTGCTCCATGTGCGTGACTCCTCCTCATGTTCACGGAGCTCTTTTCCTGCTGAACATGCCGGTCGGATAGCTTTTCCCTCGCCACTGGCTTTTCTGTTAAAAATGAAAATTATAAAGTCAAAAGGCCGAGTCGTGTCTGGGTAACCCCGCGTCAAAGGATGCGCCATACCATTCAGGTATTATGCTGTATTTCATGGCTCAAGACGTTTTTCAATCCATTGATTAATCCCTCTCCAACTCTCGAGGCGATTTCTATGGAGATTAAATGAATGTCCCATCCTCT
This sequence comes from Nitrospirales bacterium, assembly GCA_041737015.1. Lineage (GTDB taxonomy): Bacteria > Nitrospirota > Nitrospiria > Nitrospirales > UBA8639 > Nitrospira_E. The sequence continues at coordinate 14,462 of JBGSSO010000005.1, forward strand.
CGAGAATATCCACGCTCACATCCGGGGAGCTGGAATAGAGTCGGGCTTCCACCTCCGGCAGTAGGGGCGGAGCAATGACGTCAAATCTCCCGAGTTGAACCAGGACTGGAATGTTGACCTTGTTGACTCGTGAAATGTCCTGAATGGCTTGAATATCTCCTAGAGCCAGGGCTTCGAGGAGAGGAAGGCCTTCAACAAGGACTCCTCTAGAAAATTGGTCAGCCAAAAACCGATTGTCAAATTCAATGACAGATGGTCTCGCCGATGGCGTAAAGTAAAACAATTCTTCTCTGACGGGGGCCGGAAAGCGGATATAGGGGGTGGCCAATGCTGCGGCGATTAATTCCTCACTGAGTGGAACGACATGAGGGGCAAAGGACCATCCCGTAGCCACCAGGAAATCCGCAATGCCTGGAAACGTGCCGGTTGTCAGCACGGCTATCGCCGTTCCAACTGAATGTCCGACGAGCACGATGCGGCTAAACTTGTGTCCAAGAGGATTGGGCAAAGATCGTACGTTGGTAAGGACCTGGACCAGGCTCGATACACTTTGATTCAGGTTGAGCACGTCTCCATCAGGAATGCTTGAATCACCCGTTCCTAAAAGATCTAATGCCAGGACCGGATACCCTTGGCGTGCCATAAATCTGGCATAAGAGTAGTCTGACAATATCCTGCTGGAGGGATCCCAGTAGGTATGATTGTAAGTAAACCCTGGTACGAGGACTTGGAGCGTATGGTTTTTAAGGGACCGGTCTTTGCATTTCTGAAAGTCTGGGAATGGCCGTTGTTTGTGGCAATCCACAAATTTGGTTGAGTCCCAATAAAGAAATCCTGCCATTGTTTGTCTGGTCCCATCGGAAAGGATGACTGGAAAACGTATTTTTTGGATTCGAACCGAATTCTGGAAATGATCATTTATAGATGGGACATGGCCTGGTGAAGCTTGTTCGGTAGATTCATTGGCAAAGGCCAGCCCCAAAGAATCGTGGGTTGGAAACAACGATACCGGGAGAAAACTCCACAGCATACTCAGCAGAAATGTTCTCATGATCATGCACATCTCTCCTCAATTATGAAGGAAATGAATGAATAGTGGAAAATATATGCAATCGGGAGAAAAACCTAATTTGCTTGATTCAGGTCCCTGAAGGATGGAAACGAAAGTACCACGCAGCTGTAGGATCAAGAAGGCCTGGTTGCTGTAATTTACAATGTTAAACACTTGGGGGAGGCTAACGCTTGTTGTGGCTCAATTATTAAAGAATGAATGAAAAAAATCAATAAATAGCACCAGAATTAAAGATGCCGGCAAGGGCATCGTGCCTGATTTGAAAAATATTCTTGTTCACCCACTTCATACATTCTCTACTTGATTCTATTGTGAGGCCGATGAGAAATGGCATCAGCCATCTACTCATACTCAGTAACCGAAATATCTGGTTGAGGGTATCTCAGGTGCCGCTAGGCTGAGTCCCTCTAGCTGAAAAAGTTTTCCGTTACATCCCTTGTTAATTTCACAAGGCAAGCTGTCCCTACTGCAATGTCGCTAACTTTTGGCGATGGAGATTCCAATCAACGATGTAAGCCGTTGAGCAGCCCGACGACAAGGTCAGAATGATTGCGAAGGCCGGTATGGGAGGGATCTTGAGAACAGGCAACTCTCTGCTGGCCGACAATCCCTAGAAAAAGCGATTTCTTGACAAAGCGGCTACGTCCCTCCTACATTCTCCAAAAACATACGCGGAATGAATGATGGGAAGCGGGTGCAATTCCCGCGCGGTCCCGCCGCTGTAACTGAGGACGAACACCGCGAGAGCCACTGTCCGGATCTGTTTGTGATATTCGGATGGGAAGGCGCGGATAGTAGGTTACTCACTCAGGAGCCAGAATACCTCATTCGTTCCAAGACCAATGTTCCCTCGTGGGCTGGGGAAGTGGTGAGGATGAAGAATCGGGTGCAATCCTCAAGGTTGGGTAAGCCTTGGGGATTTTTTATTTTGCGCAGTTGTTTACGCCATCTGGTCTTCGGAATGGTGGCCTGGTGGGCGATCATCCAATGCGGGTTTTCGGGTGATGTAGTTTTGGCCTTTGATGGAGAGATGATGAAACGGCGCCAACAGGGTATTTTGACCGGTATGCCCTTCATGGCCAATGTGGCTCCACGCACGTTTGTCGATGATCTTGGCCGCAAGCTCTACCTGGCCAAGAGCCCTCAGCGTATCGTCTCTCTTGCTCCAAGTGTCACGGAAATTCTGTTTGCCATCGGGTTGAATGAGGAAATTGTGGGGGTCACCGAATTCTGCGATTTCCCTCCCGAGGCATTGTCCAAGCCGAAGGTGGGCTATGCCACCCCCAATCTTGAGAGTATTGTGGGGCTGCAACCACAGCTGGTCTTGGCGCCCCGATCGTTCCTGCGGGTGGATCTTCTCAATAAATTGGAACAATTGAAGATTCCCACCTTTATTTTTGACCCGCATACGGTTGAAGACATTTTTGCGCACATTCAGTTGTTGGGGCGCATGGTAGGCCATTCTGAAGAAGCGAATGCCCAGGCGACCCTCATGCGGAAACAATTAAGCCATTTATCAAGTCGATTGGCGGACCTGCCTCGTCCCTCATTGTTGTATATTTTGAATTCCGAACCACTGATCACAGTGGGCCCCGGTAGTTTTATTCATCGCCTCATTGAACTGGCAGGTGGCAGAAATGCGGCGGATCAGACGAGCGTGCCCTATCCGCGTCTGACAATGGAAGAAGTCTTGCGACAAAATCCTGATATCCTGCTCTTTCCGACTGGTCGGCAGGAAGGGATTCCTCAGTCGGAACAGGATTCCTGGCGACGGTGGACGACTCTCTCGGCAGTCCAGCACGGCAAGCTGTTTCAAGTGGACAGTGACCTCCTGAATCGTCCAGGCCCACGAATTATTGAGGGGCTGAAGCAATTAGTGAAGATTCTGCACCCGGAGGTCAATCAGGATGAAATGTCGAATTGAAAACTCCCACCTGGATCATCATGATCCGGCAACGGAGCCCATCATCCTATTTTCGCTCCTGAATCGATTGCGCAGTCGTGTTTAGCGATTCCAGAAAGAAAGCCCTGTTGGTGAAACCCATGGCAAAAGTTCCGCCATTCACCAATTCCCCATCTTCAAAGGTGTCGAGTGAGTGGGGTCAGGCATCTCCGCCCTTGCCATTCGCGATTTCATCAATGCCTACGCTTACGATCCGTGGGTGGCTCTTGTCTGTGGGTGTCTCGTTTGTGATGGCTATCGTGGCACTTGTAGTCTGTCTGGGATTCGGGACCGAGCCGATTCCCTTCTCCCGGATCTGGTCCATTCTGGTTGGAGCACTGCTGGGAACCGAGTCCATTCGTCTGGGGACAGATCCGACAACGGTCATTCTGCTTCAGGTTCGCTTGCCACGGCTGATTTTGGCTTTTTTCGTTGGGGGCAGTCTGGCGATGGTTGGCGTCGCGCTCCAGGCCTTGTTGCGGAATCCCCTGGCCGATCCGTTTATCATCGGCATTTCCAGCGGGGCGGCGTTGGGGGCCGCTATTGCGCTGTTGTTTGGCGTGGGGATTTCTGTCTTGAGTGTGTCGGCTTTGCCGGTATGTGCCTTTGCCGGTGCGTTACTGTCTTTGGTGATCATGTATCGGATTTCATCCGTGGGATTTGGTTTTTCGATCTATACGTTATTGTTGGCCGGCGTTGTGCTGAATGCGATTTTTTCCGCGTTCATCATGTTTCTGACCAGTGTGGCTGATCCCAATCGGGCGTTCGGGATGTATGCCTGGTTGATGGGGTCGTTAACCGGGCCTGATTTTCCCACACTTGGTGTCCTGGCTTTGTATCTTGGAATGGGTTTGGTGATCTTGGCGACACAAGCGCAGTCGTTAAATCTCCTCACTCTTGGTGAAGAAACGGCCCGATCGTTAGGGGTGGAAGTTGAGCGAGTCAAAAAACTGGTGTTTGTCGCCGCGGCGCTTCTGACCGGAGCGGTCGTGAGTTTTAGCGGGATTATCGGGTTTGTCGGGCTGATTGTGCCCCATGCTGTCCGCCTGGTCTTGAGTGCAGATCATCGGCTGTTACTCCCGGCTGCGGGATTTGTGGGAGGCATGTTTCTGATGTTGGCCGATACGGTGGCGCGGACAGTCTTGAGTCCAAGTGAATTTCCTGTCGGTGTGGTGACGGCACTGGTGGGTGGCCCGGTGTTTTTATACCTACTCACGACTCGTAACCTGCGGGTGGGGATGTGATGATGAACTCGAGAAATTTATTTCCTGGACCAGCCTATGCCCTTCGAGACGTCACCTTTGGCTATGACACTCGTTTCCGCGATCACACGGAGTCGGTGTTGAAGGCCGTCACATGTTCGATTGATTCCGGAAAAATCCTTGGGATTCTTGG
>JBGSSO010000105.1:0-4505 GCA_041737015.1 Nitrospirales bacterium
GGGGTTTTTGAGAAAAAGAAGTGAATTCTAATAAGAGCACCGATTGCGGGGTGGAAGTCTTTTCTTCAAAAATCATTGCACACGTCACCCCTCGACGCCGAGCAACGGTGATGACCCAACTCAAAGCAGATTTTGGAGAACCTTCTATCATTTCTTCAATCACACAAATCCCAGCCCCCCGCAATTGTTGAGCAAGAGCAAAGGAGGCCGCAGTTTGATAAGGAGAAGCAAAAATTCTCACAGGCTTCAACCCGTTGCCGCCCACCTTTCCTCCCCGCTCCAAGGCGGAAAACACGCGGTCCAAATCCAACCCCAATCCAATGGCGGAAAGGTCTCGGCCAAACCGCCCAACCAAATGATTGTAACGCCCTCCTCCACCGATTTCACTGCCGAACGTAGAGGTGAAGACATCAAACACCACACCATCGTAATAGTCAAAACCACGAAATTCACCAAGATCCAAAAGGATATGATCTTGCACGCCGTTTGCTATCAATTGCCGATACACCTGGGTCAGACGTTGTAAGGGCTTAAGCAATTGCGAATTTTTTCCAGCGATTCGCATTCCCCATTCCAGCACTTCATCACGGCCGTATCGTTCGGGCACCTGCAATATGTCTCTTACCTTTGAACGAGATAACCGTTCAGTCTCTAAAATTTTTTCCAGCTGAGGGAGGTCTTTATGGGCTGCCGCAATTTCTGCCTGCTTTCGCCCACTCAGAGACAAACCTGATTGCGCCAACAGGGCTTTAAAAAATCCGACATGACCAAGAGAAATCTTCCATTCTGGCAACCCAATCCGTTCCAGAAGCCCCGCCAATAAGGTCACGACCTCGGCATCACTTTGAGAAGTATCATTGCCAAGTAGTTCAAACCCGACCTGAAATACTTCCCGGTCCCGCCCCCGATGTTCCGGTTCATACCGGAAAACCGTGGTCCGATAGGAAAACCGCAAGGGAAGAGTTTCTCCTCCAAGGCCCATGGCCACCATCCGGGCAATCTGAGCCGTAGCATCAGGTCGCAAGACCAGAATTCTGCCTGATGCCCAATCCGCAAATTTATAGCATTTCTCTAGGATCTCAGGAGCCAAGCCTACGGCTAATACATCAAGATATTCAAAGGTAGGGAGAATAATTTCCTGATAGCCCCATGTCGAACAGTGAGCCAATAATTGATCTTCCAACCTCCGAACGCTTTGCGCCGTATGGGGAAGTAATGTAGCTGTACCAATGGGGATAAGCGAGCGGAGTGGTTTCATGAAGCGTATGGAAGAGAACCTGCCAACTCGAAATGTTTGGCCAAGATAGTCTGCAGAAAGAAACCGTCAAGCTAGCTGAGATCAACCATGCGAACGGACAGAATATCTTTCTCTTTCTTGAGAAGATCCAACACGGCGGAAGCAAGCGGGGCATCCAGACCAATAATCAGCAGTGCCGATGCACCACGCTCGACTCTGGCGCATTGCATCCTGGCAATGTTGACATCATGCTGGCCTAAAATCTGACCAACCATGCCAATCACCCCAGGCCGATCCACGTTATCGATCAAAATCATTTGGCCTTCCGAGACCACCTCGACCTGAAATTGGTTTATTTCGACAAAACGCGGTTCTTGACGATGAAAGAGAGTTCCACCCAGGGAATATGTATGAGAACCTGCTTCGACTTTGATCCGGATTAAACTGGAGAAGTCCCCGGCATCACTACTTTTCACTTCCTTAACTTCAATGCCACGTTCTTTTGCCACGATAGGGGCATTCACGTAATTAATGACATCTTCCAAAATGGGAGAAAGAAGGCCCTTTAACACCGCGACGGTCACGGGTGCCACGGTCAGTTGAGCCACTTCACCAAAATACTCAACAGTAACGGATTTAATCCCTCCATCTAATAATTGGGCCTGAAATCGCCCCATACGCTCGGCCAACACCAAATAGGGCTGCAGTTGGGGAAGCGCTTCAGGTGCCACTGAGGGAACGTTCACAGCCCCTCTGGCAATGCCTCGCTTGAAATAATCAACGAATTGTTCAGCAATACCAATCGCCACATTCTCTTGAGCTTCTTCGGTAGAAGCACCTATATGAGGGGTGCAGATAAAGTTATCAAGAGTCATGAGAGGGTGTTTGGGATCCACTGGCTCATTTTCAAACACATCAAAGGCCGCCGCTGCAACTTTCTGGGATTTCAGCGCTTCACATAAATCCAGTTCATTAATGATACCGCCTCTGGCACAATTCACGATCATGACGCCATCTTTCATCTTTGCTATGGTCTCGGTGTTAATGAGGCCTCTCGTTTCATTGGTCAAAGGCGTATGAACCGATATCACATCAGAACGATGAAACAATTCATGTAACTCCACCACTTCAATCCCCATTTGTTTGGCACGCTCCACGGCCAAATAGGGATCATAGCCAATTACATTCATGGACCATCCCTGAGCCAATTTTGCAACATACGACCCAATCTGGCCTAACCCGACCAATCCCAAAGTCTTATTATAGAGTTCCGTTCCCATGAACCGGGTTTTTTCCCACTTACCTGCCTTCATGGACATGGTCGCCTGGGGAATCTTTCGACTCATCGACGCAATCATCGACATTGTGTGCTCCGCAGTGGTAATGGTATTTCCACCTGGAGTATTCATGACCACAATGCCACGCCGGGTTGCTGCCTCACTGTCAACATTATCCAAACCGGTTCCGGCACGTCCCACAATACGAAGACGAGTGCCTGCCTCAATCACGTCTTTAGTCACTTTGGTTGCCGACCGAACAACTAAACCTTCATATTTGGGAATTTCTTGAAGCAATTCCTCTTTCGTGAGCTTGGTTTTCACATCCACCGAAAATCCCGCCCGCTCCAAGACTTCAACTCCTTTAGGGGAAAGGCTGTCACTCACTAAAATATTCATAGTATCTCCAATAGGGGAGGCCCCACTTTAATTCTCACGAAGAAATCTTGAGCACCTTTGCCATTCTATGGGACATCTCATTCACACACAGGGTTGTCGCACACATATCCGCACCATTCCTTGGCGAGTCATTCGTAACGGTATTTCCGAAGAGACGTTAGGCTTTACGTTTCTCGAAGTCCGCCATAAAGTCAATTAATGCATCAACACCAGCTTCAGGCATCGCGTTATAAATACTGGCGCGCATTCCACCAACAGAACGATGGCCTTCAAGTGTTGTTAATCCTGCCTCTGTCGCTCCTGTAAGAAAGGCTTTATCCAAATCAGGATTGGCCAAGACGAAGGGGACGTTCATCCAGGAACGAGAGGCCTTTTCTACCGGATTTCGGTAAAATTTTGACCCATCAATTGCCGCATAGAGTTTACCGGCCTTTCGTTGATTGATGGCACCCATCGCCGAAAGTCCACCTTGCTTTTTCAACCATTTAAACACCAAACCCGCAATATACACGGCATAGGTCGGGGGTGTATTCAACATAGAATCCGCTTCGGCTTGTTTGGCATAATCATACACGCTTGGGGTAATCGGCAACACATTTCCAATGAGGTCGTCCCGCACAATCACCAATGTCAAGCCGGCTGGGCCAATATTTTTTTGTGCGCCAGCATAAACGATTCCGAACCGACTGACATCAATGGGACGCGATAAAATGGTAGATGAAAAATCGGCAACTAACGGCACCGCGCCGGTATCTGGTACCCAGTGAAATTCCACGCCACCGATCGTTTCATTGGGCGTGTAATGCACATAGGCGGCATCCTGACTTAATGCCCAACTTTCAAATGGCGGAATACTCGTAAAGTTATCGCTTTCAGAAGATGCAGCGACATTGACTGCACAATATTTTTTTGCATCGCTTACAGCTTTTTTGCCCCACGCACCAGTCAGAATGTAATCAGCTTTATTTTTCCCACGTAAGATATTCATGGGAATAGTTGCAAATTGCGTTGACGCCCCGCCTTGCAAAAAAAGCACTTTATAATTAGCAGGTACTCCCAATAAATCGCGGACATCTTGCTCGGCTTCTGCAGCCACCGAGACAAACTCTTTCCCACGATGGCTCATTTCCATGATTGATGCACCAGAGCCATGCCAATCCGGCAATTCGGCCTGAGCCTGCTTTAACACTTCTTCCGGCAAGATCGCCGGACCCGCACTGAAGTTATATAACCGCGCCATTATGTGACTCATCCTCCATGCCTAAACTGGCGTCATACATATTAAATTACTAACTTCACCAGTGTGAAAAAGAGGGTACGCTAGCACAGGGTCCTAAACCAGTCAAGACGAGTATGGAACCTTGTTATTCCAATTTTGGATACCCTACAATGACCAGCGACTGAAGAACGCTTTCATAGATTTTCAAGAAGGTTGGAGAACAACTTGGGAACACAAACGGGTCTGAGATTGGAACAGCGGGGGGACGGACATTACTATAAAGTCATCCTCCACATCGGGAGTACCCTGATCCCAATTAGTGATGAGATTGTTGAGGAATTGCGAACGCATACTACGCTTCAACCTGATCAAT
>JBGSSO010000108.1:0-4191 GCA_041737015.1 Nitrospirales bacterium
CGCTTGATGGCGTGGGACGTGAAGCGGACGCCAAATGGGGATCGGTCCAACAGGATTTAACGGCCAAGGGAGACACGTTGCTTCTTCGTCATCTGGCCGGATCACTGGGACTTCCGCTGAATGACCTGGTGGAATGTCCGCTTGAAGTCCTGGATACGCTGCTGGATTGGACCACCAATTTTCCCGACTCCACGCATGGGCCCCTCTGGCTCCAGGCTTTTGAGATGAGCTATGTGAAAGGCTTCGTCAGGGGCCTTTCTCCCAATTTGGCCATCGTGCATGAAAGTGATTCCAAGAAGGACAAACCCACGTTTTCCAGACCGCCGGCCCAGGCGATGTTTTGTATTGATGTGCGCTCTGAGGGGTTCCGCCGGCATCTTGAAGAAGCGGGGGGAAATGAAACGTTCGGATTCGCCGGATTTTTCGGCCTTCCCATCTGCTTTCAGGGTTTCGGGAGTGAACAGGAAACGGATCAATGTCCGGTCCTGCTCAAACCCAAACATGTGGTCAGGGAAATTCCCCGTGCCTCTCAGGGAAAAGCGGCTGAACGATTTCTCGAACGTCAGACTCTGGCCAAGACCGGACATGCCCTGCTTCATGATTTGAAAGAAAATGTGATTACCCCGTATGTGATGGTCGAGGCGATCGGGTGGTTTTTCGGGTTCAGACTCTTCGGCCAGACGATTGCTCCGGCCTGGTACCGGACGTTCACCGCCTGGTTGAAGGAATGGTTTGCGATTCCGATTGCCACCACATTAACCGTGGACAAATTGTCCAGGGAAGAGGCTGAAGAAATCGTGGCGTCCGAACACCGGGCGACAATTTATCGTCTCTTAATCGAACGCTACGGCCGTCTGGGTTTGGCCGTTCCGCACGATCAAGTGGATCGACTTCGCAGGCAGGCCTTGTATCAGCTTGAAATGGATAGCACGGAGGAAGACTCTCTAGACCGGTTGTTAGGATGGCATGCCGGCAGCCATGAACAGTTTCTGGGAGAGTTGCGAAAAGACTCCGGCATTCATCACCGGGCGGTCAGCCGACGTATGCACCGGATTACCCAGAAAGGGTTTACCACAAATGAACAGGCCTATTATGTGGAAACCGCTTTGCGGATTATCGGGTTTACCACAGGCTTTGCCAGGCTGGTCTTGATTTGTGCCCATGGGAGCGAATCAGAGAACAATCCCTATGAGTCGGCTCTGGACTGCGGGGCTTGCGGCGGTAACCACGGCATCTCCAACGCGCGGGCTTTTGCGGCCATGGCCAATAAGCCTCTTGTCCGGCAGCTTCTTGCCCAGAAAGATATCTTTATTCCGCCAGACACCCATTTTTTACCGGGGCAACACAATACCACCACCGACGAAGTGGAGTTGGACGATTTGGAGGACGTTCCCGCCACTCACCGGAAAGACCTTCAGCGCCTCCAACACGATCTGGAGGAAGCGGGACGCCGAAACAGTCAGGAACGATTGAGCCGCTTACCGGATGAGAGCGGCACGCCGTCGTTGCCAAAAAGTCTCAGTCTGGCCAAACGACGAAGTTCGGATTGGTCCCAGGTGAGGCCTGAATGGGGCTTGTCGAGACATTCGACATTCATCATCGGCCGGCGGTTATTGACGCGGGGCTTGAATCTGGAAGGACGGGCATTTTTGCATTCCTACGATTACCTCCAAGACCCCACGGGAAAATATCTAGAGATTATTATGACGGCCCCGTTGATTGTGGGCAATTGGATCAACATGGAACATTATTTTTCCACCGTGGATCCTGAGGTATACGGAGCGGGGAGTAAGGTGTACCATAATGTCGTCGGCCGGATCGGGGTGATGTATGGTTCCCAGAGTGACTTGCGCATAGGACTGCCCTTGCAGACGGTGTATGATGGTCCCAAGCCTTACCACGAACCGATGCGGCTCTTTGGCATCATTGAAGCGCCTTTGGAACGCATATCCCTCATCATTTCGAGGCACCAACTTTTGCAGAATTTAATCGGAAATCAGTGGATCAATCTGGTGGCCCTTGACCCGGTCACCATGGAGTTCTTTCTGTATCATTCATCGGAGGAGTGGCGGATTATTCTTTAATTCCATTTTGAGGAGGCGTGCGACGTTATGAGCATCAGGCTATACCCCATGAAAGAAATAAAAATCATTCTTGAAGGAGAACATATCCGTTTTGTCACCGATGTGCTGGATCGCATCAAGGCTAGCGGGTATACCGTCTTCAGTAATATTTCGGGCAAAGGGCATAGCGGGTATCATGAGGGCCACCTCATGTTTAATGATACGAGCAGTTTGCAAATGGTCCTGACCGTCGTTCCGGAGGATAAGCTCGAGCCCATCCTCTCGGCGCTGAAGCCCTTCCTCGAGCGGCATTCGGGAAGCGTGTTTGTCCTCGATGCCAGTGTTTTGAGGCCCGATCATTTTCTATCTACCGATACCTAATCCCCTCGTTGATACGTATTGGGAACGCAGATTGAGTGCGACACCTCTCGGGGTTGCAAAATAACAGACGACAATGATTGATGTTTGCCTGAAAGGCTTGAGTGTAGGGAGATGGTCCCGCTTTTGTCCTGCCATTCCTCATCTGCAGACACAAAGTAAGTCATGGGAGAATTTGAAAATTACACGGAGTTAAAAATCATGCTATTCATGTCAGGATTTTTTCTCAAAAAAGCCGCATAATCGTTCATCCAATCACCCGTTTTTTTCACATCAACAGTATTGATTTAATTTCCCTGAGATGTAACAAATTTCCTCAGGTCCGTTCTTATCCGGCCTTCATGTTCTTCGGTTTTTTGCGCTTTCTTTGATTGTTCACGTCCATCAGGCGATCCGTCGCTTGAAATCACCTCTGGATCCATCTCATTGCTGATTAGAAGGGAACCGTCAGGTTAAAATGAAGAGATTGGTGGTTCACCGAACCGGATTTTTTTGCAAGGCACCTATGCAAAATTTGGGTTTTTTCGATCGGTCATATTGGCGGGGGTTGTTAAGAATTCTGCTTTTGTGCCCCTTGCTGGTTTCTTGTAGCTCTCTCCACATCACGTACTCGACGGCTGATTGGATCCTCTTATGGAAGTTGGATAGGTATTTTGCTCTGTCTGCCTCTCAAGAAAAATATTTGGACCTCCAGATTAAGGCATTTCATGTCTGGCATCGTCACCATCAACTTCCCCAGTACGCGCAATTTCTCGGTCAAATAGATCAATTTTCGAAAAATGAACTGAGCCAGGCAGAGTTGGAGAACATCTTGGCTTCGGTTGAACACTTTCGCGTTGATCTTGCCAGGCGAGCCTCTCCACCGGGAGCGGAATTTTTATCCACTGTCACGCCTGCCCAAATACGTCATTTCGAAGAAATGTTGGATCAAGACTATCGACGACTTATGTCAGAAATCGGAGACGAACCAGAGGTGCGTTTGGATAAACGCGTGGCAACAACATCGGAAACCCTGGCCTTATGGGTGGGAGAGTTGTCGGTGGACCAAGAGACATATATTCGTGAGAGAATAAGGAACATCCCCGATACCACGGATGCCTGGCTGGCACATCGAAGGAGCCGGCAGGAAAAATTCCTTGAGCTTCTTCGTTCCTCTCATGATCCTTTTAGTCTGGAACAGGGTCTCTTTCAGTGGCTGGCCGACTCCAAGACCGGTGCCACGGAGGAATATCTCATGGTCTCAAGGGAATGGCGTGAAGGAGTTCAAAGGGCAGTCTTGGACATTGATCGGATTCTGACCCGGGGTCAGCGGGCATATTTCTCCAGGAAGTTGCAAGGGTTGATTCAAGATATACATGGATTGATCGGGTAGGCAAACCAGAAACACCTTGGTGTTTGATCGACCCGCCGGCCTGCAAGTAATGAAGGATCTTTTCGAAATTGAGGGGGCCAAGGGCGTTGAGTCATTTCAAGCACAGGGGGTCTTTCGAACTGCCTACGGTTCCCATGTGGTACAAAATCCTTCTCTCAGTTCTGGGCTGTCTTGTCCTGGGTGAACTGTTGGTTATCCTATGGGCATCTTGGGTCATCCTGATCTTTGAATAACCGGATGAGGAAGATGATGTCCCTATCACTTTTCCGGAAAATACTGAGAATTGCATGACCCAACCAATACCTGAATGGATACGGGTGGCTCGTTCCAAATGGCAATACCGGGGACAGGAAAGACCACCATTTGCGGAAAAACCCT
>JBGSSO010000121.1:0-1781 GCA_041737015.1 Nitrospirales bacterium
AGACGAAACGCTTCAGGCTCTGACAATCCCCTAGACGCCATTAAAAACCCTTTAGCACGCTCCACCAATTTTCGCACTTCCAGGGCCTCTTGCATTTCAAACGATTTTTCCATAAGCCGAGTGTGCTCAATGGCGACGGCAGATTGATTCGCAATGGCTTGAAGCGTGGTAACCTCTTCATCTGAATACGCATGATAACTGGAAGTGTATACATTAATCACCCCAATCGAATTTTCTTTCATGAGCATGGGAATGGATAATAAAGAATGCAATCCTTCCTGTTTCGCCAAATCCCGATAAAAATATCCATCTTCTGCCTTCACATCCGAGACATACACCGGATGGCGATCCTGCACAGCCCGGCCGCTCATGCTCTGCCCAACCTTCAACGGTGGCTTCCGCCGGTACGCATCGCTCAGGCTTTGAGTGGCCGCAATACGAAGTTCACCAGAAGCCTGGTCGACCAGCATGATCGAGCATATCTTTGAATTCATCAGCTGAGCCGTCATGGTCACAATTAATTGCAGCACATCCTCTAGCAGTCGATTAGAAGCCACCGTTTCCGATACTTGGGAAAGGGTTTCAAGTCGACGCGCTTTTTGCCGCATATCATCGTACAATCTGGCATTGGCAATAGCTCCGCCGACTTGATTAGCAATGGTCAGTAAGAGGGCTAGCGTTTCTTCAGGATACCGCTTTGACCGCTTATGCTGAACATTGATGACACCGACCATTTTCCCCTTACTCATAATGGGAACTGACACAAACGCCTGATAGCGATCTTCTGGCAGGCGATGAAAAAATTTAAATCTGGCGTCATCACTTGCATTGCGGGGAATCACCACTGGAATTTTTTCTCGTGCCACCCACCCGGTAATCCCTTCTCCCAAACCGATGGATATCCGCCCGATGAGACGGGGATGAGGATTTTTCGATGCACGCAAAATAAGCTCGTCTGTTGTTTCAGAGATCAAATACAACAGACAGGCATCCCCCTTCGTCACTTCCACAACCACTTCCACGATTTGCTTTAAAACCGTTTCCAGCTCCAAAGTACTACTAATGGACTCGCTGATTCGGTGAAGAATCTGCACTTCACGGGTCCGTTCCCGAACAAGATGCTTGAGGTCTTCTATGATCGAAGAACGGATCGGAGCCATGTTATTTTTTCTTGGATAGACGTGGACGGCTTACTGCCTGTGGAACAGTCTCCAATCGTTTCACACGAGAGGACTGCCTGGCAGTAAACCATTGACGAATACGTTGTCGAACAAGGGGAACGACCTGGACCTTCCCGATTGTGGTGGGTACCACGCAGTTGATTTGACCCTTTACGACCTTTTTGTCATGTTGCATGGCCCCCCAGAGATCCATAAATGTCATGGAGGGCATGGCAATGGGCAACCCGACATCCTGAATCAAGTCGCGTTGCCGCTCAACAAGCTCCTTATTACACATCCCTAAAAATTGGGCCATTGCGGCTTCCTGCACCATGCCAATTCCCACTGCTTCTCCATGAATCCATGTTCTATAACGACCCCAGGTTTCCAGCGCATGGCCTACGGTGTGGCCATAATTTAAAATGCGTCGGCGCCCCGATTCCCGTTCATCTCCACCCACTACTTCAGCTTTAATTTCACAACACCGACGAATGACGGTCGGGATCACATCCTCTGCTTGTTCTCGTAAACCAACAACGTGTTGTTCTAAATATTCAAAAAATTTCTGATCCGCAATCATGCCATACTTAATCACTTCCGCTAACCCTGCTACCCATTCAC
>JBGSSO010000151.1:0-14715 GCA_041737015.1 Nitrospirales bacterium
CGATTAAACATTCCAGGAAGCTCTAAAAAACTCGATATAATACTTCCCAGGCCATTTTGTCAATCCGAAAGGAGGCTCCTATGAGTACTAACGGATCTCATGTGTGGTCGATCATTCTTGCTGGCGGGGATGGTGAACAAGCCCGTCCGTTTATTGAGGAATGGTTTGGCTATCCCAAGCCCAAGCAATATTGTACGTTCGTGGGAACCCGGTCCATGCTTCAACATACCTTAGACCGGGCTGACCGGTTGGGGGCTCCTCATCAAAAAATTACCGTGGTGTCTCAGGTCCATCAAGGATATGCAAGCGAAGCTTTAGCAGGTCAGCAAGCAGGACAGGTGATTCTTGAGCCTGACTATTGCGGCACAGTGCCGGGGATTTATCTTCCCCTGATGTATGTCCGGGCATGGGATCCGAATGCCACGGTGGTCATCTTCCCCGCTGATCATTTTGTGTTTCCGGAAGATCGCTTTTTGGAAACGGTTGAGCGAGCCACGCGTGCGAGCCATTTTCTTCAGGATCGCATTCTTCTGGTGGGTGTTCGTCCCACTCATTTTGAGCTGGACTCTAGCTGGGTAAATGTGGGCGGGGTTCTGGGTTGGAGTGGAAGATCCTGTGTACGGCAAGTCGTTTCATTTCTGCACAAACCAGGCCGGATCGAAGTCCTCAATGCCCTGGCCAATGGGGCATTGTGGAATACCTCGGTGATCGTGGCGAAAGTCGCAACCCTCTGGAAGCTTGGCTGGCAATATCTCCATGTCATCATGGAACGGTTTGAGCGCTTGGGACAAGCCATCGGGAGTCCTCATGAAGGCCGTATGCTTCGTCAGTTATATCAAAAATTGCCAATACTGAATTTTTCTGCTGAATTACTCCAGCGCGTTCCTGAACGTCTGGGCATAATTGAAGTCGAAGATGTGCTTTGGAGCGATTGGGACCGCCCCGACCGCATTCGTGACACGCTGGCTGTTCTAGGAACTGAGCCGGCGTTTTCCCCGGAACTCGTCAGGACGACCTATTCGTCTTCACCTTCACGTTCTTCGCTTGAGGTAATTTCATGAGTTTCACACCCGCATCTTCCAATGACCAGGTAGGACCAAAAGCACCATCTCCTTCGGCTCATCCAAGCATGGGAGCGATTGTTCCCAGGCCAAATTGTCAATCTGAAAGGAGTCTTCTATGAAGACTAAGAAAGCCAATGCATGGTCGATCATTCTCGCCGGTGGAAACGGCAGTCGCATGCAGCCATTCATTAAACAGTGGCTGGGGCGGGATATTCCTAAACAGTATTGCTCCTTCATGGGAAACGGTCGATGTTTCAACATACCTTGGAGCGGGCTGATCAAGTGACCCAATGTGAGCAAAAAATCACGGTCATCTCTCAGGCCCATGAGGAGATCGCTTCCCCGCAACTGGCCGCACATCCTGGAGGTGCGTTACTGCTGCAGCCGAAAAACTGCGACACGGGACCTGGCGTATTCCTGGCTCTGTCCTATCTTAAGCTTCTTGCTGTCGATGCCACCGTCATCATCTTCCCATCTGACCATTTTATATCTCCTGTTCATCGGTTTCTTCATATTCTCTCCTCTGGGATCAATGCCCTGGAAGACCTTCCGGATCAACTCATTCTTCTTGGAGTCCGTCCCATGACGCCGGAGACGGACTACGGGTGGATCCAACCAGGGGGTCTCATTAGAAAAGATGGCCTCGCTCCCCTTTACCAGGTTCAATCTTTTATCGAAAAGCCAAAGGCTTCTAAGGCACAACACCTCATGGACACCGGAGGTTTATGGAATACCATGATTCTGATTGGAAAACTCACGACTTTTTGGAATCTTGGATGGTTATTTCTTCCTAAGCTCATGCAAAAATTCCGAGCATTTCAAGCTTTTATTGGCAGCCAATGGGAGCACTCGATGTTGGAACACATGTACCTGGATATGCCTGTCTGTAATTTTTCAAATGAGCTCCTTCAGAAAATCCCAGAAAGGCTTACTGTCCTGGAGATGCGTGATGTCCTCTGGAGCGATTGGGGAATTCCCACTCGAATTTCTGAAACTCTTTTGGCTATTGGCAAGACGCCGAATTTTGTATCCGACGAACGTAATGGATGTTCCTCCAATTCCCTCAAGACATCATCGCTGTCAAGCTCTCAGCTGAGGAGACCAGCCTCATGGCCTGGCCGGTGAATCTTTCCATTACGAATTGCCCGAAACCATTCACTGGCACTCATGGGAACTTCCGATTGTCTACTCATTCCGTCGGATCTTACGGGCCACTTTACTTGCGAGTCCCAATTGAACAGCCTAAACCCATAATGGCTGTATAGAGGGTCTTCTCATCCACGGCGTACTTGGTGTAGACCTGTTGCCAGTGCTGAAATGACGACAAAATTCTGGTGTGCTGATTGACCGTCGAGAGGACCTCGGTCAATGGCACAAAATTTTGATCAGGGAAAAATGGGCGGAGAGGATCGGTCTTTCCGTCTTCCTGCTTGGGTGTCGTGATCTGATGCGGTTGCTTCCCGTTGGTCTTCAAAAACAGATTCACCAAGCTGGAGCTGGCTTTAAAAGTTTGACCGAGGCCATTGACACGACCACACCAACAGGCCGCATGATGCAGATGGTGGGCGCCTTCGCCAAATTTGAGCGGGAGATGATTCGGGAGCGGACCCAGGTTGGGTTAAAGGTCGCAAAAGACGAAGGGCGAACAGGTGGCCGACAGCCCACTCTCCGGGCGGACCAACGTACGGATATCATCGAGAATATTCTCGACGGGAGAAAAACCGGCGCACAGATGGCGAGGCTTTATAATGTCAGTGAAGCCACGATTTCACGGGTGATGGCCGCCCACCGACAGGTCCTGGCCCGCGATTAAGTGCCACGGGTGTGAACCCGTGGGTATCTATTTGTCTATGGTTCGGGAAGTGGTTATCTTGATGATAAGAAAGGACGGGGTATTCCGAATGACTGAGGTATATTTTTCCAGGCAGACAGGGTAAGAGGAAGGATGACCGTCTAATTCCAATCCCTTTTTACCAGAAGGAGGTGAACTTTGAAAAGAGGAATGGTTGCCCTAACAGGTATCGTTTTGGTTAGTCTCTCTCTCGGTTGTGTGCAGACCAAAACACAGGTGCAGCCTCCCCACCTTTCCTCTCAGGCTACCAAGGAGTGGTCTGCAGAAGAGCATCGGGAGGCTGCTGACCTGTGGCATGAAGAGGCTGTACGGCTGGAAGACCAGGTGGCCCACTTGGAGCAACGGGTGGAGCGGTTCAACAAGAAGCCGTATCTGGATCCGAAAGAAATCAAGCGAAATTCGTGGAAGAGACGTATGGAAGCATACCGTGCGGAAATTTCGGAGCTTTATGAAAAAATCGCTTGGCATCATCGGGAGGCCGACCGATTTAACGGGGTGCTGTCATCTGAAGAGAAGGTGCTGCTTCCCCACCTTTCCCCTCAGGCTGCCAAGGAGTGGTCTGCAGAAGAGCATCGGGAGGTTGCCGACTTGCTTGATGAAGAGGCTGTACGGCTGCAAGCCAAGGTGGCCCACTTGGAGCAACGGGTGGAGCGGTTCAACAAGAAGCCGTATCTGGATCCGAAAGAAATCAAACGACAAGAGTGGAGGGCGCTTATAAGAGCAAACCGTTCGGAAATTTCGGAGCTTCGTGAACAAATCATTTGGCATTATGGGGAGGCTGAACGGCTTTCCACGATGCCGCCATCTGAAGAGAGTGAAAAATTTGGAGAAGGCAAAAGATCCTAAAGGGGTTTATCCTTCCGCCAAAAAGTTGTTTGACTCAAGTCAGGAGGGAGCAGATTTTGTGGGGGATCTCTCTGTATCTCGGAACACCGACGGAGGAATCCCCCCTCGCAAAGGGTACAATTTCGCAGGGATACGCATAGCACTCGAAAGTCTATGGCCGTTTATGTTCGTTTGTTGGACTAGACCCAATTTTCGGATTCAAAATAGCACTATATGTAAATGGCCAATGAGATTCCCTTGGTGCCAATTCTGATATTATCTCCAGAACTAGTGGTTTCTTTTTTCTCTGCTGGGTTCTGCCAGGCTCCTTGTCTTTCTGCCAGGCATGATACTCACCTCAATCTTATCTACTCTGTAAAATAAAAATTACATTTAAAAAATTTATGCTATAAAAATAAATTATGTAATTGTCTATATAGAACCGATGTTGTTAAATATCACCCAGAAAGGAAACGCCAGATATCACTATTCGAAGGAGAAATGACCATGCGAGACACATTAATATTTCTTTTCGGGTTATCGATAGTCGGGTTAGCAAGCCTCAACACATTTGGTCAGAATGCGGTTGAATGTTCCCAGGCCCTTGATAGTGAATTGTCAAAGAGGCAAACGAATGTGAACACCCATTTGGCAATCCTAGAGACCTACGAAATACAAATGACTGAAATCCAAAAAAGAATTCAACGACTCGAGACCCGATTGGCTTATTTAACCAAAAAGCCTTATAGGGATCCTAATGGGTTCCGACGTGATGGCGCCAAAAGAATGTTGGGTCACTTAAGGAATGAAATGGAAGCGATCGAACAAAGGATCGCGTGGCACCGTGGGCAGATCTGGCAACTCCAAGCCTTCATAACATCCGAGAAACCGCAGCCCACAACGAACCACGAGAGCATGGCATTGGAGAGTGCCGACCTCAATGAAAAAAGTGTTGATTGGACATTGGCGACAAAGGATTATCTGGATAAAGTACATGCCTTTCACTTGGCATAGCAATGGGGAGACACTAATATCAATATATCTTTGGCATATGTCAGTCTGGTAAACCACATTAGCTGATTTAGGCGATATCATTGGTCGGTTCACGTGAGACGAGTTCCCGTGTATCCTCTGAAAGTAATTTGACTCATGGATCTTGCTCCCATACCAGCAGAACAATCTTCCACTCCATTGGTTTTCCACCAAACGCCTCCCCCGCTTTGGGTCCTTGAGCGTCATACGCATTTTGAATCGTGGGCAGCCGTTAGAATTCCCAAGAAGTTGTATGCCGGCACACGATTCATCATCGGTTTCTTTCTTGTATTTATCTTGATTCTGGCCTTTGTCCCCTGGACCCAAACGATCAAGGCTCAAGGGCAATTATCGGCCTATTCTCCCGCAGAACGTCCACAAGAGATGCATGCACCACTTGAAGGTCGTATCACGAACTGGCATGTCAACGAAGGCATGATGGTCAAACAAGGGGATCTGGTTCTTGAACTCGTGGACGTCGATCCAAAATTCCTGGCTCCGGATCTCCTCTTAAGGCTGGACCAATCTATTGAAGCTCTGGAGGAAAGACGGGAGACTGCGTTGACTCGTTCACGAATATTGGAGAAACAGATCGAGGAAATGGCTCAACTGACCAATTCCGCCACTCGATCCGCCGAATCCCGTGTCCAAGAAGCGTCAAATCGAATCCAGAGCGTCGAACAGCGCCTGGCTGCGGCAAAGGTCGCCGCCAAAACCGCTCAACTGAACTTACAACGCTCCCATCTTCTGGAAGCAGAAGGCCTCATTTCACGGCGTGAGTTAGAATTAGCTATTCAAGCTGAGGCCGCGACCCAAGCTGACCTTAATGCGAGTGGGGCCGCCCTTCAAGAAGTGGCTCAATCACGACAGGCACTGACGCACGGGCGAGCTCAGATTGAAGCAGAACTCGTCCAACGCCTTCTGATCATTCGCTCTCAGCGAGCCGCAGCCCTCGGGGAAGCCGCCAATGCGTCGAAGGAGCTGGCTGATCTGGCCCTCACCCGCTCCAATGCGGCCCAACGGCGTACAGCCAGCCGTATTACCGCGCCCATCGATGGGACAGTAGTCCGAATGGCACGAGTGGGAGCTGGTGAAATTGTGAAGCAAGGCGATTCGTTATTCACCATCGTCCCGGATACGGCCACGCGGGCCGTGGAAATGTGGGCCGAATCATTGGATGCGCCTCTCATCAAGCCAGGAAGGAACGTCCGACTCTTGTTCCACGGCATTCCGGCTATACCTCTTCCTTCGTGGCCGGAGCTGATGGCTGGAACGTTCGATGGCCGTATTCTGGTGGTTGATCAGACCCCGGATTCGGAGAAACGGTTTCGGTTTTGGGTCGCTCAAGATCCGGAGGCCGATGCTTGGCCACCACAAAACCAGGTTCGCCAAGGCACTCAGGTCATGGGATGGGTTCTGTTAAACCGGGTGCCTCTCTGGTATGAATTGTGGAGACGAGTCAATCTCTTTCCGCCTGATTACCAAGAACACTCCATCTCTCTTACGGATGCCATTCTTCCTAAGGCAGGACGGCGTGGGAAATAATCACCAATCCAGAAAATTCCATAACTGTCAACCCTGAAAGCCTTTCAAGGAGAGAGAGCGTATGCCACGGAATTTATTGACACTTTCCTACGTGTTCGCGGGCGCGGTATTTTTTGTGTCTCCTCTATCGACCATCCTGGCTTCAGAGACATCTATTTCCCAATACGTGGGGCTTCAACCACTTCGCCTGGAAACGGTGTTGTCTTTGGTTGAGACACAACATCCACTGTTGCATGGGAGCCGGACTGAAAAACTGGAGGCTCAAGGGAAATTACTGAAGGCTCTTGGGGCCTTTGAACCTGTCCTGGTGAATGATTTTGAATTGGAACGTCTCGTGAAAGATGACCAAACCGCGACCGTGGGCTTCAACGACACCCTGATTCGGATGCGGCATCCCTGGGGGCTTCAAGGATTTGCTGGATGGCGAACTGGCATAGGAAATGTTGAAGTGGCCGATCTCGGAGTTAACGAGACCAATCAACCTCTGTTAGGCATCGTGCTGCCGTTACTACGAGGACTTGGTATCAATCCGGAACGGGGTGAACTGGAAAAATCCAAACTGGCAGAACAGGAAGCCAACCTCAACATTCAGCAAACCCGTCAAGATCTCTATTTGGGTGCCGCCACTCAATATTGGAAATGGGTGGCCGCCTGGAAAGCCGTGGACTTGCGTCAACAAGCCTTGGAGGTCGCCAAAGTCCGCCTTCAACAACTGACCAGACAGGCTGAAGCCGGTGCCGTGGCAGAATTTGATGTCACCGAAGCCCATCAGGAAGTCCAACGCCGATTGGAAAATGTCATTAAGGCCAAACGGGAAGCCGAACAGGAACAGTTCAAACTATCCCTGTTCGTCTGGGACCACGGCGCCCCCATTTCTTTCGATCTTCGCATGATCCCCGACTTTTCTCCTCTCGCTTCGACCTCGGGGATCCAAACCCAGGCAACCGATGTCGAACTGGCCCAACAACGCCGACCGGAAATCCTTCAAGTCGTACTTGAAGCGGCGCGAAACCATATTGATCTTGATGTCGCCAACAATAATTTCCTCCCTGATCTTCGCGCAGAGGCTGAACCCACCAGGAAACCGGGAGAATTTGTCCTAGGACTGGGTTACCGGTTTGGAGTCATACTCAGCTTTCCATTCTTACAACAAGACGCCACCGGCCAACAACTGCAACTGAAAGCCAAGGGGGAACGATTCCGGTGGATCCAACAATACCGTATGCAACAGGTGGCCCTGGATATCGACAATGCCAACTCGGCCTTATTACGAGCGGAAGAACGAATGCAGGCGTCTTCTCAAGCCCTCATCTATGCCCGCTCTCTGGTGAAGGGCGAAAGAACCCGGTTTCAAATGGGGACCACCAATTTACTCTTTGTGAATCTTCGGGAACGCAACCAGGTGGATGCAGAAGTCACCTATATCCAAGCGCAAGCCGAATATTATCAGGCCCAAGCCTTTTACCAATGGGCCATTGGCCATTGGACGCAACCCGTGGCCTAGCCACGAACCAGAACCGATGTATTCACCATGACATCCGCCGACTCCGGACAGAGCATGAACAAAGAAGTTCTTCAACACGTGGGGACATTTTTACGGCACGAGCGCCAACTTCTTGGCACGATCTTTATGTACGCCCTGGCCGTTGGCTTGTTTTCCCTTGTTATTCCCCTCACGGTCCAGGAACTAGTGAATACCTTCGCATTTTCCATCCAACCGATTATGGTTGTCACGCTGGTTAGCATTATGGCTGGCGTTCTGGTATTCGTCGGAGTATTCAAAATTCTACAATTTTATGCTACGGACCTACTCGAACGCCGAATTTTTGTTCGCATGACCCTGGCATTTGCCCGAACCTTTCCCTCAATACAAGAAGCACATTTTCGCGGTGAATACGCCAGCCGGTTTTTTGAAATTGTTTTCATGCAACGAGCCGTTGCCGCTTTATTGGTAGACTTCACCAACGTGGTGGTGAGTGGGTTCATTGGCATGACGTTGCTTGTTCTGTATCACCCGTACTTTCTAGTTTTTGATCTCCTTCTCCTCCTGTCGGTAGGGATCATCGGAGTATTAGGACAAGGTGGACTTCAAACCACCCTGCACATGTCAGAAACCAAATATGCCACCTATCATTGGTTTCAGGAGGTGGCCGACAATCTCAGTCATTTTAAAGCCAGTCAGAGCCGGGATCTCATTCTTCAGAAAGCCGATTCCCTGGCTCACGCCTACGTCCATGCGAGAGAGTCACGACTCCGTGTGCTCATACGACAATACATTGGGTCTATTTCTCTTCAAGTACTTCTGCATACGGGTCTGTTGGGGACGGCGGGTTGGCTCTTGAGTAAAGGGGAACTCACATTAGGACAATTAGTTGCCGCGGAAGTCATCATCGCCACACTCCTTGTCAATTTGGACTCGGTCGTTAAGCGAACCTATGTGATTTTTTATTTTTTAACAGCCCTAACCGAAATCCAACATATTTTTTCTCTTCCCAAGGACCATCAAAATTCTGCTCAGTTTGTCAGCTTGCCAGAGGTTTCCTCCCAAGGGATCTGGCTTTCCGTCACCCATGTTGGCGGGTTGCCTCCCCCATGGCCACATGCCTTTGAACTCACCGCAGACTTGAAGCCAGGAGAAAAATGGGCCGTGGTGTCCGGAACGGAATCTCAACGATTACAGGCTTCCAGACTTTTAGCGGGTTTGGATGATCCATCACACGGAACGGTTCGCTACAATGGAATTGATATCCGCGACCTTCATTCGGACGCCGTCAATGGCATTCGTGCTCTGGTGTTGAGCAGAGATTTGTCACTGTTTGAAGCCACACTTTTGGAAAATATCACATTGGGACGAAAGACCCTCTCAACCGAGGATTTACTGTGGGTCTTGAATTTCGTTGAATTGCAGAAGGAAATGGAAAATTTTCCTGATGGCTTGCAAACGTTGGTTCAATACGGCAGCAAAAACTTTTCTCCAAGTCAGACCATTCAAGTTTTATTGGCTCGGGCGTTAATCGCTCGTCCCAAGTTGCTTATTGTTGACGGGGGTCTCCATGAAATTTCCTCTCCACAACGAGAGACCATTCTCTCGAGGATTTGTGCGCCGGAGTGCCCCTGGACGAGTGTCATCGTCACAACCGATCCCAATATCAAATCATTTGTCCAGCAAAGTGTAGCGTTACACTAACGTGTGGGGGGGAATATTACCTCAACCACTTCATAGCATGAAGATGGTTATCGCGAAAGAATGTGACCATGGATGTGCCTGCAGCAATCCTGCTAATCAACGGGACGCTCTCCAAGCGTTCGAGCTCAGATTGTGGTAGGGAGTTCCTGAAAGTTGTCGGGTTCGTTGAGGAACCAGGTTCACGCGCCGATTGCATGTACAAGGTAATCGAGGCCCCATTTTTTTTCGTTTGCCCGTCTTCTCAATAATTCGTTCGGATGGGGGAGAAGTTTGTTGCGCACGACATACTGGTTTATGAAGTCGGCCTCACTTTTCCCCTGCAGTAAATCGATCCCGGCGGCTTACGGCAACATCGGAAACAAACATGGAACCGGAGTGACGATTGAAGAGGGGGCCTAGACCGGCAAGGATCGGTTCGACCTTTTCCTCTGGTACTACGGTAAAGACGATGACCTGGCTGGAGGTATCATTAAACATGAGATGCCCTTCATGAAAACCATGGTGGCCTTTGCCAGAAATGTTGCTGATGACGGTGTACCCGGTTGCTTTCACCTTGTCTAATAAGTCACTGACAAACCTCAGGTGTTCTCCCTCGATAATGATTTTAATTTCCTTCATTGGATGAAGAATTAAACCGCTCATGGCTTGTGTGCTCCTTTTTTTAAATCATCCATTTGTATGAACAGTTTCACTGAGCTGGTAGAGATACCCCACTCCAACCCTGTTTGGGGACATAGTTGTAAAACGTGCCTTCCTCCGGTTCCAGAGCCACCAGGTGGACCCAACAGCCATCAAAAAACCGTCGGAGGATTTCATTCTTTTCAATCAGCATAGTAATACGCTCTCGTGGGGCTTCCACGATGTAAAGCGGGCGCATGGCTTCATGGTTGGGGTCCTCACCATTCATGACGGTCTGCCAAGGAAGCCCAACTCGCAAATCACTTTGTGTGCCGGACATGACACCAATCCGTCCGGTCACGTTATGGTATATTTTGCTCCCGCTCCCATAGACCTCGGGTGCCACCGTGGAAAAGTAATGCTCCATGCTGATCCATTGGATCACCACTCCAGGCGCGGTCAGGATAATCTGCAGAAACCTCCCGGTCGGATCACCCTGATAATCGTATGAATGCAGGAACGTCCGTCCTTCAAGATTAAGGTCTCGGGTCAGGTTGCGGTGTCCTACAATAAATGCGGCATTGCGGGATAATCCCCATTCAGGTCGAACTTGAGACCAATCGAGGCTTCGGTTTTTCACTTCCTGGGCTGCCTTCTCGGGTGACAGCGATCTCCTGACATCTGGAAACCAGGCACATCGTTCAAGGCTATTCTGTCGACCGGCTTCTTCAAGATCACGTATCAATTGTGACAAGTGGTGACGGTGAGTGGAGGGGACATCCTCCAGGTCAAAGAGTTGGACAGCATCAGTGGTGGTGTCAACCTGACCGGCAAGGAAGAACGTATCCTGGGGTATGGTGATCCCCCGCTCTCTGAGCAGTGCTCGGATATCAGACTTGTTGGCCATCGCGGCAAAGGTCCGAACGTTGGGCATCCCATGATTTCCCCCACACGCTCCACAATCAAGTCCTGATTCAAAGGGATTATTCTCGGAGGTACTGCCATGACCACAGAGCAGCACGAATCGGGAGAAATTATTGGTCAGCCCCATAAGACGGAGATTTGTTTCGACAAAAATGACTTGCTCGGTCTGCGTGAACCCTGTTTGCGTGATGCGATGCAATCGGGCCGAGGCCCCACGCGAATCAATTTGATAGTGGCGGCGGAGCTGATCGATAAAGGCTTCTTCCTGGTCGGCTGATAGTCCAAGACGTTGACGAGCGGTATCGGGGAGGGGGCCCTCCTCCTCCTCCAACGCATATCGGCGCAAGGTTTCAATAAGTTCTTGGGAAACTTGACTGCCGGAGAGTCCAAGTTGCTCTCGTAAGGCAAGACGGATCGTGGGTCGTTGTTCAACCGCTAACATCCCTAACGCCTCTTCTTGGGTTAACTTATTCACGGTCAGGGTTGTACCGAGTGGCGGTGCAAAAGACCGACGAAACCATGATGTCCATTCTCGATACCAGGTGGCCAGAGTGGTTTTCAGGATGAAGGGAAAGACGTAAAACCATCCCATTGCCTCAACCATGACATAGGGCGTAATCACATTTTCTTTGAGTTCATGGAGCAATTGGTGACCGGTTTGAAGCAGCTGGATGCCCGCGAGGTGTTTTTCGGCTTCCAGGCTTTGATAGGCCCTTGGGACTTCCCGCACCACATGTTTGGGTTTGAGGAGGACCGGACATTGATCAGTCTCATGGTGGCTGCCGAACGCTTGAAAGCGGAAGGGGATGGCAAAAAATCCGGCAAAGCCCAGGGTTTCATACCCGCCGATTTCTTCTAAATGGCGTCGAAACCCTTCAGAACGAACGTCGATACACAAGACGGCTTGTGTCAATGGGCGAACTGCAGCAGTCTGGTCCTGATTCGGAACCGGTTCACGGAGTTTTTTGATAATATTGGGCCGTAGTGTTTCCAAAAGAACTGTTCGATATCTTGCTTCAAAAGCTTGCAACCAATAGGGGCCATGTTGGGTTTCCGGGAAGGCCTCCAGCCAGTTCAGAAGAATCTCTAAGTCGCCGGGGGCAGTGATGGGCAAGGTCTGAGGCTCTATCTGAAGGATTGAAGCCAAGCTTAAGAGACGACTGGCTTGTGATTGGCATTCCGTGTCTTCCTCCTCCAAGGTTCCAGCGCTGTAGTGGTCCGCAAGAGTTTGCCAGGCCTCCTGCCCACCTCGTGAATTTCCGTATCGCAAACGATCAACTTGGTGTGCGTATTTTGTTGTGAGCGTGCCAGCCACGCGGGCCTGACGGAGATAGTAGCCGTGAGATTGGTCCTGCATAAAGGCTAACAGGGCCATATAGTCTCCGGTTATGCCCAACTGCGCCTGGCAGGCCGTACTGACCAGCTCTCTCTCATAAAACAACCGGATAGCGAGATACTTGACCAGGCTGGCGGGGAACGCGGCTTGCCATTCATAGCCGGCCTCTTCAGCGCGCCACTTGATAAATCCAGCCCATCCCGGTAAGGCGCCCAACTGAAGAGAGAGGTAGTCTTCCCATAGGGATTTGGGGATTCCTAGGGTTTCTAAGTACGTCAGGATGGTATCTTCCGGGCGCTCCGGCAAGCTCAGAATTTTGTGTTTCCAGTCTTGAATGCCAAGGAATCTACCGCTGAAATCGTGTTGGGCAAGACGTTTCCATGCGTTATAAAATGAGAACTCGCGATGGGGCAAGGTCCACGCGGCATGACCTTCATCAACAAAGGCTCCGCACCATTTAATGAGTTCTTCATTGATTTGCTCGACGACCCGGGTTCCCAGAACACGATCACACCAGGCGCTTAATGTCACATCATGTCCAAGAGCCTTTGTGTCGGCTAGCACAAGGGTTTTCACCCTTTCGTCGCAGGTTGGTTGCCGGAGTACAGTCCGCAATCGGTCGGTGAGAGCGCTCAAGGTGTCGTGTTCTGACTGATCCTTCCCGGCATCTTCATGTTTGCCGTGGTCCGTGGTTGTGATGCCATGAACCAGATGAGCCCGGAGTACCTCAAGATGCGTGATGGGTTTGTTCCCTATCATCACTGTTTTGTCTTGAATCAACGGCTTCAGTGCGGCGTCAACATCCTCAACACGAATTCGACCGGTTTGAAAATAGTCCCGAAATCGCTCGTTGGGAAGGTAAGGGCGACCGCCAAGGAAACGTTGGCCTTGCTTGACCGCTTCTTCAAAATCCAAATACTCCAAACCATGAAGAATATTCCGGTAAATAAAAGTCCGCATGGGCCAATAATAGGCAATGACCTCGCCGGCCAGATTCACCAGCGAGCGCACCTCCATTCGTTGGGCTTCGCTGTACTGAATGGGTGTTAGTGTTTCCATATGGCGTCCTGTGAGATTTCAAAAGGTAATTGAATCATCTGAACCGTTGAATCGGCGGTCCCGAACCAATGAGGGGGGGCCATGCCGAGTATGACTAGAAGAGCCAACAAGAGAATGAGTGAGACCCTTTCGTCAAGATGGAGATCGTAGCCGGCCGTAAATCGTGACGAAGGGTGCCCGAATAACACTTGCTGCATGAGCCGGGGGAAATACCAGGAAGCCATCAACCAAAGAAGAAGAATCAACGCCAGGCTTCCTACCGGAGTGGAAGAGAGGCCCAACATCATGTCCATAAAAGCCGAAAACAGGGTGAATATTGGGAGACCCAAGGCGGCCGTAATGAACAGGACGAAGATGACAGAGAATCCAGGCATAATGTGGGCTAAACCGTGGGATGTATTCAAGTCAAGGGAGCCGAACCGTGCACGGATGTGCAGGTCGGCAAGGAGCAACCCGGAGATCACCAAGCATAGTCCGCCCAAATAGATAATCGCCCCTGGAGCAACAGTCTGCGAGACGGCTAAAACCCACCACAAGATGGAACCAAGGGCCATGTGAGCGTAAGCCAACAATGCATCCATCGAAGTCTGATTTAATGCGAGTAACGATCCATAAAGAGCGCTGCCTAAGGCAACAACCCAAAGGATATTCAAGACATTTTCGGGAATGACCGGGATGAGGTTGGATATCCCGTTGAATCCGAGACTCGGCAGGAAGACAGCGAGAAAGGCCGGAAGCATACCGGGCAAATTCCTCACAGAGGCCACAAATGCCCTATGAACAGGCCAGAGCGGCCACAGGATTGCCAGAGGGACAAGCAGCGCCACGATCCTAATGAGATCAGACGCTATCACGGAAAGTAGGAGTGAAAGGATGCCAATAGCCAAAACCCCGATCGCAGACCAGGTGGCTTCCCGACCCTGTCTCCTGTGCCGGATCAAGGAAAGGATTAAAAGCCCAAAAATCCCGCTTAAAAATATTGAGCCTGAGGGCCCTGGACTCGTCACATAGCCTAAACCCAATCCGGTGAACAGCAGCATCAGGCACAGCGAAATTGGAGTTTCCTTGTTGGGATGTTGTCCGAGGATGGGGAGAAACCCTGCCAAAAGAATTACGTGCATCAAGGAGAGTGAGATGGTTGCGGGCGCGCCTGACATCCAGGAAGAGGTGCCCACGATCAACCAGGTTGTGATGATCACCAGTAGCCCCCAGACTTTGAAGGCCCGAGGTTTTGACCAAAATATCATTCCCAGAGCGGCACCCAGAAACGGGA
>JBGSSO010000235.1:0-2745 GCA_041737015.1 Nitrospirales bacterium
TCTTCGAGTCGCTCTGCGGGTAACATCAAAATTTTTGTGTAAAAATCGATAATCGTTTCATCATGTTCAATATTCAAGACTATGTGATCGAGGAATCCTTGCATATACTTTCTCCAAGCTTACCTACACTCCATTACGTGGGGCGGGAGATGCCGAGCTTTTTCATCTTCGAGATCAACGTGGTGCGCTTCATCCCCAGCCGTACCGCCGTGCCTGAAGCACCGCCGATTACCCATTTGGTGTCTTGCAAGGCCCGGAGGATATGATCCCGTTCGGCACCCTCTAAGGTTGCCATTGACTGAGTCCCCCGCTGAAGGCCTGCTTTGAGGTCCAATAAGGGCACCGCCAGTTCGGAACCCTGTGACAGAATAACCGCTCGCTCAATCAGGTTTTCCAGTTCGCGAATATTCCCCGGCCAGGGATAGCCTGACAGACGTTCCATCGTCTTGGTAGGAATGGTCTCGATGGGCTTTTTCATCCTGGTGGCATAACGCTGGGCAAAATACCGAACGAGAATCGGAATATCCTCCTGCCGTTCGCGAAGTGGCGGAACCGTGATCGGGAAGACATTCAACCGGTAATACAAGTCACGACGAAAATCCCCGGCTTCCACCATCTGCATTAAATCCCGGTTGGTGGCCGCAACCAGTCGAACATCCACGCGGATCGTGCGCGTCCCGCCTAATCGTTCAAACTCCTGTTCCTGGAGAACCCGAAGCATCTTGGATTGCAGCTCTAACGGCACTTCTCCGATTTCATCCAAAAAAATTGTTCCGCGATGCGCCAGTTCAAAGCGACCGACCTTTTGGGCTATGGCCCCGGTAAAGGCGCCTTTTTCGTGGCCAAACAGCTCGCTTTCCAACAGACCCGTCGGAATGGCCGCACAGTTAATTTTGACAAAGGCCCGGTCATTTCGCGTGCTGAGTTGATGAAGGGCGCGGGCGATGAGTTCCTTCCCGGTTCCCGTCTCGCCAAGGACCAGCACCGTCGAATCGGTCGGAGCCACAATTCCAAGTTGTTGAAGGACATGCTTTAATCCACGACTCTCCCCGACGATGTCCTCAAAGTTCGCTTCGGTGCGGATTTCCTCGCGAAGATACACATTTTCCTTCTCCAATTTTTCCTTTAATTCGGTGATCTCCTGATAGGCCAGCGCATTATCAAGCGCGATGGCCATCTGTCCGGCCACTTGCGTGAGAAGATCGGCATCGTCACAGGAAAAGACCGATGGACGAAGACTGGCGAGATTTAAGGTGCCTAACACACGCCCGGGCAGCATGAGAGGGGCACAGCAACCGGATTCGACCCCCTCTGCGATTAGTTGGCCGGCTGTATCGGAATGGAATTGTTGCAGGTCGGCTTTCTGCCAACAGACCGTTTTCCGTGATCGAAACGCCTCCCCGGCAGGCGTGTCATCAAGTGCAATCGAATGACTTCCCCCTAACAAGCCTTTCCCCGACGGAAAATCAAGCACATGTCGATGAAAATTCTTCGCGTCGGGATTATAGAGATACAAGCTGGTAGCTTCATGCGGGACCACCCGACGCAAGGAGGAGACCATGGTCGTGAATAGCGCTCCTAATTCCCGTTTCGAGACAACCGCATTATTGACGTCCAGCAACACTTGCAGGCGATCCCGCTCGCGGCACAATTCCTCCTGATGCAGGACATTATCCACCGCAACGGCCACCTGTTTGGCGACTTGGAGCAGAAACGTCAATTCCGACTCTTGATAGGTATCCTGTTCAACGCTCGCGAAGTCGAGTGCTCCCAGACGGCGTAAGGCGGTGGTCAGCGGGACGGTACATAAAGACTGCACGCCGTCTTCGAGCATTAATGGGAGCACCGTGGGAAACCGGGAGTCTTGAGTCAGGTCAGAAATAATCAACGGTTGTTGGGCTTGCCAAACCCAGCCACTCGGATGGGCATCCAAAGCCCATTCTTTCCCGCCCTGAATATCCGCAGGAATATTAGCCTGAATGATATAATCCTGGATGGTGTTCCGGTCGGGTTGATGCAGAGCCAGACCGATGAAATTCAGTGGAACAATACGGGGAAGGCGCTGAGCCAGATCTTGTATCAGGTTGTTGAGATCACGGTGGACGGCGATCGCCTCAGAAACCTCGAGAAGTGCTTGATACCGCGACGACTGATCTCCCAAAACCGACTGGGTGGATTTATCCATAGGGACACAGTATCGCCGATTCCCCCTCACAAAAAAAAGCTACCTTGCTCTTTGTGCCCCAGGTGGTTAAGGGGCTTTATTAGGCGGGGCAAACGAGATCCCGATATCCTGAACCTCCCGGTAGGGAAGGAGCCAGACCAACGATTCATCATGCAAATCTCCAACTTGTATCCGATTGCCCCATGGATCCCTGAAATCACATCGAAAATCAGGATGCACCTCTAGTCCATATTTCTTGGTGATTTTTTCCCGAACTTCCTTCACTTGGGCGTCATCCCTGACCATAATTCCAAAATGCTTGGTGCGATCGGGTTGAAGGGTTTTCACTTCAAAGATCGCCAAAAACTGATGTTCCCCCATTTTGCACCAGGCAGCCCCCTCACCGCCTCGTAACATCTCAAGATTGAAGACATCTGCATAAAACTCGACGGCTTTCTGAGCATCGTCAACTTCAATCACCACATGATTGACTCCATAGACTTGTACCGGCATAAGGGTTTCTCCTTCCACTATTTTTTCGTAATGATGACCCGTTCAAATGCTCTCGCCAAATCCGGCAT
>JBGSSO010000318.1:0-9735 GCA_041737015.1 Nitrospirales bacterium
AGGGTTCATGGGAGCCAAGGAGAACCGGCAATGCCAAAAAACATCGTGAGAATCACCGCTTGCATGACCGCCATCCTGTTTTCCCTTGGGATAGGGCTTGCTTCATCGTGGGGCATGGCCAGTCGTCCGCCTCTCATAGGAAGCCCGGCACCAGCATTTCAGCTCACCAGCTTGACCGGAACGGAAAGCTCGCTCGACCAGTATCGAGGCCAAGTCGTCTTGCTAAATTTTTGGGCCACCTGGTGCCAACCCTGCACCAAAGAAATGCCAGCCATGCAAACGGCCTATGATGCCCTGGGAAATCAAGGTTTTATCATCATGGCCATCAATGAATTAGAAGACATCCAGAAAGTTCGTGAACACATCCAAGAGCATCAACACACGTTCCCGGTTCTTCTCGACCCGGATAACCATGTGGCCAATCAATATGGTGTAGTAGGTCTTCCCGTGAGTATTTTCATTGATAAAACCGGGCATGTCCGCAAGATTGTGAAAGGTGGGCTGCTCACAGAACAGTCCATCATCGAAACCGTTCAACCGTTACTCCAAGAAACGACGGTATCCAGAAAGTTTGCCCCAGTCCCGTGAAACGTCTGTTTGTGTCTAGCGCGACGATTATTCTTGTCGCTGCCATTTTTGGTGTCAGCGCTTGGTTGCCTTCCCAATTGATGGGGCATGCGCATACGCATGCTCACCATCAAGCAGCCACCCATGCCACTCCTTTATGCACACTTTTCTGCAGTGCCGGCCAAATGGCGCACAGTGCGGATCCAACCCCTCCCCCCGTTCGACGCTTTTCCTATACCCTGGAACTACCAAAATTTTCTTCCTTTCTCCCTCTCCAATTTTCACTGCTCCTTGCCCGTGGCCCTCCAAATCTTTCAAGCACAATCCTGTTTTCTTAAGTAATTTTGCGTGGATCGTGCTGATTGGGCTATGGGGTCCCCTTTCGCCTCAGTTGAGGAGACAGAAGTAATTTCTGCGCACACCATGCAAATATTTTGAATTCATGTATTTTTTTTCAAAAAAGGATTATCGTTCATGAAACACCGGCAGATTTTGTCACAAAAATTCTCCCTTCTCCTTGTTATTCCGATTGTCGTTCTTTCCCTTTCCCAAACGCCTGCACATGCCAGTTGCGGGTCAGCCTCCTGCTTTCTGGCCATCGGCAATCAACCCAGCGTTCAGCCTCAAGGAAGCTTACGAGCCGATGTTAATTATAGTTACGTTCCACAGACGGGCCCGGATCAACGAGTCGCTGCCGTCAACTTGGAAAGCAAAGAACAAATTCTTGATGAGCACCAAGAATTTCAAACGATCAATCAACAACTGCAACTCAACCTGAATTATGGCGTCACCGACAATTTCACCCTTCAGCTCACTGTTCCGGTAGTCTTCAGGGATCATGACCACCAAATCGAAGTAGGGGTAGAGCCCGATTCTGGACCTAACGAAGGTAAAGGTGCGTTTGAAAATTTTGATACCTCAAGCATCGGAGATATTCGACTCATGGCAAAATATGGCTTCCTGCCCTCTCTTCGCAGTCTGATCGTTATCGGAGCAGGCGTAGATTTCCCCACGGGCGAGTTTCAAGCCAGAAATTCAGAAGGGGTCGTCCAAGAGCCCTCCCTTCAAGTCGGCCGGGGCGACTATGGGGCAATTGGGCACATTTTTCAATCCTATGAACTCATTCCACACAAACTGAACCAATTCTTCTCATATACCTATCGCCATACCTTCAAAAATAAATTCGATTACCAATTTGGGGACACCCACATGGTCACCGGAGGCCTGAGTTACAACGTGACTCCCGCCATAAATCTCTCAGGACAACTGAACTGGACTTACTCCGTGCATGACACCTACCGCAGCACACTCTCACAAGCCGGTGGGATTGGAGCGGGGCTTGCCGGTGAAACCGAGATTGATGACACCCTTCAAACACGCGGGGTCAACAATACTGGTTCGACGAACCTCATGTTCACCCCTGGAATCACGCTGAACTTAAACGACAGCACCAGTTGGTACTTTTATTCCCAGGTGCCATTGGTCCAAGACTTTAACGGAGGGCTGGAACAAGGGGTGAGCTTCCTGACAGGGTTTGTGCATTTCTTTCATATTGGCACTCCTAGCTAACCGAAAACATGGCCTGAATACCTTTTTCAGGAGAAGAAATAAGAGAGGGAACACAGAATAGTCAGATTGAAGCTGGGTTGAGGCTTTAATCTGGCTATTCTCCCCCGTGAACGTGCTCTGCAGCACAGACAAAAAAATGCTAAAAAAGAGATAATCTCGTTGGGAGAGTTCAAGGTACGCTATACACACGTCAGAAAACCGAAAGGGTTTATTGTAATCCCTCACCAAATCCCCAAGAGCAGGCGTGGGGAAATTCCTTTTGGCTAGGGAGAAATCTCTCGCATTCAAATTCAGTAACAACATTCGCCATGATCATGAGAACTTTTCCAACCACACAACATCAACGTAGGTAACAATGGTCAACGCCATTAGGGCCGTTTAATGGGTTCATTGATATGATTGCCTCTCTTTCCAGGTTCTGCCTGACCATAGGACTTCTTACACTGAGCACATGCTTGACACTTGGCTGTAGGCCAACAGCTCCGGTATCAAGGATGACATTTGAGGACCAGCATCAATTCGTCCGCCTTGAGGTCACTGCTCGAGCAAACCAGCTTAACCATAGTCACCCGGCAACTGTATCCGAAAACACCCTTGCCAGGATCCTTGGCTCCTTTACCGTGAATCCTCGACCAGCTTCCTCACTCGAAAATAGTTTTGCGTATATGGCCGTGCCCCACCTTCCAGAATCGTCACCGGCCTTCTCCCCCGCCCTCATCGCCTTTCTTTCGAAACACCTCAATCAAGCCCTCCAGCGGGCTACACCATTAGAAGAGGCCCTATTTTTTATTGAAGACCCACAACCTCAGGACACTGCTCTTCTTACATCAGGCGGATGCTATATCCAGGATGGGAGACTGCATGTTCAATTTGCAAACTTTCGACATCCCACAATAGGCAAGACGGAAATTATTCAGGCTCGAGCAAACCCGTTACACGTTCTCGCTCATCCCGGGTATGACCTGATTCCAGGACCAAACGGCAAAGTACAACCATCACCAGTGTGGGAAAGCCTTGTCACAGCCTTGCCCCAACATGTCATTGTAGAGCATAAGGACACACCTCAAGAACCGAGGATGAGCAAACCTCTCGGTGATTCCCTTGTAGGCCCTGACCAGCCAACGCATAACACTCTTGCCGAACAATTACGAGAATTGGAGCAGGCCAAACACGATGGGTTAATAACGGAAGAAGAATATCAAACCCTACGAACAAAACTCTTGGATGCCTACTGATGTGTTTGAGGAATGTCGCTATTATGCAAAACAATCACACCGACAAAGCAACGCTTCGCACCCTCTCAACAATTTGGAAACATTGGCCCTCCATGTCCTTCTTCTATGCCCTGACCATGCTACCTCTCATATGGGTAGGCTCTCTCTGTTTGGTTCCTCATTCGTTTGCAGCGGAATTCGCAGAATCAGAAATCGAAACACTAGAGGTCATTGAAGTGACGGGAACAACCGTGACAAAAGTCGCCAGAACGCTTTCATTTCCTTTGCCTACGTTCAGCCATCCATGGCCTGGCACGACATTTCACCACCTTGCACTTCCAGACCTTCATGTCGTGAATCTGCCGCAGGATTCCATTCCACGAACTCTCATCGACCAGACCGGGAAGACACGCGGGCGTTTCATAAGCGTCAAGCCATTGAAAACCGAACGCCCCCTTTATCCCCGAATGGCCAGAGAGCAAGGCTGGCACGGAAAAGTGGTATTACGTGCGCGCATTACCGCTGAGGGCATAGTCAAGGATGCCACAGTTCAAGAAAGTTCGGGGTTTCAGGTTTTAGACGACAGTGCCGTGCAGGCCGTCAAAGACTGGTCCTTTAAGCCGGCGAAAAATGGGGAATTTACCGTGGCTTCCACTGTTGACCTGCCCATTCGATTTGATTTGCTTCAATAACCTTGGGAAAATTGCCAAAAAAGGGTCCATACATGACACCGCATCTTTCTAAAATCAGACAAATCGTATTCTTTTTACTCCTCGCCCATTTCTGCATGGGTAGCGCCTCAACCCGGGCTGGTGAAGCCCAGGATTTTCTGGAGCAAGCGTTTTCCGCCTATCAGCAGCAACAATGGACTTCGGCCATCGCTCCATTAGAACACGCGCTAGATTTGTACCCTGGGTATGCCGAAGCCCACCATCTTTTGGGTTTGGTTCTGATCAACCTTGAACAACCGGACAAGGCCGTCCTTGAGTTGCAGCGAGCGGTAAACGCCTATCCCCAATTCGCCCAAGCCTATGTAGATCTTGGATTTATCTACCAGCAACAGGCCCAATACCAAAAAGCCGAGGAATCCTTTCAACTTGCCTTAAAGGCGTATCCGAAATTTTTGGAAGCCCGCATTGCTTTGGCCGACTTCTATGATCGGCAACAACAAGGGGAAAAGGCCATCCAGGCCCATCTGGCCGTATTAGAACTCGAACCTCATCGGGTCGAATCCTTATACGGCATGGCGTTTTGGCTGGTACAAGGGCAGAAACCCGATGAAGCCCAACGTTACGTGGATCAACTGGTCTCCCAGCATCCCACGTATGTCAACGGGTGGTTGATGGCCGGGGCCCTCGCACAACAATCGGAGCACGTAGACAAAGCCATTCAGGCCTACCAACATGTCGTCAGCTTGAACAATAAATTGGCAGACCCTTATTTTAACTTAGGCATCCTCTACCGACAAAAAGAAGCCTTTCAAGAAGCTGCCCAGGCGTTTGAGCACGTCACCAAAATCGAGAAAAACAATTCCGAGGCTCACGTCAATCTCGGTGTCGTGTATGCGGCCCTGTTAAAAATTGATCAAGCGGAAGAAGAATATCAAACAGCTTTAGCATTGAATCCACAGTTAGCCGAATGCCATTATAATCTCGGGCTGTTGTACGAGTTCCATCGCAATGCTCCACAAAAAGCACTCAAATACTATAAAGAATACGTGAGGTTGGGTGGGCAGGACGAACGAATCCAAGACCTCTTAAAAAGAACCAAGTCATGACCACAGTTATGAGATATTCCTCATCCGATTCCAGTAATCGGTTGTTTCTCCTCGGGGCTTTCGGCAGCGCCATTCTCCATTCGGCACTGCTCGCTGGGTTGTCTTATCTTCCAACCTTCCCCATAGTCAAAGAGCCCACACCGACGGTCCAGGTGACATTAGTCCCTGGTCTTCAATCAATCAGTCCCGCTCCCCAACCTCCGGCGAAGGAAGTGGCCCCGGATCGACCAGATCTCTCTCATCCCACACCACCTTCTCCGCTGACTCAGCCCGTTCAGTCCATACCACCCCCACCCGTGCAGGCCTCGCTGACGCCGGCACCTTCTCCTCTGGCTCCGCCGCCGCCTCTCGCTCAGGCACAACCGGCGCTCAAAGACACACGGACGGATCAGGCGATCAAGAGCCGTCAAATGATGAAAATGGCCGTTCCTCAACGATCAGATCAGAAACCACCGCTTTCCACGTCTTCGCCGCAAAGGGAACAACCCCCTGCGAGAATGCCTTTTAATGTCAATAGTCAGAAACCCATGACACAACACACGCTTCCTCCTCCACAAAGTCCGACGACTCATTCGGCGTTAAAGGCCCCCCCGCCAATTTCGACAGGAGCCTCAACTTCCAGGCCGATGATTGTGTCCTCCTCCAAGCCTCTGTATCCCCGTGTGGCCCGAGAATCCGGATGGGAAGGCACCGTTATCGTTCGAACACTGATTTCAATCGATGGAGTTCCCAGTCAGGTAGAAATTAGGAAAAGTTGCGGCCATGAGGCATTGGATCTGGCCGCACAGGAAGCCATCAAAAGCTGGAAGTTTCAGCCCGCGAAAGATGGGAACATCCCCGTTGCCAAATGGGTGGACATTCCCATTAGATTTGACCTGAACAGTTAAGCGACAAACAGAAAAGGGAGTTAGGAATGATTCAATTACTCATAAAGGGCGGATGGATGATGGTCCCGATTTTAGGCTGTTCCCTGTTGGCCCTGACCATCACCATTGAACGCGGCCTTCAGTTCCGATCGTTACGCTTCAGCCGCCTCGCGGATCGGATGATAAAACTGGTCGAACAGGGAAAATGGACCGATGCGCTGGCATTAGCCGAACAACGCCAGAGTCCAACATTACGGGTTCTGGCCTCAGGCATTGTCCACCGCGGGGAACAGCCGGACAAAGCCATGGAAGCGGCGGGAATCGCTGAGGTGTCTCAACTCAAACGCGGATTATCCGTCCTGGATACGGTGATTACCTTGGGGCCTTTACTCGGACTACTGGGCACAATTATCGGAATGATCAGTTCCTTTGGCATAATGGCGGAAACCGGATTAGGGAATCCCCATGCGGTCACCGGGGGTGTGGCCGAGGCCCTGATTTGTACCGCAGCAGGGATTTGTGTCGCCGTCATCACACTTATTCCCTATAATTATTTCCTTTCGCAAGTTGAGCAAGAAACCGAACGCATCGAACAATACGCCACGCAGATTCAGGCCACCCTTCAAAAATCTAAGGCTTCATAGGCTCATGAAACTCCCCGCAGCGGTGAAAAAGAAGGCCAGGATCGAGATTATACCCATGATCGACACCATGTTTTTCCTGCTGATGTTTTTCATGATTGCCACTCTGTCCATGACCATTCAGCATGGGATGCCCGTCACCCTTCCGACTGCTGACTCCGCGACGGATAAAGTCCCTGATCAAATCTCTCTCACACTCACCCGTGAAGGGACGCTCTACTACAACAAAGATCGCATCGATTTATCAGAACTGGAAATTCGGCTGGCAAGTCTTCGACAAACCGACCCTGACCCATCACTCGTCATTAACGCCGATGAACAGGTTCCCCATGGCCAGGTCATTAAAGTCATGGATATCATTCGATTGGCCGGCATTCCCAACATGGCAATTGCCACAAAACCTAATTCGGAACCCTAAACGCCCGGATCCCATGAAGTCCCACTCATCAACCTCATTCACCAATCTCTACACTCGATTGGCACCTGGCCTGATCGTGCTATTGATTGGATTACACGTCGTGCTTCTGGGTGCGGGTGCCTTCTGTGCTTCAAAGTCCCTGGATCCCAGCCCCACCCATCATTCCCACCCGGCCGAATCCTTCTCTCTTCTTTGCTCCTGGGCCTGTCATGTCGCCCAAATTACTTCAGGTGCCGGTTCGATTCCTCAATGGTCGGCACTGGTTCTTCCCTTCCTGCTCTGGACTCTGACACCCGCATTCACCTTCCCTCGAACCTCCTCCGTATACACCTTCTCTCCTCGCGGCCCGCCCGTCCGTTTTTTGGTTCATGGATAGATTGGGACTCTCAACAGTCCATCCCTGAACACATATCTCAAGAGCAGCGTTTCCTCGCGAGCAGAATGGTTGATGCTTGAATGATCTCCATTCCCCATTGATTCGATGTCTGGCGCTCCAGAAGAAACCACGCTCAAGCCCGATTGAAACCATTTCGTGCCGGAGTCCTCTGTCAACAACCGGACACGATCACATAACGTTAATCGTATGCCCCAGCATATATGCTGTGGAAGGAGAACCCATGGACAAACAACTCTTGCGTGTCGGTGAAGCCGCTCAAACCTTGAATGTCAGCCGATGGACTATCTATCGATGGGTTGAAGAGGATCGCCTGAAGGCGACAAAAATCGGAAAAGGCAGCTTACGAATATTTCGGGATTCTATTGATACGTTGATTCAACAAAATCGAAAAGACCATTGGGAGTTCGCTATTACAGAATGTCAATGAGCATGAAGTGAAATGTTGCATCGATGAGTACTCGTCCGTAGACACCTTGCAAAGGAACAGCTAGCCTGACGGGAGCGGGCATCGGAATTGAAGCTATGAGACCATAGACCACGATGAGGAAAACCACTCCAACACAGTCGCTTGCCGCGTTCATGCTCAGCATGTGCTTCCTGCTCGTAACCGGAGGCCTTGCCTATACGACTCCGCTCCACATACACCACGGTCATCATGATCAGGAGACTCATGGGAACAGTTGGTGTAGCTGGACGTGTCAAGCCGGGCAAGGCCTTCAGACGCTGTCAGCTGACATACCCCGCACGTTTTCGCTGTTGGGCGTTCTTCCGCTCTTCAAACCAACCGCACCGGACCTCTTCCGCCATCACCATAGCCCTTCTCGTGCTCCTCCCGGTTTTCTCTCCGCCTAGATTTGTCGTCTGATCCATAACGGCTCCTCTTTGGTGAAAGAGGAAGTTCTTGGTTCTCGCATAGTCTCAATCCAATTGTGTGTCTCGAACAGACGCAGACACGCGCTCGTTTCTTTTATGCCCTCTTTGGGGATAGGAATGGAGGCACTCTCACATGTGGTATGGTTACGTTAACTTTTCCCGACTCCCCTCCCGTTTCATGCTTTTGATCGTCCTTCTCATGGGCTGTCCAGGCCACGGGTTCGCGAATGATCAGGACATACTTCCCCTTCGACTAGATCCACGCCCCTTCAGCCCGGCCCTCTGTCAAAGCAACGGCCATGACAAATCCATCAGAATTCAAGTGGCAAAATATCGGGACCTCGTCATTCGCCGGGTTCCCGGACAATTTGTGCCTACTCAGTCGAGTGAAGCCAGAATCAAACAGTATGTCCATTTCATCAGATTGCAGGATTTAACCGACGGTGTCGTCAACCAGGGAGCGATTGCCTTTGATCGGAATTATGCGGTGATCTTTACAGCAGAGCATCCCCAAGGGGTAGCGCGGAGCAGATTTCTCACCTCACTACCCGAACCACAACAAGGAATAGGGAACGCGGCTCTTAATACCTTCTTGCATCTCCGTCAGGTCTTCTACGCGGCCATCGATTCCTGCCGTTCGTATCCACCATTTGTCGTATACGGCACGGACGAGGAAATTGACCGGATTGAAGCCGCCAGGCGGACATTCGCCCAACGGGTCCATCAATTCAATAGTGATCCCACCGCATCGCCTGCATTCACCTGGCACGAAACCGGGATGTCCGATGGATTTGTCGATCCCGATGCGGGAATGGGCACAAACGTGAGCTACCAGGCCATGAATCCACTCAACTTTTATATCCGCTCGAATTATCCCTAGCAGGGGGTGGGAAAATTCGGCCAGCGGCGTTGTCGGCCCTTTGTCGTGCTCACGGACTTTTCTGTATGCTCCGCCCGTCCAAGCGGCTGCCGACTTAACGTCGAGGGACCACAGGGCAGAACTGGACGGACCTTTTTGAACATCCTACTTCGCTCAGGGAAGATCGTAGATTTTTGGGTCCCGATAAACTCTCAGACGAATTTTAAGTTTTCCCACAGCCTGCTAGGTCATACCGTCTTGAATGGGGGATTCTACCCACAGCACGAAAGGAATGAAGCCGTCAGACGAGTCAACGGGCATCGACCGAGATACCTCATCAGCGAGGCGACCTTTCACGCCACGACCAAAAGGTCCGCACCTTCTGAGAGGGGGATTCCTTCGAATCAAAGAGGATTATGAGAGTATTCTCTAGATCATTCCTGCGTACCAATATTCTTCGCCCTATGCAAGAAGCTGTAGCAGGCTTCAATCGGCATGCTGTGACACTATCAGTGTTTACCCCTCTGGCTGGTCAAATGAGGCGCCCTCATCGA
>JBGSSO010000327.1:0-7091 GCA_041737015.1 Nitrospirales bacterium
TTCAATGGCTGCTGCCGCTGCTCTGCTGACGCCAATGCCATAGCATCCCATCATAGCGGGGAGCGTCTGACCTTGAGCATCAAGGTAGGTGGCCCCCATTTTTTCACTATATTTCGTCCCTAGCATAAATATATGCCCCACTTCGATTCCTCTTGCCGTTTGTAGCGAGCTGCCACCCCGAGGGGAAGGATCACCGGCCTGGGCCTGGCGAAAATCTCCTATTCTCTCAATGGCAAAATCCCGATCGATGTTGACATGGATGAGGTGGACGTCGAGTTCGTTTCCACCGACAATGAAATTGCTCAAAACAGCCACGGCATGGTCGGCCAAAATTCGAACTTTCTGAAGACCGATTGGTCCGACAAAGCCGATTGGGGCTGTTGTGAAGCGTGAGACCATTTCTGGAGTCGCCAAGGATAATTCATGGATACCAAGGTGTCGTTGAATTTTGATTTCGTTCGCTTGATGGTCCCCTCGAATCAGGACTGCGGTTATCTCATCCGTGCC
The DNA here is from genome assembly GCA_041737015.1 of Nitrospirales bacterium. Classification (GTDB taxonomy): domain Bacteria; phylum Nitrospirota; class Nitrospiria; order Nitrospirales; family UBA8639; genus Nitrospira_E. Next base: position 508 of record JBGSSO010000327.1, read on the forward strand.
AGTCTGATATAGGAGGGTTTTCACTAGGCGGGAAGGAGGTACGTTGAGTAAGGCACACACCTCTTCAACTGATTTGGCATTGGGTGTGGAAACCTTTTCTAGCGGCAGTGGGGTCTCACGCTCTCCGATGGTCGATGGAGCAATCTCGGCTCGCTCGACATTGGCAGCATATTGCGTATCCGGATCAAAAACGATGAGTTCTTCGCCGGTATTGGCTAGGACCATGAATTCGTGAGAAGAGATGCCACCGATCAACCCGGTATCGGCCTCCACTGGACGAAATTCGAGACCCATGCGAGAAAAAATGCGGCAATAGGCGTCGTACATGCCTTGGTACGTACGTTTGGCTCCTTCCGCATCCTGATCAAAACTATAGGCATCTTTCATGATGAATTCACGCCCCCGCATGATGCCAAACCGGGGGCGAATTTCATCGCGAAACTTTGTTTGGATTTGATAAAGGGTGACAGGCAATTGACGATAGGAACTGACCTCTCGACGGAATAAATCGGTGACGACTTCTTCGTGAGTGGGGCCCAGACAAAAGTCTCGATCATGGCGATCATGTAATCGGAAGAGTTCCTTTCCGTAGAAATCCCAGCGATCTGTTTCTTTCCATAGCTCGGCCGAGGATAGAATCGGAAGTAAGAGTTCTTGGGCTCCTGTCCGGTTCATTTCTTCGCGAACAATGGTCTCAATTTTTCGAATAACCCTCAATCCAAGAGGAAGGTAGGAATAAATGCCGGCGGCGACTTTTCGGATCATACCGGCGCGAAGCATGAGTCGGTGGCTGACCACCTCGGCTTCCCCTGGATCTTGGCGCATCGTTGGAATTAATGATTGTGATACACGCATGAAGACACCTGGTTATATGGTTGAGGACAGACTGAGTCGCAGAGAGAATTCACATGGATAGCAAAAGGCAACGAGACGTTCAACTGGGTGGAATTATTGGAGCAGGCGACTAATGTCATTCCAGGTCGCATAGGCCATTAGGAAGACCAACAAGACCAGTCCAACTTGTTGGGCCATTTCTCTCGACCGGTCTCCTAACGGGCGACCTAAAATACCTTCGCAGGCAAAAAAGAATAGATGTCCCCCATCAAGAATAGGAATGGGTAACAAATTCAAAATTCCCAAATTAATACTTAAAATCGCAATAAGCCACACAACGCTGGCCATGCCTTGTTGGGCCTGCTCGCCGGATACGCTGGCAATCATTAACGGGCCACCAAGGTGCTTTGACGATATTTCTCCCGTCAAGAGCTTGTATAGACCAATAACGGTGAGTTCACACCATTTCCAGGTCGCCTTGAGTCCATCCCAAGGTGCGAGGAATAGAGAGGTGCTCTTGAGCACCGTACCCGCACCGGCTAGTTTGATCCCGATACGGCCTACAGACTTGGTTTCTCCATCGGAAGAGGTAATGGTTTGGCCTTCAGGAGTGATCCGAAGAGAGACCGTCTGTCCTCCGCGATCAACCTGTACTTCTAGAGGAGTTCCAGGGTGTTGGCGAACAATTTCGGTCATCTGCGACCAGGTGACAATCGGTGTTTCATTTATTTGGATAATTCGGTCATCTTGTTGAAGACCCGCGGTCATGGCAGGGGTGTCCGGCATGACCCCCCCGACAAGCGGAGCATGATCTTCAATGCCTAAGGTGTATTGAGGTTCGTCCGGGCGATCAGGCGCCATTTGAACAGTTGGAGTGATGATCAGCGTTTTCACGCTATCTCCCCGAATGACATCCAGTGTGACGGGACGCCCATGGGCCTTGCCGACCTGTTGGTATAGTTCACCCAGAGTCGAGATGTCTTCTTCGTTGGCCCGGATCACGCGATCACCGATGTGTAATCCGGCAGTTTCGGCTGGAGAGTCCGGGGTGATAGCTTCAATGACCGGTGTGATGTTGTCGATGCTGGGCACAAACAGGGGTGACCCTAAGGCCAGCATTCCTGTAAAGATCAGGTAGCTGAGGATAAAGTTGAATCCGGGGCCAGCCGCCACAATCAACGTTTTGTGGGGAAGCGACTGGTGAATAAAGGATTCACGTTGTTCAGCAGGTGAAACAGCCTCTGACCCTTCTTCCCCATATAATTTGACATACCCCCCCAGAGGAATGGCTGCCAAAAGATATTCAGTATCGCCAATCTTGCGACCAATCAGTTTTGGTCCAAAACCGATGGAAAATTTGAGGACCCTGACTCCCACCCAGCGAGCGGCCAGGTAATGTCCGTACTCGTGAAAGGTCACAAGGACTCCCAGTACGACCAGGAACCACCATAACTTTTGCCCAAATAAAAAGATGGAATCTGGAGAAAACGACAGGAGGTTATTCATGGATGGTTATCGCGGGTTCATATTGGTGAAGAGGAACAGGCTTTCATCATTTCTGTGGCCGTGCGCCGGGCCCATTGGTCTACCTCCAAGGCATCTTCAATGGATGTGACGGGAGTCGCGGTATAGGCATTCATCGTTTCCTGAATCACCCTGGGAATATCCAAAAAGGCAATCTGTTCCTTGAGGAAGGCATCGACGGCGATTTCATTTGCGGCGTTTAATGTCGGTGAAAGGCCGTCCGCTCCTGCCAGTGCGTCATAGGCTAACTGGAGACATGGGAATTTTTCCGAATCAGTTGGATAGAATGTGAATTTCCCAATTTTCCCTAAATCCAGGAGTGGAGGATTCAAGGGAATGCGTTCCGGGTATTTGAGAGCATAAGAAATTGGTGTTCGCATATCCGGGTGCCCTAATTGCGCGATGACTGACCCATCACAATATTCTACCAAAGAGTGGATAATACTTTCTCGGTGAATGACGACATCGATTTGATCGTGAGGGATATCAAAGAGCCATCGGGCTTCAATCACCTCTAGTCCTTTATTCATCAAGGTGGCCGAGTCGGTGGTGATTTTAGCACCCATTTTCCAATTTGGATGTTGCATCGCTTGTTCGGGGGTCACGTGTTCCAGGTCATTGATAGGCCAATCCCAAAATGGCCCGCCGGAAGCGGTTAACACGATCCGGCGAATATCTATCTTTCGGTGGCCTTCCATCGATTGAAAGATGGCGCTATGTTCGCTATCGATGGGAAAAATGGTGACGCCATGTTTGTGAGCTTCCATTTGCATCAATCGGCCTGCCATGACCATCGGCTCTTTATTGGCGAGCGCAACCTGCCTGCCTGCTTGAATGGCTGTCAAAGTTGGCTTGAGCCCTGCTCCACCGACGATAGCAGAAATCACTAAATCACTATTCGATGCACTGGCGACGGCGCAGAGACCCTGTTCCCCGTCCAAAATTTCCGTGGACGTGCGTCCCATCCGTGCTCGCAATCGATTAGCGGCATCCCGGCAGGAGAGCGCAACCACTTCCGGCCTGAAGATGCGGATCTGTTCCTCAAGGGCCTGATCATTTGATCCGGCGGCCAAGCCAACTACTTGAAATTCTTCAGGGAATCTGGAGATCACATCTAATGTACTGTTCCCAATCGATCCGGTAGATCCTAATATGACGATGTGTTTCACCAGATTCTCTCCCTATGGTTGCGCACGGCCTGGTTATTAGGTTGATCCCGTGAATAGGGCATAGTAGTACAAGAGCGGGCCGGTAAAGAGCAGACTATCTACGCGATCCAACACTCCCCCATGTCCGGGAATGATTGTGCCTGAGTCCTTGATACTTGCGCTACGTTTGATCGCGGATTCTGCAAGATCCCCAAGCGCTCCGATTATGGCCATGCCCATGCCGAGAATAGCGCATTCCCCCAACGAGAAAAAGGGGAGAAACCAAAAGTGGCTGATGAGGCCTCCCAACACAGAAAAGAGTACCCCCCCGATCAAGCCTTCAATCGTTTTCTTGGGACTCAGGGTTGGTGCCAGGGCATGTCGTCCAAGAGATAAACCTACGACAAATCCACCGGTATCAGCCAACCATGTGATGGCTAAGACGAAAAAGATCAAGGCGATTCCATGAGGGAGTTGTCGGAGAAGTATGAAATGCCCGAGCAGAACCACGACATAAAGTATTCCAAAGGGATAGGCCGCCCATAAAGGGAGCCGTTGCCTCATGGCAGTCGGGGATATGAAAAATCCTGTCAAAACAACCCCAACGATTCCCAAGAGCCAGAGGTTCAAGGCTTCGGAGTATCCGGTATACATGGCAACAAGGAGTATGACGGCACCAAGACAGGAGATCATCTTGGTAACAAGAGTGCCGGTTGGTCCAAAGTAGAGCGTGAGAAATTCCCATAATGCGAGGAGAGAAGCTGTACCAATCAGAAGAGAGAACAACCAAGGTGGAGAATAGCGAATTCCCGCATAGAGCAAAGGAATAAATACGATGGCTGAGTAGAGTCGACGGGGATCCATTGTTTATAGAAGTAAAAGGGGCAGTGGGTCAAATAAACTAGAAGAAGGCCGGGTATGCGGGAGAGCCACAGACGGTTTTATGGCGAAACGGTTTGCGTGATTCGGCCAAAACGACGCTCTCGTTTTTGATAATCGAGTAAGGCGAGAAGAGTCTCAACACGACGAAAATCAGGCCACAGGGTTTTGGTGAAATAGAGTTCGGTGTAGGCAATTTGCCAGGGAAGGAAATTGCTGATTCGGGCCTCTCCGGAAGTACGGATGAGCAAATCGGGATCCGGGAGACCCCATGTGCTGAGATATTGTTCAAACAAGGACTCATTAATTTGGTCTGGCGTGAGCGACCCCATCTGAACCTCGATCGCGACTTTTCGAACGGCATCGACAATTTCGGTTCGTCCTCCATAGCTGAGGGCGACTGCCAGCGTGCGCTGAGTCAAATGTCGGGTTTCTTCTGCCACCTCTAAGGCCAGCGACCGGACGGAAGGGGGCAGTTGCTCCAGTCGTCCAATTGGCAGGAATCGTACCTGGCGCTCCTGAAACCGTTGGCGTTCTTGATGCAGATACTGTTCAAGTAACCCCATAAGAAGCCGAATTTCGGCATGAGGCCGTTTCCAATTTTCCTGAGAAAATGCATAGATGGTGATATAGGGAATGGTGAGTTCATGTCCAATTTCCAGAACATCTTGAAGCGCCCGGAGCCCTTCTTTGTGACCGGCAATTCGGGGCAGCCCTCGTTGAGCGGCCCATCGGCCATTGCCATCCATGATGATCGCGATATGTCGGGGAAGGGATGTGAGGTCAAGTTGATCCAGCAATTCGCCTTCAGCAACTTGTCTTGCTTCCCCCGCGTCAAATTCATCCATGAATTGTGCTGAAATCGATTGTAAGGGTGAGAACCGCGTTGGGATTCCGTTGAAAGATTTTAGGAACTAGGCAAAATTCCACAACAAATTCAGTCTAATAATGAAAGCGATTCTTGTCAAATTACCAACAAGACTATCTTCATTGGAAATTGCGCCTACCCAGGAGATGGGCTATACTTCGTTTTTGTTCCTTTGATACGTACTTTGTTGTAATTGATGTCTATGGTACCCAGCCTTTCAGATTTTGCCCTCCAAGAAAAAGATGTCCTCCAGGCGTTAAATAAGGCCGCCGCTCGGGATGTGGATTACGTGGACATGTATGTCGAGTCCTGCGTGACCGATTCCGTTTCTATGGAGGAAAGCCTCGTCAAGCGCGCAGTCAAAAGTATTTCCCAGGGAGCAGGCGTTCGAGCGGTGGCTGGAGAACGAACTGGGTTTGCGTATTCAGATGATCTCTCTGTGCGAGACCTGGAAATCGCCGCTGATACGGCACGCTATATTGCCGATTCTCCCCAAGGGAACAATCCCATTGCCGTCACTCATCGTTCTCAGCCCTCCCAGAATCTCTACCCGTTGTCTCAGCCACTTACTGATATTACAACAGAAGCCCGGGTTGACTTACTGAATAAAATTGATGTGGAAGCCAGACGATATGACCCACGAATTACCAAGGTCATGGCGTCTTTTAATACGGAACAGAAAATATTCTTAGTCATCAACTCTCACGGGCAATTGGTGGGGGATATGCAGCCTCTCTCTCGTCTTCAGATTACCTGTATTGCTGAAGATGGGGCCAATCGCCAGGTTGGGTCTTTTGGAGGAGGGGGACGGGTCGGATTTGCCTTCTACCTGGAGCAAAACCGCGCGATGGATTTTGCCCGAGAAGCTGCACGCCAGGCGATTGTGAATTTAGGCGCAGTTGAAGCTCCGGCTGGCACCATGCCAGTTGTGTTAGGTGGGGGATGGCCGGGCATTCTGCTTCACGAAGCTATCGGCCATGGGTTGGAAGCGGATTTTAATCGTCGCAAAACCTCAGCCTTTAGTGATTTGGTGGGGAAATCCGTGGCATCCGAATTATGCACAATTGTGGATGACGGGACCCTCCCATTTCGGCGTGGTTCTATGAACATTGATGATGAGGGGACGCCGACGTCACGAACCATGTTAATTGAAAAAGGTATTTTGCGCGGCTATATCACGGACCGGCTCAATGCCCGCTTGATGGGCATCCCGTTAACAGGCAATGGAAGACGGGAAGATTTCCGGAGTATTATCCTTCCACGTATGACCAATACCTTTATGTTAGCGGGCGAATCCGATCCCCAGGATATCATTCGTTCGGTGAAAAACG
>JBGSSO010000162.1:0-2388 GCA_041737015.1 Nitrospirales bacterium
TGCCTGGCTGCCACCCTCGAAGACCGGAGGTTTCGCTGGATCAAGTGCCTCGATGACAATGGGCTGCGCGGCGGTGCCATGGGAATCCCGCACGGAAAGCCCCGGCTGGTAGATTCCCGGCGCAATGCGGATGATTGCGCCAGCTTTGATTCCATTCAAGGCCGCACGCAGTTCAGAATCATTTTTCACGAACACCGGAGCCGCATCCGCTGCTGTTGTTAGAAAAAGCGCGGCCAGGCATTTTACGGTCATGATGATGGTTTATTTCCAGATTCTTTTGCTAATTATCGCAGCCAATGGATCACCGATCATTGGGCGGCTGCTTCTGGAAGGGCAATGGAGCGCTCCTCTTGATGGTGGAGCGACCTTTATGGATGGGCGACCTGTTTTGGGCAAGTCGAAAACCTATCGGGGTGCGGCCTTTTCATTGGTGGGCTCGGTCTTGGCGGCCGATGTGTTGGGTCTGCCATGGGAAGTAGGACTGCTGGTTGGAGGGTTAGCCATGACCGGCGATTGCCTCTCCAGTTTTATCAAGCGACGGTTGGGCTATGATTCGGGCGGGATGGCCTTGGGCTTGGATCAAATTCCGGAAAGCCTGTTGCCCCTGTTAGGGGTGTGGGGTGCGCTGTCGTTATCGGCTATCGGCATCATGGCCACGGTGGTCGCGTTTATGGTGTTCGAACTGCTTGTTTCTCCTCTCTTATATACCTTCCATATTCGCAGACATCCGTATTAATTGGTTGTTCCGGCTGAGGATCTTTTTTCATTTGAAAGGTTATTGGTCTCCGACAGGATAATCCCTAATTGACCAAGTTTCCGGCTAAATCCGGCAGGCGTGTTGAGGGTATGAATCAAGCGCCCATCCAGCTGTTCATAGGCAATCAGTCCACCGTCTGGCAGTGGCCAGACAAGTACTCGATCTTTGGCCTCGTGGCTGGAAAAGGCTTGAGGAGAACATGGCATGCCGAGTAGCCTTTCGAAAGAAACGGGAGCCTCCAATCTGGGTAAGACCAGCCGCCCAGGACAATTTCGAATGGGTCGCCAGGGCCAACGAGTTCGTAATTCTTCAAAGGTCATTGGACGGCCCCGTCGATCTTCTCACTCCATCTCCATTTCGATAGGAATACGTTTTGCTGTCTAGGGGGAAAAGGTGATAGCTCCGGTACTTGCTTCATGCCATTGTCCATAAAAGTATGCCCAGAGGTATCAGGGCCAGCGAGTCTACCGCACTGAGATTTTGGAGTGATGATGAATGTGGATCCCTCATCGGAAGAAGACTCTTCGACTTCTTCAGACGCCCCGCTCCTATCGATAGGATTGGCCATTTTGGTCGTCCTCATGGTGCCGGTATTCCTGTATTCTATAGGGCCGGATGGGCCTGTTAAAGTGGGGGATGTCGTCTTTGCCACCGATCGTCATCGTGTACGGATAATGGCTTCCGATGGTGATGTCGTTGGAGTCCCTTCCGCGATGTGTGTTCTTGAGCCACGCGTGCAATTAGTGGTGCAGCAAATGGGCACTCCCTCAGAGGGCTGGATGATTGCGGAACCGGTTGGCCTTGAAAAGACTAATCCACCCTTTTGCTTTCCGAGGAGGCCGGTTGTGGTGTATGCCCATCAGGTGACCTTACAACCGGATCTGTGGGGTGGCCTGCGCGACACGCTTTCGCAGCTCTTCTCTGGCCGCTGAGAAGAATGACCCCAAAGTCGTTCACCTCCTTGCACTCAGGAGGGTTTCAGTTTGTCCGAAAAGCGTTGCCGAAACTTCGCCACTTTGGGATTAATGAGGTAGGCGCAGTAAGGTTGGGACGGGTTCTGCACAAAATATTCCTGGTGGTAGTCTTCGGCCACGTAAAAGGGTGACGCGGGTTCCACCTGGGTCACAATAGGATCGTCGAACAACTTGGCCTCCGTCAGCGTGCGAATGACCTCGTGTGCGATCGCGTCTTGTTCTGATGAATGGGTGAAAATGGCGGAGCGATACTGGGTGCCCGCATCATTCCCTTGTCGGTTCAGGGTGGTGGGGTCATGGATGCCGAAAAAGATTTCCAGAAGTTCCCGATAGGTGATAATGCGGGGATTAAAGGTAATTTGTATCACCTCGGCATGTCCCGTGTTTCCGCCACAGACAGCCTCATAAGTTGGATTGGGGCGACCACCGCCCATATAGCCGGACTCTACCGACTCGACACCCTTCACCTGATCGAATACGGCTTCGAGGCACCAGAAGCAGCCGCCACCCAAGGTGGCGAGTTCTTTTCCTGTTGATGAAGCTGTGGCCGAATCTGGCATGCGTTACTCCTTGCTCATGAAAATGACTAAAGCTGTGAGGTCCAAGTGTAAGGTTTCAGATTTATACCACGACCTGCTTCCTTGGGCCACTGCTTGT
>JBGSSO010000163.1:0-2520 GCA_041737015.1 Nitrospirales bacterium
CGGTGCAGGACTTGTGGAATGTTCAAGAGCCCTGTGTCATGGAGGAGGCCCGCGCTTGCCAGGTGTTGTAACCCTATGTTGTCCAACCCCACAGCTCGTCCCAGTAACACGGCTAATGTACTGACCGCGAGTGCGTGATCGAACAAGGCGGGAGAAAAGTCTCTGGTCCGAATCATGGCTATGCAGGCTTCTTCATGTCGGAGGGATTCAGCCATGACGGATTCGGTGATCTGATGAACCTGTTCCATGGTGAGCTTTCCGGTTTTCTGCAGTGTGTGAAGGATATCCTGGACGCCTTCAAGCATATACGTCCGCACCATCTTCATCGTGGTGAGTTCACCGGACAGTGATTTTCCTTTGACAGAGGGTGAAAGCTGGTGAAGTCGTGCGACTTCGGGTGGGACGGAGGAATCAGGTATCGGTGGATCCGGGGTGGATGAGACATCATCATGGGTGGGTGGCGGTTCAGAATCTGGTACCACGTCACGCCCACGATCAGTATCAATGGTGATTTCTTGAATTCCGGCCTGTTGTAATTTGGCAATATCGCTGGAAGATTTAATGAGAAACCGGTGCACGAGGAAGGGCGTATTTAGCCATGAGCGGTCGATTCCACAGAGGTACATTCCCACTTGAGCCGATGTTGTTGGAATTTGTTTAATGGCCATATGTATACCGATGGGGCGTTCTGAGGAAGGAAATTCCATATCTTCATTGTGGGGAATGCCTGGTGTCCTCATCGGCATTCTTTCGGCCGTTCTTTACCTCATCCTCAGGAGTGAACACCTGATGAGATTGAAGGGCTTGCCATATCTAAGGATGTGTGGTGATAAGGGAGATGTCTCAGTTGTGCAATGAAAAAAATCTGTGAATTGATAAGGCGCATGGACCATCAGAGACAGCACAATATGGTGCCTGACCTCCTGAAGCTTAAGTGTGCTCCTTGCCAGGCCGAGAAGGAGAAGACAGCTTTCACGGGAGATGGCGATGGGTGGAATTCGAGCATCATTTCACGGGAGTTTTTCAGAGTCCTTACCTGCTGGGCGTGGCATTCAACGGGATGTGCTCTCGAAATCTTGGTCCTTCCTCGTAGGTGTCCTCCTCTCGATGTTCCTGTCAGGGGGGCTTCCTTCCTCCGGCCATGCCGCTTCAGAAGCGAATTCACCAATCAAACATGTTCGAACGGTGATTCCCATTCTTGGGACCACGATGAATGCACGGTCTGAACAGGTTGGCATTGTTGCGGAAATTCAATTGGAATTTCTTCAGCGACGGGATCACAAAGGGTTGGATCTTCAATTTCTTTCCAGGCCAGGGAAGTTTTCACCGTATGCCCAACAATCGGTCAAAGACGCTTTAGCTTTGGTGGTTGAAGCTGCGGGGCTGAACCCTGATTCCTGGACGGTCAGGTTCATTTTGCCCTATCCCGGAGTCACGTTGTACGGGGAAAGTCTATCGGCCATGGCGGCCCTGAATGTGGTTGCCCTTGCTAAAAATGATCCCGTGGATCAGGAGACGGTTCTGACGGGAACCGTAACGGCGGATGGACATGTGGGAACTGTGGGAGGAGTCCCGTTAAAGATTTTGGCCGCCCATGAACAACGATATCGACGAGTGCTCATTCCAGAGGAACCGGACGTGGCGGATGATGATTGGGAAACACCGTTTTTGATGGAAGTGACACCGGTGGGATCCATCAAACACGCCTATCTCGCGTTAACCCATCGGCCCCTCCGAAGCCACCTCATTGACCGATCACTGGCTGCCAGGCTATCCCACTAACACATCTCCTGCTGAACATCCGGTTCTGTGTAATCTCTGGTGGATAAGGAGAGCGTTATTCCAATTGTATGGCGGGTGCAAGGGTTTGGTGTTCCGCTTGCTTGTTTGGTTCGAATATTTCTATGGTAGAAAAAAGGGGAGGGAACAACTTCCGTCTTGGGCCTTTCTCTTTGCAGGTTTACGTGTTCAAGAAATTATCTATGGAGTAATCGTCTATGATCCGACCATGTTTTGCGGTTGATATTGATAATGTCTTAGGCCGCGCGGAACCTGAAGTCCAGCGTTTATTTCAGGAATTGACCGGAACGTTATGGCCTGTGGGTCTGTATGGAAGTGCCGGTGGATTAGATGCTAGCCAATTAGCGCCTGAGCTCCTTGAGGAGATTTTCTCCCGGTTTCACCAGGAGTCTATCCCACGGTTACCCCTGTTTCCTGGGGCAAAACAGGCCTTGACCCTCATCCATCGTCGCTATCGGATTATCATCGTGACCGCCCGGCGTCCGTATTCACGACCTCAGACTCTTCGTTGGTTAGAGAGGCATGGTCTTCCTTTTGATGCGCTGTACCACACCGAGGAGAAAACCGACATTCCTGAATCGATAACAGCCGCGATTGACGATCATCCTCACCATATTCAAGCGTATCGTGCTCTCGGCAGACAAGTCTTTGTCATGGATCAACCCTGGAATCGTGCAATCCCCCATGCTGATGTCATTCGCGTGATTGGCTGGGACGCTC
>JBGSSO010000351.1:0-1975 GCA_041737015.1 Nitrospirales bacterium
GAACCCCAAACAAAATTAATTTTTCTGACCATGCACTCTGAAGAGCATTTTGTCCAAGAGGCCTTCAAGGCCGGGGGGGTGGGGTATATTTTAAAGCAATCTGCGACGGCAGAATTAGTGTTTGCGATGAAGGAAGTGTATCAGGGACGCACTTACGTCTCCCCCTCCATTGCCCAGGGAATCGTCAGTCAAGCACTGAACTTGTCCTCTAATTCGAAAAAACCCACTCATTCAGAGACTCCCGCATTGACTCAACGGCAGATAGAAATCCTTCAATTGGTTGCTGAAGGAAAATCCAATAAAGACATTGCGGTCATTTTAAATCTGGCAGTTAAGACCGTGGAATTTCATAAGACGCGGGTTATGCAAGTTTTGGGACTCAAAACGGCCTCCGAACTCACGAAATATGCCATTGCCAATGGGATCATTTCCATTTAAAGAGGCTGGCAGGGCTTCCCCTCTCTTAACTGAATTTTCATTCAGCTCCTTTCAGAAACATCACCGCGTTCATTAGCGTCACTTAACTTTAGGGGTGAGCACTCATAACCCTATTCAAGGGGAGAAATTCCTAACTTGACAGCGAATTTCGTAAGGTCGGCCTTGGAATGAAGACCCAGGGCCTGCACAATTTGCATTTTATGAAACGCAACCGTGCTTTGAGATATCGTCAACAAGTTGGCTATGTCTTTCGCAGAGAAACCTTGAGCCACAAGCTTTAACACCTCCTGCTGCCTGGGAGTCAATTTTCCGGAAAGTTCGGTGCCCGGCATACCATCCATTTGAGCAAACACCGCATTCTGTACCTCCTCAGGAATGAGGGGAGAGAGGTATCTCTGTTTTTCCTGAACCTGTTGAATTGCTGATAATAATTCGCTTCCTGCCGTTTGCTTCGGAACATACCCCTCTCCGCCGCTACGAAACGCCTCCATGATGAAAGTAGGTTCTAAGTGCATGGAAACAAAAATTATTTTTAAGGACGGATAGGCAGTTTTTAGTATTCGGGCAGCATCGTACCCGTTTTGGTCGGGCATCGAAATATCCATGAGAAGAATGTCGGGTTTTGCTTGTCGGATTTGGCTGACCAAATCACTTGCGCTATGGGCCTCCCCAACGATGTCATGATGGGGTTCAAGCAGTTTTTTGCAACTCTCCAAAACAAGAATATGATCGTCAACAAGGAATAATCGTGCTCGCTTGGTTATATTCATACTGTAAAAAATGTCTGGTCTGTGACGTTTCTCCCCATTAGATTTCATATAAATTGAAGACCACGAATCTCCTCAGCTTAAAGAAAGTCCTACTCTAACACGTCCGATTAGCCTCTTCTCCATACCCTTCTTTCCGTTGTTGGATTGCCATACTGTAGCCAGGATTGGCTCATTCGCCAACTGGACAAAACCCTTGGATAATTCTGTATTATTACAGAATTGATGGATTTGGAAAGGTTGTGCAGGATATTTGATGGTGTAAAATGCTCGGGATGTAGTATGAGCGAAATTTTCAGTAATGTCGCTTCTTTGAGGACTTACTTAATGTTCGACTTTGACGTGAGGGGGTGTGTATCGGTCCAATTCCGGGAAAGAGTCAGTCATAAATTGCCGTTCACCATCGGTAGGAATGAAACGATCATGGAGGGATTCCCCTCCACGACTCGCTTCATGAGAATAACCATGTTCTGAACGTGGTGATTGCTGTCTTAACATGGGCAGGGTAGGGTTAATCCTTTTCAATCTTTACAACTTCCCCTGAATGAGCATCCACATAGACTTCTCTGGTGTTTTCATTTTCGTCAACGATTTTCACCTCAAAAACTGTCTTACCCTTTTCTTTTTCTAATTCGACATCCACAGCCTTGCCCTTTACCGTTGTCATGGCTTTTTCCACAGCTTCGACGAGTGTGATTTGAGTGCCCTTTAATAATTCGGCTGGGTCCTCATCAAACAAGGCTAACGCCGAGCTGACCGGCAAAAGACAC
>JBGSSO010000368.1:0-23731 GCA_041737015.1 Nitrospirales bacterium
CGTCTCGATGTCCTGCAACATCGCAAACTTCTGTTCCGGGGTGAACACCCGCCGGTTTCTCTTGTCCATGTCGTTCCCTCCTTCTGAGAACGACTCACCTTGTATCTCATTTTTGTCTCATTATCAAAAAAACAGGTCAAAGGTCGGATTCAAGCGCAAGAGCGAATTGCCGGGACCGAACGATCATATGGGGTTCGTTTTGTTCCTTCTTCAGTAAGACGACGCGTTCGATCCCCTGTGCGAGAACCTGAAGATGGCCGTCCGGAGTTTTGCCCATTTGCTTGATGACGGCTTTAGTGCCGATGCGATAGAGGTCATCGAACTCGGGTTCTTCCTTTTCTGAGTCACGCTGGGTGGCGAACACCAAGGCTTTGTCTTCCGAGTTCATCGCCGCTTCCACCGCTGCGATCGAGCGGGGTCGACCGATCGTGAAGGGAACAAGGGTATCGGGAAACAAGACCGTTCGCTTAACAGGGACGAGCGGGAGGGAAACGATGAGTGTGTTCTCGGTTCCTGGGGGAGTATCCATTTTTGTCGTAACCGTCCTTCAGGTATATAGCAACATTATACTTTGTTCTTCCCAACAAGATACGCATGTTTTCCGTTGAGTCAAATTGATTGGCACGAACTATCGGTTGTGCCATGTGAGGTGGAGTGAAAAGCCCTTTCTTGCGCGAAATCGAAGACCTTCACCTTTGTTGTTAATCAACTCTCGTGCTCATAGGCGATGCGAATGCTCCGTAGCGTCTGTCTAAATATCCCAAAAGGGACTATTGAATATTTCTCATATTTTGTCTTTTCATCACTGTATATGAGTGAAAGAACCCCGCACGGGAAAAAATGAAGAAGTGTTCAAAAAGGCGCGTCCAGACTACTCGGCCAAAGTGGCCTCTGCGGCTAGGAAGGCCGGAAGGGCTTCAGCGCGCAGATGTGAAGCCGCTCCGGCGAAGACAAGAAACACATTGCTAGGCATCCCGAAGGGTGCAAGATCTGTTTTCAGCACTCCCCAGAAGATCTCGAGTATTCATGATCATGAGGAACAACAGGACTGGTCGTTTAAGATTTACGAATTTTCCATCGTTAAGGACAAAATTGCAAATGATCCAGGTTCCGTAGATTCCTTGACAGATTTTTGACGAGATCTTAATATTGTAAGTGAATACTCACTATATTGGAAGGTGAAGATGCCATTATCACAGAAACGAATATCCGGTCCGGTGCGGAAGGCCAAAATCATTCAGTCGGCGGCCTCCTTATTTGCCAAAAAAGGGTTTAGCGGGACCAAGACCCGGGAGATTGCCCAGAGGGCAGGAGTCAGCGAAGCCCTTATTTTTAAACATTTTCCCAGTAAAGAAGATTTGTATGCGGCCATTCTTGCGGAAGAATCTCCCGTGCCGGGATTACTCTCCAAAATAAGAAGTCTCGCTGAGCAACAAAAGGATGTTGAGGTGTTTTCCGTGATTGCCCAGACGGTGGTCGGAGGGGCTCCGGATTCCGATTTGATGAGGCTGATTCTGTTTAGCGCGCTGGAAAACCATGAGATGTCGGATATGTTTTTCCACAATCACATCCGGGTGTTTTATGATTTTTTGGCCGGCTACATTCAACAGCGCATAGATGATGGAGCCTTTCAGCCGGTTCAGCCCCTCATCGCTGCACGCGCCTTTATGGGCATGCTGATTTATCATCGGTTGTTGACGGTCTTATTTCAGGCCCAACTTCCTCAGACTGCCGAAGACATTTCGCGGACCTTTGTGAACCTCATGATGAACGGACTTAAACTCCCTTCACCGAAGGGAGCGGTACGCAGATCAGGTCAGACAAATAAACCTCGGACGCGGACGGCAAGGAAGGTATGAATTACGTTGCACTGAAAATGTTGTTTGGCGATCGCCCCAAATACCTCATGTTGCTGGCAGGGCTCACGTTTTCCACGATGCTCATTGTTCAGCAGGGATCCATTTTCTGGGGGTTGATGACCTGGTCGCAATCGGGCATCACCAATGTGAATGCCCCTGTGTGGGTCACCGATTCCAATATCAATCAAGTCGAAGAGATTAAACCGCTGGCCGATACAACGGTGAATGTGGTTCGAAGTGTTTCTGGGGTGGAGTGGGCGGTTCCTCTCTATAAGGGCGTCCAGCGTGCGAGGTTGAGGGATGGGAATTATGAACAAATCGCCTTGGTAGGCATTGAATCCAGTACGTTAATCGGTCGACCCGGTAGGGTATTGGATGGCAACATTGAAGAGCTGCGGTCTCCTGACGCCGTCGCCATCGATCAATTAGGAGTGGAACGGTTAGGTGGGCCGGAAAATATTCATCTCGGCACCACGTTTGAAATCAATGATCATCGTGTCAGGGTGGTGGCGATCGTGAAAACACAAAAAAGTTTTCAAAACTTTCCCTTCGTCTACACCACTTACGAACGAGCCTTGAGTGTGACACCCGAAGAACGGCGAAAATTGTCGTATGTGCTTGTCAGTCCGGTGAGTGGAGTCAGTCCCGAAGAATTAGCCAGGCGAATTCATGAGCAAACCGGGTTGGGAGCATTTACTGAAGACCAGTTTGGATGGAAAACGATTCGATGGATTCTACAAAACACCGGTATTGGCGTGAATTTTGGTACCACCGTCTTGTTAGGGTTTATAGTGGGGATGGCGATTTCCGGACAAACCTTTTACCTGTTTACGGTTGAGAACCTGGCGCAGTTTGGCGCGCTCAAAGCGATTGGAGCGAGCACGGGTATGCTGGCGCGTATGATCCTCCTGCAAAGTTTTACCGTCGGATCCATTGGATATGGAGTCGGTGTGGGATTGGCCACGCTGTTTGGATTGACCGCTGCAGGCGGAGGGCGGCTGCCCTTTAAAGAAACATGGCCTCTTCTCGTAGGAGTGGCCGTGGCGCTCCTGTTGATCTGTAGTGTATCGAGCGTGATTAGCATTCGAAAATTGGCCAAACTTGAACCGGCGATTGTGTTTCGGGGGTAGCGCAGTGAGCCGGAATCCGCCTTCGACTCTCAACCATGAATCGGCTCACTGGCTGGTGGAGGCCAGGGGGGTGGTGAAATCGTTTGGGGAAGGGGAGACCCGGATCCCTGTCCTGAAGGGAGTGGATTTAAATGTCGCCCGTGGGGAAGTCTTGTTGCTGGTGGGGCCTTCGGGTAGCGGGAAAACGACTCTCCTGTCGGTGATTGCGGGCATTTTAGAAAGCGATGAGGGAGAGGTGAGAATTTTAGGCGAATCCATTCTGGAAATGTCCGCATCTGAAAAAACGAAATTCCGCTTGGATCATCTCGGATTTATTTTTCAGCAATATCATCTATTACCCACGCTCACGGCGGTCGAAAATGCGGCTGTCCCCTTATTGATTCGCGGGGTAGCCAAACACGATGCCCTGGCTCAAGCGGAGAAGATTCTTGGGAGCATGGGCATGGGAGAGCGCCTGGCGGCAATGCCAACCAGACTTTCGGGAGGAGAGCAGCAGCGGGTGGCGATTGCCCGAGCTTTGGTGAGTGATCCTCAGTTACTGCTGTGTGACGAACCAACGGCGAACCTGGATGGAGAAACGGGACACCGCATTGTCCAGCAATTACATGATATCGGGAAACAGCATGATCGGGGGGTGATTATTGTGACGCACGATACCCGGATTTTTGAATTTGGCGATCGCATTGTCCATATGGAAGATGGACGAGTGGATCAGATCCAAGAAGGGCAGGAGACACCCGTTTAAATGGTACTGAGGCGTTTGAGCTTTTGGCTCGCGTTGGCGGGCATCATTTTGACGATTGCGACGTTATGGGGCGCTAATAAGAAAGTGACTCCGCCTCCACCGATGGAAGCTCCACCTCAGAATCCGTATCCAGTCACGGTGGCTGCGGCAGGCATTATTGAGGCGGTGAACGAAAACGTCCGGATCGCGCCTCCGGTCTCTGGTCTTGTAACGAAGGTGTCTGTCACGGTGGCGGATCATGTTGAGCAGGGAGATCCGTTGTTTCAGTTGGATGATCGGGAGTTGCGGGCACAATTGCAAACCAAAACCGATTCGCTCCCGTCCACAGCGGCGCGGATCGCCGAGCAGGAAATCCACCTTCGGGATGTCCAGGACCAATTGAAGCGGCTTCAGTCGGTCACAGACCGTCGGGCGGTCAGTGAAGATGATGTGAAGCGGAAATGGCATGAAGCTGAGGGAGCCAAGCGGGCGTTAATTCGGGCAAGGGCTGATCTCCATTTGGCCCGATCGGAACGTGATGAAGTGCAAACGATGGTAAACCGTCTCACAGTTCGGGCACCGCGTGCGGCGACGATTCTTCAGGTCAACGTTCGGGCTGGGGAATATGCCACGGTGAATGCCATCGAGCCGCTCATCATATTGGGGGATACGGAGACCTTACAGGTGCGGGCCGATATCGATGAGGTCAACGCACCGTTGGTGGTGCCGGGAAGTCCGGCGGTGGCCTATCTTAAAGGGTTTACGGATAAGGCTATTCCGCTCACCTTCGATCGTATTGAACCCTACATTGTGCCCAAACGTTCCCTGACCGGTGACAATCGCGAGCGGGTCGACACCCGGGTGCTTCAGGTGATTTATCGATTTGAAAGACCCTCTTTCCCGGTCTATGTTGGCCAGCAAGTCGATGTCTACATTGAGCGCTCTGCTGACCAGGTTTCAGGGAAGGACCATAGCCGTTTGGAGAAGGCGGCCCGGCAATTTGGCTCCTCTCGTCCCTTGTCGAATACAGGTGAGGCTCAGTAAGGGGAACCGCATGATCGGAAAGAGACCCGTAGTCATGATATTCCTGATCCTGTGTCTGCCGGGATGTCTGGTGGGGCCGGACTATCAGCAGCCGGATCTCAATGTGCCGGAAGACTGGAACAGGATGACCTTGGAAGGCGCATCTTCCCAGCTTCCCATCACCGTAGGGCAAGTGCCGGAGGCCGAGTGGTGGCGAACGTTTGCCAACGATGAATTGAATGGCCTGATTGAACAGGCTTTGGATCGCAATCACGATCTGCGAAAAGCCGCGTTTCGGGTACAGGAGGCGCGCGCGATTGCGTATGGATCCGGAGCCGGTCTGTATCCCAATCTTTCTTTGAAGGGCGACTATTCCCGAATCCGTCGATCGGAAACGATTCTCGTCGCTCCGACAGGCGGAACGCCGGAAGGGTTCGCCCCTCCGGGAGCCAATTTTGATATCTGGCGTGGGGCCGTCGACCTTCGATGGGAACTGGATTTATGGGGTCGCATTCGACGCGGGCAAGAGGCCTTTTCCGCGGAGGCGTTGGGGAGCGAGATGAATCGCCGTGGTCTGTTGTTGACCCTGGTCGGTGAGGTGGGACAATCCTATTTTCGACTTCGGGAACTCGACGAACAAATAGAAATTGCCGAACGGAATTTAGCGCTTCAACAAGACTCACTGTCGATCATCCGGAGCCGCGCTCAGGCAGGCTTGGTATCCGACCTGGATGTGAAACGAGAGGAAACGCTTGTGGCTCAAACGGCCTCGGAAATTCCCGAGTTTCGTCGCCAACGGGCCGTGCAACTGCACCAACTCGAAGTGTTAACCGGAGCGAATCCGGGTACCCTGATATTGTCGGCCAAGCCCCTGCGGTCCGTGGTGGTTCAGCCGACGATTCCCGTTGGTCTGCCTTCTGATCTGTTGCAACGGCGTCCCGATATTTTGGAAGTCGAGGAAACGCTGAAAGCGGCCAATGCGCGCATCGGGGAAGCGCGAGCGTACTTTTTCCCCAGTGTGGCTATCACGGGAACGGGCGGGTTTCTTACCAGCGAATTCGATCAATGGTTCAAATGGGGCAGCCGCAACATGACGATTGGTCCATCGGTCACCCTCCCGATCTTCGAAGGCTTCACGAATTTGGCCAGGTTGGAAGTGGCCGAAAATCGGTATCAGCAGATGTTGGAGGACTACCATCAAACAATTCTGAATGCGTTCAGAGAAGTGGCCGATGTGCTGGTCGCCCTGCAAACGCGAAAAGAACAACTGGCGAATCAACGCCAACAAGTGGCAGCTGCTCGAGAATCGCTGGAGCTCGCGGACATCCGGTATCGCAAGGGATTGGTCACCTATGTCGATGTGATAGATGCCCAGCGCATCGTCCTGGCTGCAGAATTGGGCGTGGTCCAAACCGAACGCGCACATCTCACGGCTATGGTGGATCTGTTCAAAGCCGTAGGCGGCGGTTGGGAACAGGAGCAACTGGCCCAAGCCAAACCTCAGTAGTTGATTCTAGCGTTCCCCCCCCTTGGGCCAAACGGCAGGCGTCGGATCATGGAAGACTGAACATTCATCATTCCGGCAAGTCCTTTGCCGGAATCTGTCTTCTGACATTCCATATAGCGACTCAACGCCTCTCTGTTCCCCCTGCAAGGCTTGCAGTTATTTCTTGATTCTGGCCAAATAGACCCATTCAAGTGAACAACCATTCACAGGACGTATTCTTGCTTCCTGTACTACAATGGCCATCATCTATCTCTCCTCCACCTATGAAGATCTGAAAGACCATCAGCAGGGCCTTGAAGCGCTTCCGAAAACCGTGGTGCTTGCCGACGGTTCTGGGTATCCTGTGGAGCATGGGAACCCGAATGCCTGATCGATCATCGACTCGCTTCGATGTCTTTCTGAGTTACCACTGGCGCGATCATGCGCAGGTGGAGGGACTCGCGCGCCGGTTGCACGAGGAGGGCCTCAAGGTCTTTCTTGACCGGTGGTACCTCACGCCGGGGCAGTCATGGCCGAAGGCGTTGGAGACAACCTTGGCGCAATGTGGAGCGGTGGCCGTCTGTATCGGTCCTGGAGAAATGGGCCCGTGGCAGCAGCGTGAGCAATATCTGGCTCTGCAACGTCAGGTCACGGCAGAGCAGCAGGGCCAACCATTTCCGGTGATCCCCGTCCTACTACCCGGCGCCGAACCGCCCCTGGGCTTTCTTAGTCAACACACCTGGGTGGATTTCCGTGCTCGTGTCGATGATCCGGTTCGGCTCACCACCCTCGTCAGAGCAGTTCACGGGAAGCCACCTGGTCACGATGTCCAAGACACGGTCTCTGAGACCCGTGCCACCATCTGCCCCTACCGGGGTCTGCTGTATTTCCGGGAGGAAGATGCCCCATTCTTTTTTGGCCGGGCAGAGGACATTGCCAAGCTTGTTCAGGCGGTGGAACAGTACAATTTGGTCGCGGTGGTAGGGGCCTCGGGTAGTGGAAAGTCTTCGGTCGTGCGGGCGGGTCTCGTGCCGGAGCTACGCGCAGATTCCGAGTATGTATGGGAAGTCATCACCATGGTGCCGACCGACCGTCCCGTCCGGGCTTTGGCGGCTGGGCTCATGCCCTTTCTCGAACCGGACATGACCGAAACAAAACGGTTACAGGAAATTGCAGAACTCACGGAGTCCCTGCTTCCCACAAACCCTAAACACACACCAGACGTCAACTTACGCGATGTCGTGGAGCGTATCCTCGACAAGCAGCCGGGGACGGATCGTTTGCTACTCATCGTGGATCAATGGGAAGAGTTATTCACCCTCTGTGAGGACGAACGAATCCGCCGGTGTTTCTTGGATCAGGTGCTGGAGGCGACGGCAAAGAGGAAACTGACAGTGGTGTTCACCCTGCGAGGAGACTTTTTCGGGCGCGCCATTACGGCCTATCGGCCCTTGTCGGATCGGGTGCAAGGGGCTCAAGTGAATCTGGGGCCGATGAAGCGGGAAGAACTGCGTCTGGCTATCGAGGAGCCGGCGCGGCAGGTTGGGCTCACCTTTGAAGCGGGCCTCGTGGATCTGCTCTTAGAGCAGGCCGGCGACGAACCTGGTCATTTGCCGTTACTGGAATTTGTCCTTCGACAACTCTGGAACGATCGTCGGGGAGGACTCCTCCATCATGAGGCGTATCAGGCAATGGGCCAACTGGAAGGGGCCATTGCCCAGAAAGCTCAAGCCGTATACGAAAAGGCCAGCCCGGAAGATCAACGCAGGATCCAACACATCTTCTTGCGGCTGGTGCGGCCGGGCGAAGGGGAGGCGGACACCAGACGGCGGGCCACCTTCGCGGAACTGGGCAAAGGACTACAACCGCTCGTGAAGAATCTGGCCGACGAACGTTTGCTGGTGACCTCCCAAGTGGGCGGCGCAGAGGAAACGGTTGAAGTCTCTCATGAAGCGTTGATACGGCAGTGGGGGCAACTCAAAAACTGGGTGGATGACGATCGGCATTTCCTCGCCTGGCAACAGCGGCTGGGCATCTCCATCAAGGAGTGGGAACGGAGCAATCGAAGCGCGGACCTGCTGCTCCGTGGATTGCCCCTGACCGAAGCCGTGGGGTGGCTCCAGAACAAGCCAGACGCGTTCTCACCAGCAGAAAGGCAGTTTGTCACGGCCAGTCAGAACCGCAAAATCAAAGCGGGCGTGCTGGTCGCCATCGTCAGCATTCTTGTGCTCCTGTTGATTGGTGGCCCGATCGTCTGGTTAGGAAAATTAGGGGTGACGGTGCCCTATGCTTGGTCGATTGTGCAGGCCCGTTTACATCTCGTGGAGATCCGCGAACCGGACATGGTCGAGATTCCTGGTGGGGAGTTTCAAATGGGTGATATGGAGGGATTAGGGTCTCCACAAGAACAGCCCATTCGGACCGTGACGATAGCCCCATTTCATTTGGGTAAGCATGAAGTGACGTTTGATGAGTACGATCAATTTGTGGAACTTACTGCGAGTTCTTACAGCCCTAAATATCAAAACTGGGGTCGTGGACGGCGCCCGGTGATCCATGTGTCCTGGGAGGATGCCAAGGCGTATGCCGCCTGGCTGTCACAGGTCACCGGAAAGTTCTACCGGTTACCGAGCGAGGCCGAGTGGGAATATGCGGCGCGGAACGGTAGTAATCAGGAAACCTGGGCGGGGACATCGGAAGAGAGTGAGCTGGGGAACTACGCGGTCTATGGTGGCGATAAAACAGCTGAAGTTGGGAGCAAACAGCCCAATGAATTTGGGCTCTATGACCTAAGTGGCAATGTTTACGAATGGGTGGAGGATTGTTGGCATGAAAATTATCAAAAGGCGCCAGAAGACGGGTCTGCCTGGCGCGAGGCCAATGGGGGTGATTGTATCCAGCGTGTGATTCGGGGCGGTGCCTGGAACTACAACGATCCGGAGTTCCTTCGGTCATCGAACCGGGACAGGTTCACCCCCGACTTCCGGCTCAGCTTCCTTGGTTTTCGTCTTGCCCAGGACATCCCCTAACCCTTGGTTCTGTATCCTTTTACCCTTTTCCTTTTCTGGTAAAGACGCCCCGGTGGGGCGTCTATCTTAGATTGCTGGACGACATGCGGTAGGACGACGATGTCATGGGCGACGCGGTCAAAGACGACGGGTCACCGACCCGTCGCTACGCAAGAAGGAAATGAAAGGTCGGCTGTACCCATCCATTTAGGTTGAAAGATCGGCGAGAATTTCATGTCTCCCTCCAATGTCCCGCAAGCTGTTCAATCCTGCCACGAACTGCTCCTTTGGCTCATTCCTCAACTGGATAAATTTCCTCGCTCCCGCCGCTTTACCTTGGGAGAGCGTTTGGAAGGCGGGGTCCTGGAGATCTTGGAGCGGCTTGTGGAAGCCGCCTACAGCCGACAGAAAGACCAGGCGTTGACCCATGCGAATCTTCGCCTGGAGGTGGTGCGACATCTCTGGCGTGTGGCGTTTGAGTTGAAAGTGGTGACTACCCGCAAATACGAACATGGCGCCAAGCTGCTGGATGACTTGGGACGGCAGATCGGCGGGTGGCGCCGCAGTCGTGAATCTTTGCAGGGCCAACCATGAAACGGCTTAGTGATCTGTGGCCTCGGCTTGTGAGTTTTGAGAATCTTCTGGCCGCCTACCGGAAGGCCCGGCTGGGAAAAAGTCGACGGCCTGGAGTCGCGGAATTTGGCCTGCATCTGGAGACCGAATTGTTGCGGCTGCAACGGGAACTTCAGTCGGGGACGTACCAACCAGGCGAATACCGGCTGTTCACGATCTATGACCGGAAGCCTCGGGTGATTGCGGCGGCCCCCTTTCGTGACCGCGTGGTCCATCATGCGGTGATGAAGATGATCGAGCCCGGTTTCGACCGTACCTTTATTGCCGATTCCTATGCCTGTCGACGCGGCAAGGGCGTGCATGCGGCCGTGAACCGGTATCAGGCCTGGGCTCAGACCTACCGGTATGTCCTGAAGATGGATGTTCGGCATTACTTCCCATCGATCGATCATGATCTGCTCAAAGAGAAGCTTCGGCGACGCCTCAAAGATCACCGGGTTTTAGACCTCCTGGATCGGATTATTGATGGGTCCCCCACCCTGGCTCCCGAGGCCTGCTATTTTCCCGGGGATGATCTATTCACGCCACTGTCTCGTCGTGCGGGCATTCCCATCGGCAATCTGACCAGTCAGTTTTTTGCCAATCTGTATCTGGACGATCTCGATCGCTTCATCAAACAGGATTTACAGATTCGGCCCTACCTGCGCTATGTGGACGATATGGTGGTGTTGGGGCATGACAAGGCACGACTTGCCTACATTAGGGACGCGGTGCGTGAGCGGCTGGCGGTTGACCGGCTGCGTTTGCATCCCCACAAAGCTCATATTTCGCGGGTCGCCGATGGGCTCAACCTGCTGGGCTATCTCGTCTTTCCCAGCCGGCGACGGTTGCGCAATGACAATGGGCACCGTTTTGCGCGAAGGCTTCGCCGGATGGCACGGGCGTTTGAGGCCGGCCATCTTGATTGGGCGAAGGTGGTGGCTTCTACTCAGAGCTGGATTGGGCATGCGCGGCATGCCGATACGGAAGGCCTTCGTCGTCAAATTTTCTCCCAGGCTGTGTTCACAAGGGGAGTGGGCCAAGAGAGGGCCAGCGTGTGATTCGGGGCGGTGCCTGGAACAACAACAATCCGGAGAACCTTCGATCATCAAACCGGAACAGGAACACCACCGACAACCGGAACAACAACCTTGGTTTTCGTCTTGCCCAGTCCGCCCGCACGGCCCATAGCCGGCCCGGAGCCATTCTGTTTATGGACAGAGTGGGAGCGGCAGCGGGTGTCCATGAGCCTGCTTCCCGGCCTGCCGCATAAGCGGGAACGCCGAATAGAGGGCCTGGGGTGAAGCGATCCGGGGCCGGTGGGTTTTTCTATCGGCCCCGGACGCTGCGTGGTTGTGTGATGTCGTTTTTTTTCTTATCCTTCCGGCAAATCGTTGGTCTGTTCGCACCCTTTCGACACGTCCGCTTCGTAGGCTGCTCAGGACAAACGGATTTTTCACCAATGTGGTGAGTGGTTCACAAACTGTATTCTCGCAATCCAAGACGACGGGTCACCGACCCGTCGCTACAAAAGCGAAAGTAATTTTGTTGGTCCTTTTGTGTAGAGACGTCCCGGCGGGACGTCTATCATGGATAGCCAAACGACCCGCGACCTTACCCGCCAAATCTGCAGAAGGTGTGTCGTGGAAAGCGACCCGCCGTGGGCTGAAGACGACGTTCCACCGGAACGCCGTTACGAAGAAACCGAGACGGTGGTAGAGATGTTAGGGCGAAGGGTAGGAATTATTCGACGGATTTGTTGTAATGGGATTCCGTCCTTATTTGATTGAGCAATTGAATGAAACACTCATTGGTAATCGCCGATATATATAAATCAGGAACTGCTTGTTCTGCCGGAAAGAATCGGTGGTCATGTCAACAACATCATGTGAGGAATAGACAATGAAACGTCTGATCGTTCATGGACAGCGTGAGCCGCTCGACCCGAAATTCGCAATTCCCGATTTTCCTGCCAATCTGAAGGACCTGGTCACCCTTAAACATAGTGCCAGGGTCCAACGGGCTCGCGCGGGTCAACCTCCTCTGGAAATTGATGATTTGAGCCCGGATGATCTCATCCAGTTGGAGCTGGATCAGGGAGTGAAATTGTGGGTGCGTGCGGATGATCTGGAAAAGGATTTTGGATTGGCTCCCAGCCGTGGGTCTGCCGGTGACGTGGTCGAAATTCCTCTGGTGTTGCCTCTCGGGTCCCCCAGCCGGGGTATGGTCGGTAACTGGGTTATTAAAGGGTTCAAGGTTTTTGGCTTGGACCCCGTCGGCGCGACCACGGACTTGATTAAGGATAAGGTCGAGGGTGTGTTGAAGCCGGGTCCTGGCCTCTATCGGTGGGAGGGAAAAGAATCGTCTGACTACACACGGGTCAAATCCCTGGAAAAGGAAAAGACGGATAAACCGTGGCTGGTCTTCATTCACGGAACCGCGTCCTCGACCGAAGGCAGTTTCGGTGGACTTTGGGAGGGGGGCGCCAATGCCCGCATGGTGCAACTCCTCGCTCATTACCCCAAGCGTGTGCTGGCCTTCCAACATCGAACGCTTTCTCACAACCCCATTCAAAATGCGTTGGAACTTGCCGGATATTTTCCCGAAGGGGCTCGTCTGCACCTGGTCTCGCATTCCCGTGGCGGCCTCGTGGGGGAATTGCTGTGCCGCAGCCTCATGGAGGGCCGATTTCCCTTTGATCAGGATGATTTCCAGATCTTTGCCCAACCGGATCGAAAGGACGATCTGAAGCAGTTGGAGCAACTCGGTCGCCTGCTCCAACAAAAGCAATTGGTCATTGAACGGTTTGTGCGGGTGGGTTGTCCAGCCCGGGGCACCACGCTGGCGAGTGGCCGATTGGATCGGTATCTGTCGATTATCCTGAACGTCGTTGAGGCGATCCCGGGGCTGAAGGGCAACCCGGTGGTTGAGGGACTCTCCGCCTTCATGCTGGCGGTGGTGAAAAACCGGACGAAACCGGAAGAGTTGCCCGGTCTTGAAGCGCAGATGCCCGATTCGCCGTTGGTTCGCATCCTCAATCGACTAGGAGTCAAGACAAGTGCGGATCTGCATATATTGGGAGGGGATCTGGCTGGAGAGGGGATTGTCGGCCGACTTAAAACGTTCGTCACGGATTTATTCTACAGGGAAGATCATGATTTGGTGGTGAACACACCGGCGATGTTCGGCGGGACGGAGCGGACAGGGGAGGTGCAATATTGGATCGACACCGGAAAAGAGGTGGATCATTTCCATTATTTTCGCAATCCGGACACGGCGAATCGGCTTATGCAAGCCCTCACCAAGGACGCGCCCCATTCCCTCTTTCACCGACTGGAGCATGAGCCTTCCGAAGTGACGGAAGATGATTACCGCAAGCGCAGCGTTGGAACTCCACAGCCTGTTGTCTATGTTCTGCCCGGCACTATGGGTAGTCAACTTAAGGTGGGAAACGATCATGTCTGGTTAGAAAAGGTGGATTTAGCCTTTGGAGGCCTGAAAAAGCTGAAGTATACCGCAAAGAACGTCGTGGCTGATCAACCTATCGGGAGTGGCTATAAGGACCTCATCAAGTATTTGGCCAATTCACATACCGTCAAACCCTTTGCCTATGATTGGCGAAAATCGCTGATCGAACTCGCTGACCGGTTTCGCAAGGATTTAGAGGAAACGGTCAAGGCACAGGAGGCTGCCGGACAGCCGGTACGGATTGTCGCGCACTCCATGGGCGGATTGGTGGTGCGAGTCATGCTTGCGACGGAAGAGGGGAAAAAGGTGTGGGATCGCATGTGCCGGCATCCCGGTGCCCGGTTCATTATGTTGGGCACTCCCAATGAGGGGTCGCATGCCATCACCGGAATGCTCATGGGGCGGGACCCACTGGTGCGAATGTTAGACCTTCTGGATATCACGAATTCCCAATCGACTCTACTGGGAATTATTTCCAGATTTGACGGAGTTCTTCAGCTTCTCCCGCATAAAGGGTCCCTTGATGTCTATCAGGCGGAAACCTGGCGGTCACTCCTGGAGCATGACCGAGATAGAGCGCGAGGGCTATTTGGGGCCAAGGTGGCGACCTCAAACACCGCAGGAATTGAATGGCCCGTGCCTGATGCCGCGCAACTGGCTGAAGCCTTCAAGGTTCAGCGACTTCTTCAGGCCAGCCCCATTGACTCTCAACGAATGATCTATGTCGCGGGGCGTGCGGATGCGACACCGTGTGATGTCTCCATTGACCTCTCGGCTCCAGCCACGCGGCGAATACGGATTGATGCGACCCCCTTTGGAGATGGTCGGGTTCCATGGGATACCGGCATTCCCGAAGCACTCAAACACCAGACGTATTATGTGGACAGTGAGCATGGTGATTTGGCCAATGCTCCGGAAGCGTTTGATGGCCTGCTTGATTTATTGAATGCCGGGGCCACCACGAAGTTGTCCCAGGTGCCTCCCGTTCGTCGGGGAGTGTCCGTTGTTCCCTTTGAGCTCCCGGAGGTTCGGCTCGAAATGTATCCCAGCGAGGAGGATCTCATTGCGTCCGCCCTGGGCTCGGCTCGCGTCAAAAAGAAGCGCCAGCCTACCCGGAAAATTACCGTGACCATGGTTCATGGCAATTTATCCCGCGCATCGTCTCCTGTGGCGGTGGGGCATTATGAAGGAGACACGATTGTTAGTGCCGAGGCCTATCTTGACCGGCAACTGAATGGTCGATTGCGTGAACGTCAGTGCTTGGGCCTCTATCCGGATAAACTCAATACTTCTGCCGTGGTGCTAAGCGATGGGGATTGTCAGGGAAGAACGCATCCCGGGGCCATAGTGGTGGGGTTGGGCATGGTTGGGGATTTAACCCCCGGAGGGTTAACGAGCACCATGGCCGATGCGATGGTCAATTATGCGCTCAAATGTATCGAAGTTGAGCGGGAACGTCGCCGTGCCACGACGGTGGATGGTTCGTGTGGTCCCGGACTGAAAATCCCTCTGACCATGTTGCTGATTGGGACGGGTGCGGGAGGACTGTCCCTGGTTGATTCCCTCCAATCGCTCCTTCGCGGAATTCTTCAGGCGAATCGGCGTTTGCAACGACTGGAACGGACGGAAACACCTGAATCTGAAAAGCAGGCTCCAGATAATGAAAGTCTCACGGGTTCCATCGAGACGGTCGAGATACTCGAGTTGTATCAAGATCTGGCCATTCAAGCCACGAAATCGCTACTGGAACTTGGGCGATCACGAGATTTTCGTGAACATCTGCTTATCCATGAAGTCATGGTCGAGGGAGTTGAAGGGCGCCGCCGTGCCTCATTTGATGAAGATGCCGGATGGTGGCAGCGATTGCGCATTGCCACCCAGGATGACGGCTCCTTGAAATTTGAAGCCCTCACCAATCGTGCGCGGGCGGAAACCTATTTGCAGCCGGCACAGCGCAAACTCATTGAACGGTTTTTAGAACGGGCCATGGCCACCACCCAGAATGATCTGGAATTATCCAGCACCTTGTTTGAGCTTATCATTCCGAATCGGATGAAAGAATACGCTCCGGACCGTCGAAGTATGGTGCTGGTGCTGGACGAGAAGTCTGCCGCCTATCCTTGGGAATTATTGCACAATCGGTTTGATCCCAACTCGCGTCCTCTCGCTGTGGAGGCCGGGATGGTGCGGCAAATGGCGGTTCCTCAATTCCGTGAAAAGGTCCTCCATGGGACAGCCCTCAATGCACTGGTCATTGGAGACCCCACCAGCCACGAACCCTCAGGAAAATTTGCCCCCTTGCCAGGTGCCGCGGCTGAAGCGCGGGAGGTGGCGCAACTCATTCGTCACCAGGAGTACCGTGATGTCGTGGAACTCGTGGAGGGTGAAGCGACACCGGATGCGATTCTGACTGCCCTGTATCAACAGCCCTATCGTATTGTGCATTGTGCGGCGCATGGCGTCTTTGAGTTTCCATTAGAGGAGGAGTTCGCCAAGCCAGGAGCGATAGACAGCAAAAAGGACCCTTATACGAAACCCAAAACGGTCACGGGAGTCGTCCTAGGGGAAGGCCTCTTTTTGACCCCGGCCGAAATTGATCAAATGCGGTATGTGCCCGAATTGGTATTTTTGAATTGCTGCCATCTGGGACAGACCAAAGGCAGTGCTGAACAATCGAACATTCCGTTTCATCAGCTCGCCTCAAACCTGGGGACTCAATTGATTCGCATGGGTGTACGGGCGGTAGTTGCGGCAGGTTGGGCCGTGGACGACCTTGCCGCCAAAACCTTCGCCAAGAAATTTTACGAAGAGATGTTTCAAAATCGAACATTCGGTGATGCCGTGCGGCTGGCGCGTGAGGAGATTTTTCTTCGCCAGGGCGGATCCAATACGTGGGGGGCGTATCAATGTTATGGGGATCCGGATTTTTCGTTACACATCGGAGCGAAAAGCATGGGTAGGCAACGCCGGATGGTGGCTCCTGTCGAATTGCGAGTGGAATTGTACAATCTGGTTCAAGAGGCCAAAACTGCCGAGCCGAAGGATGAAGGCCGGTTGAGACGCCGATTGCAAGAATTGGCTGCTGGGGTTGGACAAGGGTGGACGGATTCCGCGGCCATGTGTGCGGCACTGGGGTTAGCCTATGGGGAATTGGGACTCTTCGCGGAGGCGGTCAGATTCTATGATCGAGGAAGAATGCTGCAACCGGCCGATGCGACGGTGGAGTCGCTGGAACAGTTAGCCAACCTGAAAGTCCGATGGGCACTCCATCGGGTCGAAAGGCAGGGAGATCCCAAAGCACAAAAGCTCGACCCACTGGAAAAAGATTTTCCGATCAAGGAATTGTTTGACGATGCGGAAAATATACTCGCGGGGCTTCTCACGATTCAACCAACACAGGAACGGTATGCCCTCAAAGGGAAACTCTATAAAGGGAAATCCATGCTGCTCACCACGAAGGCGGAGCAACGGAAAGCCTTACTCGAGATGAAACATTGTTATGCGGAGGGCTATAACATTGGCAAAAATGCCCAGCGAAACGATCTGTATTATCCCTTGGGAAATCGTATCGCGGCTGAGATTGTGCTCTCGTGGGATCAGCCAAAAGGGCGGCAAACGCGACGGGGGAAGACAAAGGAAGCTGATTCTCTTGCAGGGGGGCTTGCCGAATTATCAACGTATGCAAAAGATTTAATCGGAAAAGGACAATCCTTCTGGGATATGACTCTGACCCCGGATCAAAAACTGCTCAAGGCATTATATGCACAGCGTCTAACAGCCAACGATCAGAAGGAAATTCTCAATGGATACCTTGAGGCCAAAGGACGGGGAGGTTCCGCCAGAGAAATGGATTCCGTCATCAAAAACATCAGATTTTTCGAATCCATGGTCGCCACCCAAGCCCCTCCAAAAAATCGTCAACAACTTGGCGACGGACTGAAAAATTTACGTGAAAGTCTTGTGTCCGATGGTGGAGCAAATGGCGAGCCCGAATCTTAATGGGTCTTTCAGATGAAAGGCGATAGCCTATGGTGCTCTCTTGGGAAATTGTCCAGAGCACAATCTGTTTTCTCTAAAACCATGGCAACCTTTCTATCTCGCCGTCCCCATCAGGGGCAACTTGTTTAGAGGGTCGGTCCTGGCGTTATTGACTGCTGTGTGAAGGGCCTTGGGATAAACTGCAGGCAATGGAGTGCTTGCGGTGTGGGTGCAGTATATTTGGGTGGCCCGGCTTCCAGGTCCTGTAGGGCGTGCATGGGCATGACGCCATCCCAGCCGATCATCCTGTTTTCCTGCTCCCTCATCACAAAAACAAACGCCACGAAAATCAGTCTGACTGAGATGGAATGCTAGATCTTGCCATGCACGTCATCCGAAGGAGGACACGACTTCCGCCTGCGTTGTCCTGCTGACCTGTGGCGAAGCATCCGGTCCAGGGGAAATTTGTATGGGCCGGAAAAATGTTCAATAGAATTCTTGATCTTTCGTCTAACTTCCTTTCTCTCTCCGATGCAGGTTTTTCGCTAGATTCATTTTTCCGTCCGCGGTAGACTCCTCGTTATCTTCATGAGGGTTTTTCAATCGAACGCACTCTAAGGAGGAGGTTCTCTGAAAAACGAGGAGGAATTGATAGGCATGAAAAAATGTGTTTTAGGATTATTCTTGATTCTGGCTTTCCTCGAGGGGGTCCCATCGTTACTCTGGGCTCAACCGGATATACAATATCACTCTCGGAGTGAGGAACAATTAGGCAGATGGAAGGAAGGCGTCAAACCGAAGCCGGTCTCGGGATTGAATATAGAATTGATTTCGGTTTTGGCTGATTACCAAGAACCGGTTCCCTCTGAAACCTTTCCGAATGCGGTGAAGCTTCAATTTTATTTGGATAACGAGCATGCGGTGTATCTGACCGTTCGTGAGCTGGATTATCGCACCTACTATTGGTTGGATAAGGTGGAGCCCGCCCGGGTCTGGGAAAAGGGATTTCAGAATGTCTTTGCCTGGCCGACCGATCCTGTCTTGCAACAACTGACTCCCCAACTCGGCCTCTATGAATTGGGGGCACTGGTTCGCCTGGATGCGGAGTCGACTTCCAGCATAGAGCGAGTGGCCCCTGCGGTGCTGTATCACAAGGATGCGCCTTCTAAAATTGAAGGCTATTTCTTTACCTTCAAAACCGGAGAAGATGCGAGAATCCTGGCCTCTATTACACAAAATGCTTCCGGCAAGGAAGTTGAGCGGCAACTCTTCCGGAGAAAACGTGCCGGTCTTCCCTTTACGATTCATTGGGAAACCAAAGATGCAGAGCCAGGCCCCTACAAACTGGACATCAGCGGGTTTTCTCTTTCCACCAATCAACCCCTTTCCAAAGAGATTTATTTCTATCATCAGCCAATCTTGAACCCGTAAAGGGAGGCTCCCCTTCAGTCATGAAGGACGTGTTCATCAGCTACGCCAGTGAGGATCGACCCGTGGCCCAACAATTGGCGGCGGGTTTGGAGCAATCAGGGGTCTCGGTGTGGTGGGATCGCCAGATTCAGGTGGGGAGCGAGTGGGATAAAACGATTGAAGACGCGTTGGCTTCGGCCAAATGCGTGGTGGTGTTATGGACCGGTCACGCCAAAGATTCCCGATGGGTGCGGGCGGAGGCTCGGGAAGCCTTGAATACTCAGAAGGTCGTACCGGTCATGTTGGAGGCCAATGCCATTCCCTTGGCGTTTACCGGTATTCAGGCCCTGTGCTTTCTTGGATGGGAAGGCGCGGCCGGGTCCAAAGAATTTGATATTCTCCTATCCGTCATCCGCGCCAAATTAGAGGGGAAACCGATCGAGCTCCCGGAGGCTTCCTCCACCAAGCCTTCCCTGCTTGGGAAATTGGTCGCTCTTTGGGGGATCAAGGCCGGCGCGGGAGGGGCTCTGGCCCTCCTGCTGATCGCTACTTCCTTTGTGCGGGTCGATCCAGTCATTTCCGTGCATGTGGAAACCACCCGGATGGAATTCAGCGTGACACCTGGTTTGGGTGATAACCGACTCACGGATGCGCTGACCTTTGAGACCTTGACCGTTGAACATGTCGGAAAACTCGCTATCAGTCCCGACCGGCTGTTGGTCGCGGATCCGGCTGATTATGATATGGCGTCGGACAGTTATCCGCTGAAAGCCTGGCTCGATATTCCGGTCAATGGGCGGACCGTACAATTTGAGGTGGACACCTCCGGTATTGCCTCGGCAATCACGATCGAACCCACGGATCATCAGGAGACCGTTGCGGGGCAACTCGATAGTATCGTGCTGACCAACGAGACATTCGTGACGATGCAGGTCTCCGGTAATAATGCGGTCACGTGGGCAATCCGAAAGAAGGAGAGTCCACAACGAGTAGTGCTGTCCCAGGTAGACGCCGTCCAATTCATTCAAACCGGGTTGAAAGCGCCGCCGGAATTTTCCATTCCTTTTCCCCAGGAAGAGGAGCTGACTTATCACATCATTTTTGAAAAAAAGCCGGGGACGATCGAGTTGTTTGGACAGGATCAGGAGTTGGTCCTGGTGCTGAAAGAAAAAGAAACCACAGCCAAGAAACCGATTTCCAGTTCAGTGTTACCGATACAATCCGTAGACTTTTCCTGGCAGGATCCTGGGACTGGTGAACGCAAATCGCCGGAGGGATTTGCGGGCACAGTGGACTATGTGAGTCCACAAGGAATGCCTTCGGTGCCGATTGGAAAGAATGCGTTTCTGACCTTGGACGACCTGGACCATTTTGAAATCACCTCCATAAGCATAGACCCGACCAGCCATAAATTAATGGTGGATTTGAAGGGCAGGTCCGGCTATGTCAAAACGGGGACAGCCGATAATCCACAGGACCTTCGCCCCACCCTCTTCGATAAATTCCGGTACAGCCCTCTATTCGAACCAGTCAGGAAATTAATCGGGTTGTAGGTGTAATTCCTGAATGGAAAAAAGTGAGCAAAGAAAAAATTGAATGGGAAGATTGATATTATATTCCTCACGAATGAAATCATCATCGTGGTTATATTGAAGGGCAGATTCATAAAGAAATTGCCCTGACCATCCAGACGATTTCTGCGCCGATTTTTCTTTATTCGACTGGAAGAGTTCTGAGTGGATGGTCTTGGTTTCTTTGAATAGTTGTGACAAGATGACTGCGAATGTGAATGTCATACACAGGGTAAAGGACATGCCGATGGTATCCATCCGTTTTCTGGTTATTGTTCTCATTGCCATGGTGGGCGTGGTCCCACCGGTGTGGTCCGACGTGGATGTCGACATGCTGAAAAAGGGTGTGGTCAAGATTACGGCTCAATTCGGCAACAGGCAAAGGGTTGGAACCGGCTTTGTCGCCGGACAGGGCAAAAAGCATGTGTTTATTGTGACCGCCTCACATGTGATTGAGGGAGAGGCCGAAGTCCCTCAGTCGATCAACGTCACGTTTTTTTCTCATCAAGAAGAACCGTTGGTCGCTGAGGTGATCAATAAAGAAGGCGGCGATCCCAGAGGATTGGCCCTGCTGAAAGTGGGCGGAGATCTTCCCGATGACGTGCAGATTTTAGAGTGGGATACCCAGAGTCAATTGCATGGGGGCGAAGAAGTGCGGGTGATCGGGTTTCCACAGGTTGGAGGCAATCCATGGGCGGTGACCCGGGGGACTCTGTCTGGATTTGACGGTCCCATTCTTAAATTTTCTGGTGCAGTTGAAGAAGGGAACTCTGGAGGACCGTTGCTCTACCAGGGAAAAGTCATCGGTGTCATTGTGGAAATCATCCGGCAGTTTGGTAATGCCAAGCCTTCTCAAATTGCTCAATTTACGGTTGACAATTGGCCCGGGTTTAGCCGTCAAGTCAAGATCGAACCCAAAAATATTTCACCGGGGAGCGACTCAGATATGGGTGATTCGGCCGGAAAGAAGTTGGCCGCGTTGGTCGTCACCACCGTTCCCAAGGATGCGGAGGTGTTTGTTGACGATGAACTTGTCGGAAACACCACACAGGGATCATTAGTCGTGAATCAATTACCTCCCGATGAATATGAGGTGGCGGTCAAAAAGAAAGGCTATCGACCGTGGTTTAAGAGTGTTGAACTTCTCCCCGGCGAACGCCGGGAGTTGAACGCGACCCTCCAGAAAGGAGGCGTGGTTGATGTGACGGGCATCTGGAAAAACCCCAATGAACCGACCGTGTCCTATGTTCTGCAACAAATGGGAGATCGAGTGGTCATGAGGGAGGTGACCACCAGTGTGTTGGGAACCATGGTGACCGCGGAGGGAGAAGGACAATTGCAAGGCAACCAATTGGCCATATTCTATCGGACCGTGTTGGGAACGATGGGCCAGTCTGCAACCACGATGTCCGATGATGGGAGAACCTTAACAGGGACCTTCCAGGATTTTTCCAATATGATTCCCATGACGATCTCCTTGGTTCGAACCGCAGATTCTCCCTCCTCATTTGGCCTACCAGGCAATGATGCCTGGAACGCCATTCAGGGTTTTGGGCAGTAGGGACCTTTCGCTTCCCTGCCTATATTTACCGCAATCGTGGAAACATGTGTATGTGTCCAGGTCCCCTCTGTCCAGCCGAACAGAGGGTGTTCAGTTCTACCTGAAAAAAGCCTTTTTCCACGATTACTCGATAGAGGTTTCGGATGCAATCGTTAGTCATTGGTGGGACCGGGCAACTTGGAGCGAATCTAGTTCGGGCGCTACTTGAGCGTGGGGACCAGGTTCGTGTGTTGCATCGATCCACCAGCAAAATTTTCACCATTGATGGCTTGGATATTGAGCATGTAGTGGGCGATCTCAATGATGGAGAGTCCTTGCGCCTGGGTTGTGAGGGCAGGGATGTGGTCTATCACGCCGCCGGGTATTATCCGTCGGCAACGATTCCGGTTGAGGTGGCCACGAGGCAGGCTCTGAAAGAAACCACATTCTTGTTAGAGGCGGTCCGTGCGGCCAGGGTGAAGCGGCTCGTTTTTGCCAGTACGCTTACGACTGTGGGATTTCCCAAAACGGTCGGCCATCTGGCAAATGAAACCTGTCAATTTTCAACACGATATACGAACAACCCGTATCTCATGGCGAAGGCCGCCATTGAGGAGAAGATCCTGCAATCGGCTCGACAGGGTATTCCAGCTGTGGTGGTGATCCCGACAGAATTTTTCGGCCCCTACGATCAGCAACCGACAAGCGGTACCCATATTCTCATGGTCGCGAAAGGGCGGATGCCGGTGTATGTCCCTGGCCGGGTGAATGTCATTGATGTGCGGGATGTGGCCGTAGCCATGATTCGGGCAGCAGAACGCGGTCGGGTCGGAGAGCGCTATCTGGTAGGCAATTGGAATACGACACAAAAGGACTTAAATGAACTCATTGCGCAAGTGGTTGGAGTGTCGGCTCCTTTCTTTCCGGTACCATTGGCTCTTGCCCGGTGGGGATCAAAAGTCGGGGAGTGGGTTTCCCGTTCCCTCTTACGCCGGCCTCCCTTTGTGCCGGCTTTTTTTGTCGAAGTGATGGCCCACATGCAGCATTACGATTGCTCAAAAGCTCAGCGAGAGTTGGATTATCCGTGCAGTGCTCCCCAGGGGGCGATTGAGGATGCCGTCACCTGGTTTCGGAAAAATGGTTATCTCTAAGGTAAAAATTTTGATTTCATCGCGAGACCTTTGATTGGCCGATTGTGATTGCAATAGCCTTTAACTTGCCTGTCATCTTGATCCAATGGCAAAGGATCTGTGCCCGGTCTACGAATTCATGGTTTAGCCAGATCCTTCGTTTCTCTCAGGATGATAACATCTATTAGGGCTTGCTTCATTCGTTGCTTGCTTAGCATTCATGAGGCATCGTCTGATGAATGTAGTTCAGGTTCTTTCACCCTGTGGTGTGTCTGTGGAATGTACCGATGCGTCACCTGAGAGGGGATCTTGCCGTAAGAGCCTTGAGGAGTGGAGCAAGAAGATTATTGAAAAAATCAGGATACAGTCGACCGTTGGGAATGTGTCCTTCAGTATCTGGAGTCCAAACGACAGGCGGTGTCTCTTAAGCTGTGCCTCCTGATTCTTCTTCGGCCTTGTTTAAGACTTGTGAAAAACGACCTCCTACGAGTGTGGTGACCTTTCCCATCACTTCGGTCAGCTCTTTCCACTCTTCGGGTTTTAACTCTTCTTTGAGATTCGGATGGAGGCCCCATTTAGCGCTGACCTGTTTGCCATCCCGTTGAATCACAACGTAGAGAATTTCTGTTTCCTGCGAATCGGTTGCTGTCGGTGTCGTCTCCGAACTACTTTGTGCCATGCCTGCTCTCCCCGTTAAGAATGTGTTGAGGCGATTGTACTGCATTGCCCCGTTCCCTGTAACCACCCACAGTCCTTCATGTTGACCATCGTCCAGCGTTTGTGTGACTTTTG
>JBGSSO010000166.1:0-7392 GCA_041737015.1 Nitrospirales bacterium
GGCCGCAGAAACCATTTTCATGGCTTTGGTTATTTTCTGCGTATTTTTGACGGACGAAATTTTTCGTCGAAGACTTTGAAGACTTGGCATAGCAAAAAATTTTACGCGGCCTGGTCGTAGCCTTTAGATTTTTTAAATTCAGAAATAATGTTTTTCAATTTGCCACCAAATTCATCATCAATTTTCTTTTTGGTCACAACATCTTCTCGAATACCGGGGTGCTTCTCTTTAATAAAGGCTAACAGGCTGTGTTCAAACTCACGGATTTTGTTCACGGGAACATTATCAAGAAACCCGTTCACCCCCGCAAAAATTGACAACACCTGATCTGCCACGGACAAGGGTTTGTACTGATCCTGTTTAAGCAGCTCCACCATGCGCGCACCACGGGCCAATTGGGCTTGCGTGGCTTTGTCCAGTTCACTACCAAATTGCGAAAAGGCCGCCATTTCCCGATATTGTGCCAAATCAAGCCTGAGTGTCCCAGCCACTTGTTTCATGGTTTTAATCTGGGCCGAACCTCCCACGCGGGAGACCGATAACCCAACGTTAATCGCAGGTCGGATACCGGAATAGAATAGGTCGGCTGCGAGATAGATCTGCCCATCTGTAATGGAAATCACATTCGTTGGAATATAGGCAGAGACGTCACCGGCTTGCGTCTCGATAATCGGCAATGCCGTCAAACTTCCAGCACCTTTTTCATCACTCATTTTCGCCGCCCGCTCCAATAAGCGGGAATGCAAAAAGAACACATCACCCGGATAGGCTTCACGGCCTGGTGGCCGTCGAAGGAGAAGGGAAAGTTGGCGGTAGGCGGTTGCATGCTTGGACAAATCGTCATACACGATAAGCGCATGCTTGCCATTGTCACGGAAATATTCAGCCATGGTGACACCGGCATACGGTGCAAAAAATTGCAGTGAAGCTGAATCGCTGGCTGTGGCGGACACCACTGTGGTGTATTCCATGGCTCCATGGTCTTCGAGGGTTTTTACCACTCGAGCTACCGTTGATCGTTTTTGGCCGATAGCCACATAAAAGCAAAACACCCCCAGGCCTTTTTGATTGATAATAGTGTCAACCGCAATGGCTGTTTTCCCAGTTTGACGGTCTCCAATAATTAACTCCCGTTGGCCTCGCCCGACAGGAATCATGGCATCAATGGCCTTGAGCCCCGTTTGAAGTGGCTCTCCTACCGATTGCCGGTCCACCACACCCGGTGCCCGAATTTCGATAAGGCGAGTCTCTGTAGTATTAATTGGTCCCTTTCCATCAATGGGCTTCCCAATGGCGTCGACAACACGACCGACCAGTGCCTCCCCAACCGGGACTTCGGCAATTCGTCCGGTGCGTTTCACGGGATCCCCTTCTCGAATTCCGACATCTTCACCCAAAAGCACCGCGCCGACACTATCTTCTTCCAAGTTCAAAGCCACCCCGTACACTCCACCAGGAAATTCCAATAATTCTCCAGCCATTGCCCCTTCCAAACCATAGACCTTGGCAATATTATCACCCACCTGGATGACGTAACCCATTTCCTTGACATCAACCCGTTGCTCAAACCCTTTGATTTTTTCCTTAATGATGGAGCTGATTTCTTCTGCTTTGATCTGCATGGATTATCCCTTCGTCAAC
The DNA here is from genome assembly GCA_041737015.1 of Nitrospirales bacterium. GTDB lineage: Bacteria > Nitrospirota > Nitrospiria > Nitrospirales > UBA8639 > Nitrospira_E. The sequence goes on from JBGSSO010000166.1 coordinate 1,642, forward strand.
TGATCGTGCATACCGGTTAGTCGACCCAATACCGTATTATCAAATACCCGGCTGCCAATTTTTATTCTTAATCCCGCAATAAGATGGGGATCAACCTCAAAGGCCACATCGACTCCATGGTGCAGCGTTTGAGACAAGTCCTGCTTGATCTGTTCTTTTTCGTCCGATTGTAACGGTTTGGCCGAACCCACCCAGACTTGCTGAACACCCTGTTGTTGATCAGCCAATTCCGCAAAAGCCTCTGAAATTTCAGGGAGCAACATGGCCCTATTCTTTTTCAACAGTTGAGTGAGGAAATCCCGCATAACTGAAGGGGCCTGCATTCGTTGGCTCAATTCATTCAGGACAGCCTGCTTTTCCTCAAAATTAAAGACCGGTGAAGCCAGGACATGCTTCAAGGCAGGGGTTTCCTCCAAGCCTTGCTGCAATGCGCTTAAGGCACTTCGTGCTGGTTGGATACCCGATTGATCGAGTAGTTGGAAAAGCGCCGATGCATACCGGCGCCCAATGGTGCTTTTATTCACAGTTTACAGAGAGTCCAGGAGCCAATTGAACGGAATTGGGCGTGCGTTAAGCGGGTGAAATTAGCATGAGTGATACAGCCTGTCAACCGGAAAGAGCGGATGTAAAGGGATTTTTTCTCTGATTCCCAATTAACGTTGGAGTGGTTCGGCTGAGGTGGGTTCCTCGCACATCTGAATGCTTTTCTTTGGGGTTGGCCCTTGAATGATTCCGCCTCCCAATACACGATTCCCAAGGTAGAATACGGCTGACTGGCCAGGACTCAAAGCCCGAACGGGCGTATCAAATCTTATTGTCATCGAGGTGGAACCTGACCATTGGTGAGTAGCTGGGACTGGTGGAGAACTATAACGAAATTTCACATCAATTCTAGTAGCATTTCTCAATGTCTCTTGAGAGAAAATGTTCAAATCTGAAACCAAACATTCTCGGCTATCTAAATCCTCGGCAGAGCCCAAGACCACCATATTCATTTCAGGAACCACGCGCTGCACGTACAAACGGCTTCCTCCGGCAATACCCAATCCTTTTCGTTGGCCCGGGGTATAGAACGCGACGCCTTGATGCTGGCCAAGCTCCTTCCCTTTTCCATCCACAAACGTACCGGGACTTGAAGCCTGCGGTGCATGCTGCTTAAGGAATTGTCGGTAATCACCCTGCGTCACAAAGCAAATTTCCTGGCTTTCCTTGAGTTCGTCGACCGGCAAGCCCATGGACTCCGCTTCTCTCCAGACGTCAGGTTTTTCCATTTCCCCTAAAGGAAACATCATTTTTGAGAGCCAACCGGGTGGTATTCGATAGAGAAAATATGATTGGTCCTTTTTGGCATCTTGACCACGAACAAGGAAAGGGGTCCCTCCTTCATCGTGTCTGATATTGGCATAGTGGCCGGTCGCAATATAGTCAGCTCCAAGTTCATCGGCCACCTGGAAGAGACCTCCAAATTTCACTCGTTCATTGCACCGAACGCATGGATTAGGCGTGGTTCCCTGGATATAGCCCCCAATGAAGTCCTCAATGACTCCCTTCTGAAAGCGTTCCCGGGTATCGATGACCTGGTGAGAGATCCCTAATAATTCTGCCACATGCCTGGCCATTCCCACTTTACAGCATCCCCGCTCCTGCCAACGCTTGGAAACGGAGGTCTCATCCTCTTCCTCCCAGACCTTCAATGTGACTCCGATAACTTCGTGACCCTGCTGCTTCAATAGCTTGGCAGCCACGGAGCTATCCACACCTCCACTCATTCCTAAGACAACCCTTTTGGAATCAGAGACAGGCATTAGCGACTCAACGGCTCTGTTTCTAACTTTTTTTCTAATTTTTGATCAACCTTAGGAACCGTCTTGCCTTGTCCATTGGAGAGGATCTTATTGTCCATAGGGGCTTCTAATTTTGGAGCGGAACCCATATCGCACTCACCTTGGAAATACACGCCTTCTTCCATGGCAAAAATGGGAGTATGGACATCACCAATGAGAACCGCCGGCTTTAGGAGTTGGATTTTTGATTTTGCAGTTATCACACCCTCAATCCGGCCACTATTCACAATGGTTCCACCTGTGATGGTCCCTTTGATCACGGCACTTTCACCAATGATGAGGGTATCATCAATCGTGATTTCACCTTCAAAGTTTCCGTCCACCCGCACCGTACCCTCAAATTGAGCTTTGCCCTTAAAATCAACACCTTTCCCCAAAAATGTATAAAATTCCTGCCCAAATCCTAATTCCTTTTTCTTGTCTTTTTCACCCCACATACCTCGTTCCTCCTCTCATCCAGTAAAGAGCCCTCAAGTTGCACGCTAGGATCTCCATGTCCAACTGGGAACCAGCCGCCTATTTTTTTTGGAGAAGATTGCTTTATTTCACCTTCACCGCTTCTTCTACCGAAATCACAAGTTTGGTCTCTTTGCCTTTTCGCTCTATTTTTTGGGGCATATTGCAGGTGCCATTAAACAACACTCCCTCATCCATCGAAAGAAGAGGGGCGGTAATTGTCCCTTCAAAGACAGCTGGAGATAACAGTTTGACGCGGTGTTTGGCCTCAACATCCCCCGTCAATTGTCCCTGGCACATTATGGTCCCAGCATGAATCTTGGCAGCGATGACCGCTTTTTGCCCAATAATTAAATTTCCATCGGTATAAATTTCACCCTCCAGACGGCCATCCACTCGAACCGTGCCCTGATACCGAATGGTTCCCTTAAAGGTCACCTCTTCACCAACAAAGGCGATGATATCACCTGACTCCTGCTGGCTGGCTGAAGTCACCGGACTGTCCACTACAGCTGATTCCTTCTCCTGACCTTGACTCATTTCTGCCGTATCCTGATTGTTGTCTTCGCTTTTTTTGAAAAACATGAGCCCCTCCCTCCTCGATAACTGTGCGCTCCAATTCCTTCATACCTGACTCGATACCCGGTAATATTAGCTCGACCATTTGTCATTATCATTATCCTTTGACATCTTAAAGGAGAGCCCATACACACATAAGCCATCCGTTGGATTATTCAATTTCTATTCCATAACCAGTGAAGCAATCCGATCCAGTTCATCATCGGAAAAATAATGGATAACGACCTGTCCTCCCCTGGCTCCCGACTTCACCTGGACTTTAGTACCCAGGCGTTTTCGAAATTGCTCTTCCAGGTTACGAAATCTATTGGGTTCCTCTTTTTTAGATTTGGCGCCTCTACCTTTCCTCTGCACGGTAATCATTTGCTCAATTTGGCGAACAGAGAGTTGCTCGGAAACAATTTTGCGTGCAAACTGGAGTTGTGCTGCTGGAGTTGGGAGCCCCGCCAATACCTTCGCGTGACCTAAACTGATGACCCCGGTCTCAATATATTCTTGGACATCCTTTGGCAGTGTGAGCAGCCTTACAATATTGGCGATGGAGGAGCGATCCTTACCTACAGAGCGTGAAACCAGATCCTGAGTTAAGCCAAATTCCCCCATCAATCGGGAATAGGCCTTGGCTTCCTCCATAGGATTGAGATTCTCACGTTGGATATTTTCTACCAACGCGATCGCTAAAGCCTTTTCGTCGTTGGAATTCCTCACCAGGACAGGGATGGTCTGCAGACCGGCAATTTTTGCCGCTCGAAACCGGCGTTCCCCGGCAATGAGTTCGAACATGCCATCGCCTTTTCTCCGGACGACAATCGGCTGCAGTACCCCATGCTCTTTGACGGATTGCGCTAACTCATCTAATTCTGCCTCTAAAAATGTGGTTCTGGGTTGATAGCGGTTCGGGAGAATCTGGTCCAGTGGAATCATGGAGACCGCCTGACCATCCTGCTCCACTTTCCAGACAAGAGTCTTTTTTTCCGGAAGGAGGGCCTGAAGCCCTTTACCTAACGCTTTCTTTTCCATTCCTTAAAATCTCCTTGGCGAGGTCAAGATATGCCTTGGCTCCACTAGACGCGGCATTATAGGACAGAACCGCCTTCCCATGACTGGGCGCTTCAGCCAACGCCACATTCCTTGGGATAACAGTCTGAAAGACTTTATCTGCAAAAAATCCTCGAATTTCATCTTGCACCTGCCGTGAAAGATTAATTCTTGAATCATACATCGTCAACACAATGCCTTGAATGGCTAGTTCCGGATTAAATGACTCCCGAATCCTTTCGACATTTCCCAATAAACGACCCAATCCTTCCATGGCATAATACTCACACTGCACTGGAATAATCAGGTCAGAGGCTGCAACAAGAGCATTGATGGTCAAGAGTCCAAAGGCAGGTGGGCAATCAATGAGGATAAAATCATATTCCACAACTCCGTCCAACACATTTTTCAGAATAGTTTGACGATCCGGGATATTGGACAGTTCGATTTCTGCCCCGACCAAATCGCCCTTTGAGGCCACTACACTCAATCCGCTAATATCAGTAGGTAAAATTACGCCTTCAACCAAGCGCCTATCCATTAGGCATTCATAAATAGTCGCGCCTTGAGGTTCAACAGACAACCCACTGGTCGCATTAGCCTGTGGGTCCAAATCAATCAATAAAACAGATTTTCCAGATATAGCCAAAGCCGCGCCAAGGTTAATAGACGTCGTGGTTTTTCCAACTCCGCCTTTCTGATTGGCAATAGCAATGGTCTGTTTCAACATAATTCCACACACAACATGAGCAATGGTTCTACGTGGAACATGGGAATTGCCCGCTTATGATTCATATTTCAAAACCGACAAGACACGACTTCCATACCCAAACGGTAATTCATAGGATAATTCCTCAAACACGACCATCCCGTTGGGTCGAAAATGATTGTCAATATTTTTTGATCGAAATACAACTAGTTTTCCATTTTTTTTCAAAATACGGTCCATATTCGGCAGTATATGGTCTACATTAACCCCTTTACAAAAGGCCACATCACACTTTTCTTCCTGCACCGGCATAGAATAAAAATCTTCCAACCGACGTTGGACAACAGAAATTTTGGTCAAATCAAGTTTCCCAATAATATTATGGAGGAAGGCCGTCTTATTGGATCTGGGTTCCATTAACATAACATCAAGAGCAGGCAAAGCCAGCTTAAGTGGGATGCCTGGGAAACCACCACCTGTCCCAATATCCACAATCCTTCCATCAGGATCATTTCCAAGCGCCAAATACCCAGCCAACGAATCGACAAACAGTAAAACGGTCCGCTCACTGTCCGTACGAAGACCGGTCAGATTAATTGAACGGTCCCAACGACACAATTCATCATAATACAGACCGAATTTACCAATTATTTCATCAGAGAAGGAAAGCCCAAGCTTATGAGTCCCCTGTATGAAATGATCTATGAAATTAAAATATTGATTGCTTTGTTCCACGTGGAACATCCCATTTTTCATGAAACATAAAATAAAAACTGTACATTTGGTTTTTTAAAATTGAATAGCGGCAGAATCAAATTCAGGCTTTGGCTGAAGATGAGATAATAGAACTAGCTGGCCTTTTTATGTTTTTCTACGGCAACAAGGAGCAGTGAAATGGCGGCAGGAGTCATTCCAGAAATTCGTGAGGCTTGCCCGATGGATGAAGGCCGCACTTTCTTTAGTTTTTCAACAACTTCATGTGAAAATCCTTTGATATCATCATAGTTAAAGTTATCTGGAACATGACGGTGTTCAAGCTTTTTAAATTGCCCAATAAGTTGTTCCTGTCGCTTAATATACCCTTCATATTTGATCGTTATTTCAACGGACTCGACCACGTCAGGA
>JBGSSO010000383.1:0-27951 GCA_041737015.1 Nitrospirales bacterium
AAGAGGAGGGACGCCAACTCTGAAGAGGGCGGCCCAACTCGCTCCGCTCAAACACGGTCCGCTAGCTGATAAGAGCGTCCCTCCTTTGGGCCAACCGGCAGGCGTCGGATCAATGGTTCGCCCGTCGATTTTGGCGTCAGCCCAGTTGGCCGACCTGCAGGTGGTGGGCAGGTGGGGCTTCTTCAGGCGTTGTGTTTCGATGCGCGGGTTGGGCTGGGCTCAGATCCTTCGTTTCTCTCAGGATGACAGCGGGGAGAAGGAATGATTCATAGGAAGATGGTTATCCGAATACTCGCAACGGTATTTTCGGGACGAAAAGGAATTCCCTCCGATGAAATTCGGAGAAAGAAATTTGAATAGGTTTCGTTTCCGAATTAAAGACAGAGTTTGATTCCACAAATTTTCCGCGAAATTTCGAGGGGGATTGTTCTACATACTGATCACTGATTTTGGAACATTTCTTATGAAATAAGGATGATTTTCTCATGCGTACATGATGGGACCACGAGTTGGTATTGAGATTTCGAGGGAGGAGAGCCGGTTCTCGGACCGGCAGCCGAGCCACTTTTGTTTCGGCAAAAGTGGCCAAAACCATTGACGCCCCGTCTGGCCTCATTGAATAGGAGGGCCGCTAACTTTTTGAAGAGCGGACCAACTCGCAGGGCTCGAACAAGGTCCGCTGGCTGATAAGAGCGTCCCTCCCTGGGGCCAGCCGGCAGGCGTCGGAGCAATGGTCCGTCTGGTTTTCTTTCATGGCGTACAGGTTAAAAGGGGAGGCCGAAGCCTGCTGTGAAATTCATCCCGTCTTCCGAGAATCCGAAATCGGCGCGAAAGATGGCTGCACGCTCCAACGTGAATCGGGCGCTGACCCCGTAGCTCTGGCGCACGCGTTCCTGGAAGAATTTTAATCCGTTCTCTGCGACACCGCCGACTTCGTAGAAGAGCGCCAGCCCAAGGCGCTCGATCCGAAGATATCGCCAGATCGGGAAACCGCGTGGGAGGACCCAGACGCGATATTCTGTGGCCGCAGCCCAGGCCGCATCATCCCGCCAGCGACCGGCGATGTACCCGCGTAGCACCCGGCTGCCGCCGAGGGTCGGCCGCGCGAAAAATGGCAGGTCGCCGGAGCTCAGTTGGCTCTCGAGGTGGAGCGCGATGGTGTCGGTCGGCGGGTGCTCTTCGTCCTCGCCTCCTCCATCGTGAAAGAGCCCTGGAACGGGGATCAGCTGGTCGCCGAAGAGTTGGTAGATCACACCCCGGTTCCAATCACTCTGGAGTAGCGCGGCATCGACTCTCCCGCCCAGGACCGTCCCGCGGTAGGGATTGCGCTGGCTGTCACGCGTGTCCCAGCGAATGCCGCCGCCCACCCACCCCAGACCATAGGGATCCGCCTCGGCGAAGAGCCCGGGAAACTCGGTGTCGGTTTGCCCGGCGCCCCCAACGCGGCCCCGGCTGAGCCAGTGGTGTTCCCCTCGCACATCCAGCTCGAGGACGACGTTTTCAAACGATCCCTCAAGCGACTTCGAGAGACCCAGTTCGAGAAAGGCGATCTGGTCGGTATAGCTTGTCTCCTGACTTTCCTTGGTCGATGGCCCGATCCCGAAGAAGCGGCTGGTCAGCGTTTTGCGATATCCCCCGCCCGCGCTTACGAAACTGCGTTCTTCCTGGAGCACGCCACCCGCGGGAACTTCGAGATGCTTGAGCCACCGTCGCCACCGCAGCACATAACTCTGTTGGCCCTCGGTCGTGTGGGAGAGAAAGGCCCCAAGGAATTCACGTCGGCGTTGAGCACGAAAATCGATGTCGGTGATGGCCACGCCCAATCCGGCGCCGACAGCGGAGTTGGCGAAGAAGAAAGGAAGCAAGAAGCTCGAGACCAGGAAGCGCTCGAAGAACCCTCCGGGCTTGAGTCGGCCCTCGGGGATATAGCGCCAGCGTTCGGGCTTGGTGACAAGCGCGGCTTTGTCGATGCTGGGAATCCGGCCATTCTGGTCCATTCCCCGATAGGGGTCGTAGGCCACCTCCTGCTCGACCGGGGCAGAAGCGGGGACGCTGTTTTCGGCTGCCGCCGGAAGCGCGAACAGGAGGAGCATCGGCAGGACCCAGGATATGTAGGACGAGACGCAGCGGATTCGACGACCATTCATCATTCTATTTGTCGAAACGTTCGATGGAAATTTTTCCCCTGTCCCATTCGCCTGATGTGTCTTGATCAGGCGCGAATCTGATTCATCAACGAGCCCGCGACCATGCTACCCAACCCATTAAAAAAAAGTACAGAATTATTCTTTATGAATGTTTGGCGGTCGATTGATACCGGGTCTCGGCCCGGTAGCCGAGCCACTTTTGTTTCGGCAAAAGTGGCCAAAACCATTTTGACCGTGGCATGGCCCTTCGGGTGCCCTCCGCGGTTCACCGGCCCCGGTGGCGGGCAAACTCGCTGCGCTCAAACACTGCCCGCCTTTTCTCCGGGGCCGGTTGCACTGCTCGGCCATACCACCAGGCCAGGGATGCCTTAGAAAATACAAGGAAGATGGATTCCCGATGACGAATGTCGGGGATGATGGAATGGGAGTGCGGACCAACTCGCTGTGTTCAGACAAGGTCCGCCAAATGCTCAGAGCGTCCCTCCCTGGGGCCAGCCGGCAGGCGTCGGAACAACGGTCCGTCTGGTGATTTTGGCGTCAGCGACCTGAAGGTGGGGAATAGGGGAGATTTTTTCATATTTTTTCTGTTCCCGATGAGGGATATCCGGGAAGTGGGAGGAAGGGAGGAATCAAGGCAATGATTATTCGTAGACTTGAAGATGTAGTTTAGTTGCGGCTTTTTGAAGTGGACTATCAGCGGTCCATAAACCACAACCTGTCAGTTGAGCGGAGGCCAGGAGATTGATATCTACCCATCCCAATCCTGATCCATATAATTTTTGAGACTCAAGAAGGTGTAAGACTTCGTGGTCGTCGGCTATTTGTGCTTTGGGAAGTGCTTGGAGCAGGGCTAAGATTTCTGAGCGATTTTTTATCATTCCACACGCGAGTTCACCAATGACATACGAGTGGGTGAGGACCAAACGTTCTTGGAGGAAGGTTGCGAGGCGTGGACTTCCTGCTCTGAGATGGTTGACCCAAACGGATGTGTCAACGAGCATCATGATTTGGGGATCGATCGCCGTCGCGGAGGCAACCGTAGTTGCTTTTCTGATCCCCCAAGTTGAGCCAGGCGTCGTGCAGCTTCTTTGGAAATGAGAGCCTCAAGCCCGAGCCGGACTAAGGAGGTTTTTTCTTCCACACCGGTCAATTTTGCGGCTTTTTCCAGAAGGGCATCATCAATATTTAGCGTCGTTCTCATATGTATGAATATGCTCTATTTATGCATATAAGTCAACGGCATTTTGGTTGTTGAGTAGCCGGCAATTGGTGCTTGCTGAACAATGTCGAGGGTAGTGCGAGAATTTGAGGGTTTAAATTATGCCGGGGTTTCGCCCCCGGACGACGAGCCACTTTTGTTTCGGCAAAAGTGGCCAAAACCATTGACGCCCCGTCTGGCCTCAGGGGAGGGGAGGGACGCTAACCTTGTAGAAGAGCGGACCAACTCGCTTTGCTCAAACAAGGTCCGCTGGCTGATAAGAGCGTCCCTCCTTTGGGCCAGCCGGCAGGCGTCGATTGACCTGAAGTTGATGAGTCCGTGCGACCTTTGTTTATTTTCTGCAGGCCACCGATTTCTGGTTGACAAGGAAAGCCTGGTGCAAGGGAGAAAGGTCGGTGCTTATGCTGTCGCTGCGACTGCTTTGCTAGATCCTTCGGTTCCCTCAGGATGACAAAGGGATGAAAGAGGACAGAGGGGCGAAGGATGATAAAGGGGCGCAGGATGAAAGAGTGGTTCGGGGTGACTACGCCCCCTGTTGCTTGGGAATGAGATAGATGTCGAAGCGGTGTTTTTTTGTTTTGATTGAGGCCTGGGGTTTGATCCCGGCGAGATACTCGGCATAGGCCGGGCGCTTGACGACCACCCGGTTGGTGGCAATCGTGAGCGCTACCTTGAGTAATTCATCGGCATCTGTATCCTGCCCGACGATATCCTGGACTATTCGCATGTCTTTTTTTACGAGCGCCGATTTGTCTTTCAGGGGAAACATGGGATCGACATAGATGACCTCGGGTGCAAACGGGACTTGGAGCAGCGCCTGACGACTATCGCCACAGGTGAGGGATAGTTTGTCTTTGATGAGCCCGCCAATTTTCTCATCCTCTACGGCACGACGTAATCCGTCTTCCAGGAGTTTGCCGATCATTTCCGATCGCTCGATCATATGCACGCGGCATCCCATCGTTGCCAGCACAAAGGCATCACGCCCCAATCCGGCGGTGGCATCCACAATCGTCGGCCGTTTGCCTTTTTTGATGCCGACCGCTTTACTGATGGCCTCGCCACCGGCGTGGCCATATTTTCTCCGATACGCGGTTTTGCCGGACACAAAGTCAATGATTACCGGCGTCATGTCCGGCTCATCCTGATCGATCAATTGCCATTGTTGATCTTGTAATTGAAGACAATACTTCATCTGTTTTCTAGGGATTTCTTTGGAAATGATCTCAGTAGGGAGGATAGGGGGAGGGGAGATTCCTGGGAGAGTTGCGGAGCCATCCAGCGGGTTTACATGTGGATGTCCGGGTTCATACTTTGATGTATGACCCTGACGATCATAATACACTTCTTTCCCATTTTATAAAAAATTGAGTGTGGGCCACATTCGAACCGGAAATACTCCGGCAGAATTTCACTGCAATCCCTTCCCAATGTTGGACTATCGGCGACCTGCAACAGGCAATCCCTGAGGGAGAGGAAATATTCATCCGCCACGTTTTGCCCGAATTGCTGGATGGAAAATTCATAGGTTCTCTGGAGGTCCTGATCTGCCTTTTTCGAGAGTTGATACTCACTCATTGTCTACACATCGTTTTTTCACATCGTTCATAATATCCTCAACCTTCCGGCGGCTTACACCGCTCCGGTCTCCTTCGAGGAGTGCCTTCCGCAACACTTCGATCTTTTCCTGATCCCGCCGGATCAGATTGCGAACGTAATCGCTGGCGTTCGCATATTTTCCCGTTTCAATTTGGCCCTGTACCCAGTCTTTCATGGGATCGGGAACCGACACATTCATCGTTGCCATAGGTTATCCTCCACGTTTCATTTTGGCATAGATGGCCAATATGTTCCAACCAGAGACCGCACACAGACATCGCACGTGAGGAGGATTGGCATTCAGGAAAAAGACGGATGCAAGCCAGAGACTGCAGGAATGGGAAATAGGGAAGGGATGGGTGCCCGGGCAGGGAGCAGGTACGCTCCTGCCCGGTGGTTGGTGTCAATTATTTTGACTCACCATGTTCGCTCTGCCGGCCTCCATACACGGAGCCGGAGGCTGTTGGTGACGACACTGACTGAGCTGAAGGCCATGGCGGCGCTGGCCAGGATGGGGCTGAGCAGGATGCCCCAGATGGGATAGAGGATCCCGGCCGCAACCGGAATGCCGACGACATTATAGATGAAGGCCCAGAACAAATTTTGCTTCATGGTCTTCATAGTCTGCCGGGCCAACTCGATGGCGGACCCGACTGCCCGCAGATCATTCCGCATGAGGGTGACATCGCTGGCCTCAATGGCAATATCGGATCCCGCGCCCATGGCGATGCCGATATCCGCTTGAGCGAGAGCCGGTGCGTCATTCATCCCGTCACCGACCATGGCAACCACTTCTCCTGCCGATTGGAGCCGCGTAATTTCCGCCACCTTTCCTTCGGGTAAGACACCCGCCACCACACGTGTGATACCAGCCATTCGTGCCACTGCTTCTGCCGTGCGTAGATGATCGCCCGTGAGCATCGTCACCTGATATCCCAGCCGGTGCAGGCGGTCGACTACGTCGCGAGAAGAGGCTTTCAGCGGGTCGGCGATGGCCACTAAGCCCGCCACGGTTCCGTCGATGGCCACATACACGGGGGTTTTCCCTTCCCTGGCGAATCGCTCGACATCCTGTTGGATTGCGCTGGTCTGGATGTTCAATTCGGTCATGAGTGCGAGATTCCCTACTGCGACCTTTCGTCCCTCAACCTTGCCTATGGCGCCCCGCCCGGTCATCGCTTGAAACTGGTGCACCGGAGACAAGGAGTCATTCCGGGTTGCGGCATGCCGCACGATAGCCTGGCCAAGCGGATGTTCCGACGAACTTTCCACCGAGGCGACCAGGCGAAGGATTTCCTGTTCGGAGTGTGTGGTGCCGGGGATCGACAGGATTTCGGTGACGGCCGGTTGTCCTTCGGTGAGTGTGCCGGTTTTATCCATGACGATGGTCGTGACCTGGCTTGCCCGTTGGAGCGCTTCTCCACCTTTGATGAGCACGCCCAGTTCGGCTCCTTTTCCTGTGGCTACCATGACGGCCGTGGGCACGGCCAATCCCATCGCACAAGGGCAGGCGATGATCAGCACCGACACGGCGGCGACCAGGGCGCGTATGGCAGGGGCGGCATCCGCCATGACAAACCACACCATAAATGTGGCAATCGCCAACGACAGGACCACGGGGACAAAAATCCCGCTGACACGGTCGGCCAGTTTTTGGATGGGCGCGCGGGACCCCTGGGCCTCGCGCATGAGTTGCACAATGCGAGAGAGCACACTGTTCGTGCCCAAGGTCGTGGCGTGATATTGAAAAGCCCCGGTGGTATTCATGGTTCCCCCGATCAGGCGATCGCCCGGCTTTTTGTCGACGGGTATGGATTCTCCCGTCAGCATTGATTCGTCAACTGAGCTGGTTCCGGCGAGCACGGTGCCATCCACGGGGATGCGTTCCCCTGGACGGACCAGCACGGTGTCTCCGGTTCGCATGTCTTCGACCGGAATCTCCCGTTCCAGGCCATCCCGGATGATCCGGGCGGTACGGGGTTGAAGCGTCATGAGTTTTCGCAAGGCCGCCGATGTTTGGCGCTTGGCTCTGGATTCAAGCGCATTTCCTGTCAGGATCAACGCCATGATCATGATGACGGCCTCGTAATAAAGTTCCGGCGCCATGCCACGGGTGAGAAAAACCTCGGGCGCGAGGGTGGCCAGGATGGAGAAGAGAAAGGCTGCGCCGGTGCCGACGGCCACCAGGGTATTCATGTCGGCGGAATGGTGGCGGAAGGCGGCCCAGGCCCGCGTATAGAAATGTCTACCTGCCCAGGTCATGACGAAGACGGTCATGGCGAGCAGGGTGATAGAGAGCAAATCCGTATCCAGTGCATAGAGGCCGGGTGCGAATGATGTCAGAACGGGTGTCATCCATCCCATGATCCATTGCATGAACGGATCGGTCACCCCACCGTGCGCGTGTGTGGGTCCGGAACTCATGAGCGGCATGGAGAGCACCATGGCAACCACCCCGAGTATTCCGCTGACCACCGCCTTGTTGCGAAATGATCGAAATTCCTCCGCTTGGGTCTGCTCTTGTTGCGCCTGCTCATCCTGGTCCGTGTGATCAGGGGAATTGATCTCCGCTTCATACCCGGTCTGTGTAATGGCCTGTCTGACCGCATCTGGTGACGTGGTCCCGGGATCGTAAGTTACCTCGGCCGATTTCAACATCAGATTGACTGAGGCCTGAATGACGCCGGGTTCCTTGTCCAGCGCGCGTTGCACACGGATTTGGCAGGCGACGCAGGTCATCCCGCCGACCGAAAGACTCACTTTTTGTGTAGTGCCCAGGTCAGGGGATTCATCTCGTTTCCTCACGGTGGGATGGGATCGTATTTTCTCTGGTATTGCGATGACGGTGTTCATGTCTGCTTCCCTTTTCATTATGCTCGATGTGAAGTGGGTAGTATTTCATTTCATTAGTCTGCCTTATAAAAAATACGTGCTTCCTCGGTTAGGCCCTCATCCCGCTGTCACCTTGAGCAACTCTGTCATCCTGAGCTATTCGGCGAAGGATCTGAGACCAGGTCGAGAACCCTCAGGGCTGAGCTAGATCCTTCGTTTTACTCAGGATGACAGAGTCAGTCAGGATGACAAAGTGGGTAGGACGAGGTTTCATTTCCCGTTCACCGTGGCGATGTTTTTCTGGTTTCTGCTTTGTTCTGAACTCGCTTGTCCGCCATGGCTTGAGCCATGAAGAAGTACCAATTGACCCAGGCAATCGCGGTCAGTCCACCGATGATGACGGTCCATTCAATGGTGCTCATACGGCCTCCATGGTAAGCCGGGCTTTGTAGCCTTCTTCCTCGATCGCGTGGATAATTTGGTCGGGTGTGATGGTCTGAGGATAAAAACCAAGGGTGGCTTCCCCAATTTTCACCTGGTCCACGTTCACGCCTTTCAGGTTGGATAGGATGTTGGTGATGCCTTGAACACAATGACCGCAGCTCATGCCTTCAATAGTGAGTGTGAGATCTTCCATGAGAACCTCCGTATGTTAGATTTGGTATTTGTGTGGTGCATGTCATGTTCGGTATCCGACACGCCCCGTTTGCTTATATAGACGGAGCCACGATGGAATTCTTACAGTGAGGGATTGTTTAAAGCTGAAACGGGAAGAAAATTGAGAAAAAACAAAGTGGAAGAAGGAAGTGGGAGATGTGGGGAGAAGGGGGGTTGGGGATTATTCGCAGGTGCAATTCAAGCACCCATGCTTACTGCAAATGCCGCAGGAATCTTCCAGGGACTTGCGCAAGGCATGGCGCGCTCGATGCAATCGGACCGTGAGGTTATTGGTGGTGATGTGTAAATCCTTGGCGACGGATTGCAGGGATTCTCCGGACAAATCAATCCGTCGTATGATGACGGCATATTCGGGTTTGAGGGTCAAGACGAGGCGATCCAGACAGGCGCAAATCGTGGGTTGTAGTTCATCCAGCGAAGGGACCTGATGGGTGCCCAGTGTCTCGGTCTCGACAAGAAAGGCTTGGAATCGCTTCGAGTCCGTTTCTTTGCTCCGATAATAATCAATCAGCGCATGTCGAAGGATTTGATAAAACCAGGGGATGATCCGGTCCATCTGTTTGATGGAATGGAAATGGGCTAAGGCTTTCATGAAGCATTGTTGCAGGAGGTCTTCGGCGAAGGCGGGATTGCCGAGACGGCGGGTCAGGAAGGCGTGAAAGGCCTGGCGATGATCGGTTAACTGCTTCATTACCTCATCCAAGAGGGGATGGGGGTGGGCATCTTTCCCCATTTCGGATGTGGCTTCGGTTTCCATTTGTTACTCCAGGTTGTCGCCAACCACTCCAGCAGGGGGAGACGATATCATGCCCGGCTGGGATTCGGGAAGATCGGGTACTTTTAACGGAAGAGATGACCTTGAAAAATTCCATTTACGTGCCGGCGAGAATGATGATTCGAAAGGGCAAGGGAGAGGTGGTCATCCAAAAGCGTGCGCGGGTTTGAATTTTTAATGAAAGCTGAATTTATCAGGGCCACATTTTCATGATGGACACGGACGACGAACTCCCCAGGCGGGACGCTCCGGCATTGACCAACGCCACGGCAGTGATCAGGTCGCGGATGCCCCCGGCAGCCTTGACACCCACCCGTGTTCCTACAATACTCCGCAGGAACCCCACCTCTTCAATGGTGACGTTGCTACCGGCAAATCCGGTCGACGTTTTCACATAGTCGGCTCCGGCCTTCTCCACCAGTTTGCATGCTATTTGTTGTTCTTCTTTATTTAAGAGCGATGTTTCGAGAATTACCTTAACCAGGATTTTGGATGGGCTGCGCCGCGCCACGTTGACGACCCCCTGGATGTCGTCCAGGACGGCTCCATGATTGCCCGCTCGGAGCAACCCAATCTGTATGACCATATCCAATTCATGCGCTCCGGCTTCCATCGCCAGTTTGGCCTCGTAGGCTTTCACATCCGGAAGCGTGTTGCCATGAGGAAAGCCGATAACCGTGGCAATCCGGACGGGAGATCCCGTCAGACAACGCGTGGCAAACGGAACCCAGAGCGGGGCGACGCAGACCGCCCCGAAGCCGAACGTACCGGCCTCCTCGCAGACTTGTCGTATCTCGTCTTTCGTGGTTTCCGGTTTTAACGCGGTATGGTCAATGATTTTGGTGAATTCGTCGCGGGTCATCCTGCGTGTTCCGATGAGGGGTTCGAGAGGTTGCGGTGTACTCTCCGGCAATGTGAATGACCTTACTGTGTCTCATTGGCACTCGGATCAGACAACGAAGAGGAACTGAAAGGGGCACAGATTACAATGTCTTGCGAATGTTGTCGTAGCCTTTTTTGAGTTCGTCCAGCACAAGTCCCAGCCCGGTAGACACTGATTCAGTCGTGTGACTGGCTTCCTTACGGACCGCTTCCATCTTGGTCTTAACGTCTTCCCATCGTGTTTCAAGTTTCGCCCATTCATCACGCGCATCCGCTTTGGCCAAGTGTAGTTTAACCTGAAGCTCGTCACGCTGACGTTTCAGATCATCGGCAATTTTTTGAAGCTGTTCTAATGAGTGCGCCATGAATGTCTCCTTCCGTTGAGACTCTGCTCGAATTGTTTGAAGAATCTTTGTCTAGATTAGCAAAAAACCGGACCGAGAGTGTACTCCGCCACAATGGCGAAGACGTTCACAGGTCAACCGGCTTCAGACCGATTCTCTTGGTGTGCAGGAAAGCAGGGAACGTGTCGATTCCCCCGAGTAGGCGAGGGAGCGTGGCACCGGGTCTTGTGAAGCGGAAGTTTTTGTTGGGTCGAGTAACGGTTGACGAGTGTCTAGTTAAAAAGGATCTTTCTGTGCAATCGCATCCTCTGTCTTCACTTCGTAGGGGACGATATCGCAGGTGCAGCCTTTGACCTTTCGGTCCACATACATTGTCCAATGTCCATCTCGGTTTACATCATGCCAGTAGAATAACGGCCATTCATTGGTTTCGACGACCGAATTCCAATGTTCATTATATTCCGAGATGAGAATTTGACGGGCGGTTTTGTAATCCACGATTCCGTCTTTGCGGAGAGAATATTCTCGTATGTAGAGGCCGGTCACAATATTGATATCTTCGTCGACCAAGTACGCCTCATCCGGTTCGGGTGGCGGCATTTCGGCGGTGACTACTTCTCCTCCAACGAGAACAAGGGCTAATACGATGGCGAGTGCGTGAATGGGGATTGTCGTTCGCATGACATCCTCCTTGGCTTGAGGCCCTTTGCCCGACTCCACCTTGTTGTGAGTGGACTTCCTCTCTGTTGCATAGAGCAACTGGTATGCCAAAGATGAAGTGGACGGTTGGTTTTGATTCGGGCGAGGACAACTGATTGAGTTGTAAGGAATTAGAATGGGGATGAGGCAGGTGTGGGCAAAACGCACTCGTCAATATTTTGTCTATGATTTATCCATTTATGCACAATTTGCAAAAATTTGACACCCAGCGATGGCTATCACCAGGCGTAGGCTTCGGGTGCGGGGCCTCCTGGTCCGGGGAAAATGGTATCTAATTTTTTCAACACCTCTTTGGAAAGTGTTAATTCGCAGGTGCGCATGGCGCCCTTTAACTGGTCCATCGTTCGGGGACCAATGATGGGTGCGGTGACGACTGGTTGATGGAGGAGCCATGCCATGGCGACATGTGCAGGCGCTTCGCCTAATTCTCTGCAAAGCGTTTCATAGGCTTCCAACCGTGGCCGGAATTTTTCCACGTTCTTACGCAGATCCTCATCGGCCCGTCGTCCGCTTGTCGCGGGTTCAAGCGCCCCGGCCAGGAGGCCGCGCGCGACCGGACTCCAGGGAATTAAGCCAATGCCGTATGCTTCACAGGCCGGAATGACCTCAAGCTCAATCATGCGGTCATTTAAGTTGTACAAACTCTGTTCCGCCACCAGTCCCAGGAAATTCCGGTGCTTGGCCATTTCCTGCGCTTGCGCCAGATGCCATCCGGCAAAATTACTACTCCCAACGTATAAGATTTTCCCCTCGCGCATGAGTTGTTCCATGGCCTGCCAGATTTCCTCCCATGGAGAATGCCGGTCAACGTGGTGCATCTGATACAGATCAATATAATCGGTTTGGAGCCGGCGCAAACTTGCTTCACAGGCCCGCTTGATATGGAGTGCGGACAAACGAGATTGGTTGGGCCAGTCGCCCATTCGCCCGAACACTTTGGTGGCCAGCACGACTTTTTCCCGGCGCTGGCCTCCTTGCGCAAACCAACGACCGATGATCTGTTCGGTAATGCCTTCCCCCACTTCCCAGCCATACACGTCTGCGGTATCGAAAAAATTGATGCCGAGTTCCAATGCGGTATCCATGATCCTGCCACTGTCGGCTTCTGTGGTTTCCGGTCCGAAATTCATCGTGCCCAGACACAACCGGCTGACTTTCAATCCGGATCGACCAAGATGGACATATTTCATTCAGCCACTCCTCCTAAAAGATGAAAGACACAGCGGGAACAACCTTTCGCACTCTAGCAAGGTGTTGAAAAAGTCCGCCAGCGGCTTTCTTGCCCCTTAGCCGTGCTCACGTCCTTCTCTGTACGCTCCGCCCGTCTAAGCGGCTGCGGCCTTTCCTTTGAGATGCCTCAGGACAGGACTGGACGGGCCATTTTGAACACCCTGCTTCGCTCATGGAAGATCGTAAAATTTTGGATCCCGAAAAGCTCTCAGACGATTTTTGAGTTTTTCAACAGCCTGCTAGCAAGAATGAAGAAACCTCTTCCAGAAGAAAGGGAACATGAAAGGCGGAACGGGTCTGGTGTTGAGCCTCTGATATACCCGGAACGGCTTTCCCAGTACCGATTTTGAACTGCTTTACCATTTGGCGTAATATGACCCCTTCCTTCATAATTGTAATGGGCGGCCCCATCCAACCCGGAGGTCCACCATGCCCATCTCGATTCAATATAGTATCGATAGAGCCGATCGAATTCGGTTTATCAATGAGGGGTGGTTACACTTTGCCTGCCAAAATGCCGGGGGGCATCTGAATCGCGCGTCTATTATTGGAAAGTCTCTCTGGGATTTCATCGAAGGGGAAAACCTCAGCCAGACCTACGGGCTGATTTTTAAGGCTGTTCGAACCAAACATCAGGCGGCCATATTCCAGTTTCGCTGCGATTCCTCCGTGTGCCGGCGGTATTTTCAGCTCACCGTGTCTCCTCTTCAGGAGGACGAACTCATGCTCTCGACTCACGCCATTCGTGAGATCTCACGAGATCCTGTTCTCTTACTCGATCCCGATGTGCGGAAAGGGGACCACGTTCTCACGACCTGCAGTTGGTGTATCAAAGCCTGCCTTCCGAACGACGAATGGGTGGAGTTGGAGGAGGCGGTTAATCGTCTTGATCTTTTTGGGAGTGGGGTCGTGCCACGCATGAAGCATGGGCTTTGCCTCGATTGTCAGGTCAAGATCGAGAAGGAGTTGAAAAACCTGAAGTGACCAGGTAGAACATGTCATGGCTCTGTTCGTCTTGGCGATGGAATCCAGGGTGCTCGAAAAAATCTGACAGGCTGGTGTATAGTCGTTCAGCGTATTCGTGAACAAAAGGACGCAAAGCTCTGTGACCGGTTGTTCGTTGTGAGATTCATTCTTGGTCAATTGGAGGGTAGTATGGCCGTAAAAAAGAAGTCGATACGTCAAGCATCTAAAACACGCACTCCTTCTCCCAACAAAAAACGGACGCCTTCTCGCAAAAAAGGCCCAGCCTCCTCCAAGAAAGGGATCGCCACTCGAAAAAAGGGGACCGCCACCAGAAAATCAACGCAGCCTCAACGCGTCGGTACTTCTCGGGCACCGGGAGGCATGGCCAAAACGATTGAGGCTCTCAATGAACGCCTCGATATCATGCTACCTGAAGTCATGTTCCGGATTGCCGCGATTGAACATCTCTTAGTGAAAAATCAACTTTGCCTGTATGACGAACTGACCAATGCGCGGCAATTTATTCAAGAACAGGAACGTACGTAAGCGGAATGTCTAGTCTAGAGGCCGGGATCGAATCCGAATGAAAGGCATGGACGATATTCACCCCTGACGAAGAAGGAAAGATTATGACCGTCGATTTCAAGGAAACCATTGGGCATTATATGCAGCGGGATCTTGAAGGTGTGAGCGAAGACACCTCTGTGGTGAATGCGGCCAGTCTTATGGCGGCACGACGGATCGGGAGTCTCGTTGTCCATCCGGCAGGGGATGAATCTCAACCCACAAAAATTATCGGCCTCATTTCAGAGACCGACCTCCTCCGCCAGGTCATGGCCAAAGGTCTGACAGTGGCGGGAACGACGGTGGGGCAGGTTATGGCAAGCCCGTTACTCTCCATTCCCTCCGATCGAATGATGCTGGATGCCAGCCATTTCATGGAAAAGCATGGCATTCGACATCTGTGTGTGACAGAAGGCGAAGCGATTGTCGGGCTGATTTCCGTTCGCGATCTGGTGAAACATTTTGTGTATGCTGAGAAGGGGCCGATTCGAGATCTTGATGATGTGTACCGGCCTCTCAGCGTGCTCATGCGGCGTGATATTGAAATGATTGATCGGGAAGCGACACTCATCACCGTCGCCAAGCGTATGGCCGACAAACGGATCGGCGCCCTCATGGTGACGCAGGCTGGAGAGGTGGTGGGGATTGTCACGGAGCGTGATCTGGTCCACAAAGGCTTGGCTCAGAACCGTGACCTTACTGAGGCCAGAGTGGGCTTCGTGATGACGCAAACGCTGATCGATATAGATATCAACCGGACGGTGCATGATGCCAGTGATCTCATGGCCGAAAAAAATATTCGGCATCTGCCCATTACGGAAAATCATGCGATTGTGGGTATTTTGTCTGTGAGGGATCTGATGCGAATGATTTCCGTCAGGGATCGCCCCAGATTTCTCAATCAGCAATCATAAGGCTCCTCACCGATGCCAGGATTGATTTCATGACATTAAGGAGCGCACCTATGGGGGCAACCAAAGGCTATGCCGCGTTGCAAGCCGGCGCCATACTCGAACCGTTTAGCTTTGACCGGCGACCGGTCGGGTCGAATGATGTCCTGATCAAGATCGACTATTGCGGAGTCTGCCATTCCGACATTCATCAGGCGCGAGACGAATGGGGTGGATCGATTTTTCCCATGGTCCCAGGTCATGAGGTGGTCGGTACGGTGACGAAGGTGGGGGCTGATGTAAGGAAGGTTGGTGAAGGGGAGACGGTCGGGGTCGGATGTTTTGTCGAATCATGTCGCACCTGTTCCTCATGCACCAGGGGCTTGGAGCAATATTGTGAAGCGGGCATGATCCTGACCTACAACGGTCTCGACAAAGATGGCCGGCCGACCTATGGCGGGTATTCCAGTCAAATTGTGGTGAATGAATCGTATGTGTTGAAGATTCCTCACTCTCTTCCGCCGGCAGGTGTCGCGCCGCTGTTGTGTGCTGGAATTACCACGTACTCTCCTTTGCGACAGTGGGGTGTGGGGAAAGGCCATAGGCTTGGTGTTGTCGGGCTCGGCGGGCTTGGTCACATGGCCGTCAAATTTGGAAAGGCCTTTGGGGCGGAGGTGACCGTCTTGAGCCGCACCGATCGTAAACGGACCGAAGCGGAGCGTCTTGGGGCGGCAGAGTTTGCTGCGACGTCGCAGGAAGGAACGTTTACGCGCTTAGAACGTCAGTTTGACTTCTTAATAGATACGGTCTCTGGGACCCATGATTACAATGCCTATCTGGAGTTGCTGAAAACTGATGGAACGTACATTAACGTGGGTGCACCGAGCGAGCCCATCTCCATTGGCGCGTTTCCGCTTATTTTGCGGCGTCGGCGTCTAGTGGGTTCTCTGATTGGCGGGATTCGCGAGACGCAGGAAATGCTGCATTTTTGCGGGGAGCAGGGCATCACTTCCGATGTGGAGGTCATTTCCATCAAACAGATTAACGAAGCCTATGAACGGGTCCTGCGGGGCGATGTACGTTTTCGTTTTGTTATCGATATGGCATCGTTAACGGAAACGCCTAAATAGCGATGGCTTTCCCAGTGGTCGTCATGTCTCCACATCTACAACTTCTCTAAGGATATTTTTGGCTAGTCAGCCCAGTCGCGGGAAGAGGAGGAGATGTCTTTTTCGATGCTTCTTGTGAACAAATACGGTTTGGGGGAGGGTTACTAGCCCTTTTTCGTAAAATTCCTCGTTCCACAAAAAAGAGGGTTGCGATTCCATTAATCTCTGGTACTCTTGCCCATAAGGGAGATTGCCATGATGCGAATAGTGGTGCATCTCGTTGTCCTTCTGGTGCTTATTTTTCCGACGGACAGTTCGGCCCGCCGAGCCTCTTTCACCCCTGAACAAAAAGCCCAGCTCTCCCGCATTCAAACTATCCGGGTTTCCGCCCTGGCGCTGACTGAAAAGGGTTTTGTGTCGCCCGAACTGATTCTCCAGGTGGTTCAGCGTCGATTCGAGGAGCTGGGATTTCAGGTGGTCACGGATGCCAATCAACCGCATGATGTGGAATTCCACATCATCTGCGAAGAGCGTAAACACCAACAAAGCGTCGCTCGCTATGGCGGAGATAATGAGTTGACCAATGCCCCGGACCGACTTTGGCATGGCCCGGCCTGCCAGTTATCATATCGCCTGGAGGGGAAGGACCTCAGTTGGTACAAAGAAGTACATCCCTTAATGGAAGAGGATTCCCTCATTCCGCGAGAGGCCGAGGCCTTAGGCTCCGGAGCTTCTGTTTTTGAGCAACTCACCCGGGAACTTGAACGGTTTGATTTTCCGGTTATGCTCCTCAGTGAATGGGGGCAGACGCATCGACTGGTGTCCCTGCTGACCGATCCGGAGACACCCCAAACTCGTCAATTGATCATTCTTGATTTGCTCCGTCAGTTTCCGGACCCCGAAGCCCTTCCTTATCTCTTGAGGGAAATTGAACAGGGGCAGGCTCCTGAACAAGCGATTGGTGCCCTTTCCGGTCTTGGGCACGAGATGGTTCCGCATCTGCAACACCTGTTTATAAGCCAGGATAGGGAAGCCTCTATTCGAGCAGCGGCAGCCAAGGGGTTGGGACGGATTTTGCGAGCCGATGGAGATATGGAGGTGATGACGATTCTGCTGGAGTATCTGTCCAAGGCGGTGTCGGAGATTAGGTCTTCCTCTGATATTGAATTTCCTGTGCTTACTGAAGTCGTGTGGGCTGTTGGGTCCATTCACCATAAACCAACGGTACTCCTGATTGGTACTCTCCAAGACCGGCTGTGGCTGATTTACGATAACTCACCGGAGATGAAAAATCTGCGGGATGTGGTGAGCGTCGTCCACAAATATTTGGACTTCAATCAGATTTGAAATTTGGATGTGAGTTGAACGATTTGACAACTAGGAGTGGCTGAAGAAACAAGGCACACTTAGAGACTGTTGAATAATTCTAAATTCCCACCAGTTTCACCCCTCACCATTTCATTGCGGAGCAATCGAGAGCAATGCGGAGAGTGTTCAAAAAGCCCGTCCAGTAAGGCCGCAGCCAAGTTGGCACGCGAAGCGTACACGCAAGTACGTGAGCATGACAACGCGGCGAGAACGCCGCTGGCGGACTTTTTCAACACTCCCACTTAAGTTGGTGGAAGAAGGGGCCCCGCCCATTGCCCTTTAACGCGCTGAACATCCACAAGATTATTCGGCGGACCTAGGTCAGCCATGAGTTTGGTGTCAATCCGGCCATGACTCACGTGCAATAGTCGCGGCTCACTCACGCCCAGCGCTTTAAACCAATACCATCCGGGACAGTCAGGTGTTATCTGATTCCAGGTCGGAATCACGTGGCGCAGGTCACGTTCCAGTTTCGCTTGAACCTGGCTCGCGTCGTGCTGGCCCAATAACGATCGAATGCCTGCATACAGTGCTTCCGCGTGAGCGTGCAATGTCATTGTACTGAGATTCCTTTCGTTTGGACATTCTTGAATGATCGTCATACAACATACGTCATGTTCTTTCGGGAGCTCAACTTTCCGCATGATTTGGGAAACATCTGGCATCTCTCCCGGTTAAATGGTTTTGCAAATCCAAAACCTGTAACCTCTTTCGCCCTATATGACAATTGGTGGAGTATACTGCATGAGCAGAAATTTGAGCAGAGTGGTTCACTTACAAACCCGCACGGGTTAATTGGAAAAATAATATAGGAGGCAACATGGATTGGGTGACGGTTATGGGATATGTCGCGGGGGCATGCACGACCTCGTCGTTTCTTCCGCAGGCGATTCAAATCATGAAAACGAAACATACCAAAGATCTTTCCCTGAGTATGTATTCGATCTTGACGTCGGGCCTGATTCTCTGGAGCGTGTATGGATTGATCAATCATGACTGGCCTTTAGTTTTAGCCAATATGGTGACCCTGTTTCTGGCTGGCTGGATTTTTATTTTGAAGCTCAGGTACGGGTAGGGCATGAACATGATGAACTGAAAACCGTGTTGGTTAACTGAGATCCGAATTTTTACCGATCCGGTATTGGCTCCTGAAATTGCTTACTCCCCCATGCAACCGGAACTCTTCCCAGGGGATCTACGCTTCCTTCGGGAAATCGCCTTCTCTTTAATAGCGGAATTGGTGGGGCTGCGTGTGTTCATCACCATTTTTTCTTGACACAGGTAGATCTGAAATCGGGTGAAATACCTCCCGGATACAGGTATGATTCTACACGTTCCTCTCGTCACATTATCATGGGGCGGCAACGAATCCTTAACACCTTCATTCTATGCAGCCGGTCATTCAATAACGCGATATGTTCGATAGGTTCTCCTCGCTCCCTCCTTCTCCCCCAGATCGACGGGTTATCCCAAAGAGTATTTGGGCACTGGGCTTGGTGAGTTTGCTTATGGACATGTCGTCTGAGCTGATTCACAGCCTGCTCCCTGTCTATATGGTGACGGTGCTTGGTGCCAGTCTGTTGTCGGTTGGCCTCATTGAGGGATTTGCTGAAGCCACGGCCCTACTGACCAAGATGTTTTCCGGCGTGCTGAGTGATTATTGGGGTAAACGGAAGCTCCTGACGGTGATTGGCTATGGGATGGCTGCGGTCACGAAGCCGTTATTTCCGTTAGCCTCCAGCCTGACCACCGTTTTTCTCGCCCGGTTTCTGGACCGCGTGGGAAAGGGCATACGTGGGGCTCCGCGTGATGCGCTTATTGGAGAGTTGGCGCCGCCGAATTTGCGAGGGACGTGTTACGGGCTACGCCAATCGCTCGATACCGTCGGCGCGTTCCTTGGGCCATTGATGGCCATGGGGTTGATGGTTCTGTTGGCCAATGATATCCGGGCCGTGTTGTGGGTTGCTGTCATCCCCGCGGTGCTGGCTGTGTTTCTTCTTATTGTCGGCGTTCAGGAGCCTCCATCCACTCGTCCTGAAGGAGGGCCTCAAACGGGTATTCGGTTGGGTGATCTGCGGAGGATTGGTCCGACCTACTGGTGGATTGTTTTGTTCGGGGCATTGTTAACCCTGGCCAGATTTAGCGAAGCCTTCCTTGTTTTACGGGCAGAACATCTCGGGTTATCGGTGACATTTATTCCACTGGTGATGGTCGTGATGAGCGTGACCTATGCGGCGTCGGCTTATCCCGCAGGCCGGCTTGCGGATACGATGAGTCGCCGTCCGTTGTTGGTCGCAGGATGTCTGTTTTTAATGGTTGCTGATGTGATTCTTGCTGTTGCCGGCGATGTGGTCATGGTGATGATTGGGGTCGCGATCTGGGGCATTCATATGGGCCTCACCCAAGGCCTCCTGGCCACCCTCATTGCGGATGCCTCACAGCCTGAGCTTCGCGGAAGTGCCTTCGGTGTATTTAGTTTCGTAAGCGGGGTGTCACTCCTCTGTGCGAGTGTGCTGGCAGGATTCCTCTGGGACCAGTTCGGTCCGTCCGCCACCTTTCTGAGTGGAGCGGTGTTGACGGCTGTCGCCTTGCTCGGGTTTGTTCTCCATAACCCGGATACCTTTCATCCGAAGCGAGGGTAATGGTGCCTCGTGGTTTTAAGGAATAAGGAGAAGATATGAATACCCTGTATTGGTATGCCGGCGCGGCGCTGGCAGAAATTAGCGGGTGTTTTGCCTTTTGGGCCTGGTTAAGACTTGGGCGATCGGGGTGGTGGACGGTGCCCGGCATGGTGAGTCTGATGGTGTTCGCCCTGTTGTTGGCGCGAACGGAGGCTGCATTTGCGGGTCGAGCCTATGCCGCATACGGCGGAGTATATATGGCCGCCTCTCTCTTATGGCTCTGGGGTGTTGAACAGACCCGACCGGATCGTTGGGATTGGCTCGGGGCCGGGCTGTGTCTTGTTGGAGCGGCGGTGATTCTTTGGGGCCCTCGCCCCTCTTAATAAATTGGAGAGCGAAGGATTTTGAGGTGGGTGGTAATAATCAGGTTGGCGGATGCTGAGGGGAATCTTGTGAGCGTTGACGAGGGGGTGTTTCCTTCCGCCTCGTCAACTCGTGGTCTTCCCCTATTGGGCACGAATGCTCTGAGCTATTTTTTGCCTTTTTTCTCGGCCCGCTTTTCCTTCATGGTTTTAGCTGGCTTCTTTTTGGTTTCTTTGCGTGCATCTTGGCTCTTGCCCATGGGTGTGCTCCTTCTGTTGTAAGTGGTGCGGCTTTTTATGGTGCCGTTCGGAGGCGAATGGTAGCGAACCCGGGAGAAAAAGTATAGATGGCGTGATGGGGAAAGTCGGAACGTGTAGATGAATGAACGCGGTGAAAAAGGTTCTTGACGAAGACCTCTGGTGGATGGCCAATGCTCGGGGTGGCGGTGGAAACGACGGTGGACGGCATGGTAAAAGATTGAAATAATTTTGGGTGTCCGACATTGCTTTCGAAAGGAGCACACGATGGCTGATCAATGGATGCTTCGGGGTGTCGAGTTTTCCAATTGCAACTGTACTTATGGGTGTGGGTGCCAGTTTAATGCCCCCTCGACCAACGGATTTTGCGAAGCGATGGGCTCGGGATTTATTGAAGAGGGGTATTTCAATGACACCCGTTTGGATGGTTTGAATTACGTCATGCTCTTGCAATGGCCGGCGGAAATTGCACAGGGAAATGGAACCCAGCAGGTTTTAATTGATGCGCGGGCGGATGCCTTGCAACGCGAAGCCCTCCGAAAAATATTACATGGCGAGGCGACGGCCCCGGGGGCTACCCACTTTTTCGTATTCAATAGTACGATGTCCAACGTGTTGGAACCGCAGTTCGTTCCGATTGATCTCTCCATAGACGTGGAGGCAAGACAGGCCACGGTCAATGTGCCGGGCTTGGTCGAATCGAAGGGTACACCCATTTCCAATCCTCATACCGGAAGAGACCATCGCGCCAGAATTAATTTACCAGACGGATTTGAATACACCGTGGCCGAAGTGGGCAATGGGTCGACCAAGGCTCAAGCCGGTATTACGTTGAACCTGTCTAATAGCTATGGACAATTTAATATTCTTCACATGAATCAGGATGGAGTGATCAGAGCCTGATTTTTCAGCGAGTTGTCTATCCTTGTAAGCGATTTCTTCTTTGGTCATCCTCTTTTCTGCCAAATTGAATGTGCGGAGTTTTGCCCACGTCGTTGGGGTTCCCGCGGCTTGGCTCAGGACAGCCCCAATGCTGTAATGTTTACAGCAGCGACCACGTGGACTTCCCACTTCTGGTGAAGAACGGAATGTTCTTTCCGGCCAAGGTGTCCGCCTCCTGGTTTTTCAACATCCCTGTCAGTTGCTGATTATTTCAGGGGTTCTTATAGTCCATTTCCATGAGCCCCTCTCCTGCGCCTTCATTTCCTTCATTACCCAAGCGTGATCGAATCACGATTCTCTCAGCCCTGGTTGGAGTGATTGTTTTGGCCTGGGCCTATGTCCTGTATCTCTGGGCGAAGATGTCGGTAATGGATGCAGACCTGGCTGGGGCGATCATGCAGTTGCATCCGTGGATGCCGATGGACTTTGTGTTCGTGTATCTGATGTGGGCCGTCATGATGGTCGGGATGATGTTGCCGAGTGCCGTCCCGATGACCTTGTTGTATGCAGGCATGGTCCGTAAGGCCGAGCGGCAGGGTTCACCCATTGCTCCGACGGGGGCCTTTGTTGCTGGTTATTTGGCTCTATGGAGTGTCTTTAGTGTAGGTGCGACTGTCGTGCAGTGGGGTTTGCATGAAGGGGCCATGCTCTCGTCGATGATGGTGGCCAAAAGTCATGTTGTCGGTGCAGGGCTGTTGATTGTTGCAGGCATGTATCAACTCACTCCGTGGAAGGCTACGTGCTTAGGTCATTGTCGGGCACCCGCCCATTTTATTGCCGAGCATTGGCGACCGGGCGTTCGTGGCGCGTTTCGATTGGGACTTCATCATGGTGCGTTTTGTCTGGGCTGCTGCTGGGCCTTGATGGGGTTGTTGTTTGTGGGTGGGGTGATGAATGTGCTCTGGATTGCGGCGATTACCGTCTTTGTTTTTTTAGAAAAGGTGTTGCCGGTTGGCGCCTGGAGTGCTCGCGTGGGATGGGTTGCCGGGATCGGCTTGATTGTGAGTGGGGTGGGGGTGTTGGTTATGGCGTAATGGGTTGTCCGTATTCGGGATGCGCCCCTTCCACGACTACTCGACTACTTTGTGGGTCAATCGGGTGTGACGACGACCACGCCGTCTTGGGTGACGGGAAAGCGTTGCCTGTCGTGGTCGAGATCGTGACCGATGATGGTATCGGGAGGAATGACGACGCCCTTATCGATGATGGCCCGGCGAATACGGGACCGCTCGCCGATTTTGACATTTTCCATGATGACGGAATCGCGAACTTCGGCATGATGCTCAATGCGGACGTTAGGGGAGAGCACACAATTTTGCACCAGGCTCCCGGAGATAATACAGCCTCCCGAGACGATGGAATCCAGTGCCATGCCTCTACGCCCTCCTTCGAACTCATCGGCAAAGACAAATTTGGCTGGAGGAAATTGTCCTTGGTAGGTGCGGATGGGCCAGGCCTCATCATAGAGGTTGAGGTGGGGATCAACCCCGACGAGATCCATGTTGGCTTCGTAGTAGGCGTCCAGGGTACCAATGTCCCGCCAGTACTTGACTTGTTTTTTGTTTTCATCCTCAAAATTATAGGCGAAAACTTTTTTGTTGTTCTGAATCATGTTGGGAATGATATTTTTCCCAAAGTCATGGGCCGTGGCCATTCCGGAATCTTTTCGCAGTTCTTCATAGAGTTGGTCTGTGCGAAAAAGGTAAATGCCCATGGAAATAAACGCATGCGTTGGATCATCAGGGAGGTGAAACGGGTTAGCCGGTTTTTCTTCGAACCGGGTGACCCGGTTGGATGTATCAACCCCAAGAACCCCGAACTGCTGAGCTTCCTCGACTGGCCATTCAAGGGCGCCCACGACGGCATCCGCCTCCGTCTCTTGCATGAACCTGAGCATGTCAGCATAGTTCATTTTGTAAAGGTGATCTCCGGCCAGCACCAATGAAAACTTCGGGCGCTCTTGTTCCAGCAGAAATAGGTTTTGATGGACGGCATCGGCTGTGCCCCGGTACCACTCAGCGCTGATACGTTGTTGCGGTGGGATGGAAAAGATGAATTCGCCCAGCTCCGGGTTGAAAATCGACCAACCTCTTCGGATGTGGCGGTCTAAGGAGTGGGATTTATATTGAATGAGTACGGCAATTTTGCGAAGCCCCGAATTGAGGCAATTGCTCAAGGTCACGTCGATGATGCGGTATTTGCCTCCAAAGGGCACCGCAGGTTTGGCCCGGTGTCGGGTGAGCGGGAGGAGCCGTTCGCCGCGGCCACCGGCTAGGATCATGGTATAGATATCAAGCATGCGGGGCTATGATATCAAATGGCCGGAATGGAAGGAATGGGTTGCGTCCTGGCTGTTGCTTGGCGCGCAAGCCCTGGGTGTCAATGGGTTGGATTAGCTCGATAGGCTTCGCATGTTTTATGGTCGCTTCGCCGTGGCGTTGAGGAGTGCTGTGATGGCCGGCTCGAGGTCTGAGGGTTTTGTTGTGGGCGCATAGCGTTCTTTGACCGCACCGGTTTGGTCCACGAGAAATTTCGTGAAGTTCCACTTGATGGCTTCTGATCCGAGTACTCCCGGTGCTGCGGCTTTGAGATGTTTGAAGAGGGGATGAGCATCCGGCCCATTGACGTCAACTTTGGCAAACATAGGAAAGGTCACTCCATAGTTGGTTTGGCAGAACGTGAGGATTTCTTCGTTTTCCCCCGGGTCCTGGCTTCCAAACTGATTGCAGGGAAATCCGAGGATTTCCAGTCCCTGTGCGTGATATTTTTGATAGAGATCTTCCAGTCCTTTGAACTGAGGCGTGAACCCGCATTTGGAGGCGGTGTTGACGATAAGTAAGACTTTGCCCTTTTTGTTGGCCAGGGTGCCTTCATCGCCCTGAATGCTTCGGCAAGTGATGTCGTAAATGGTGCTCATTGGGGAGTTCCTTCATGATTTCCGAGTGAATGAAGCCCTGCAATCTTTCGTTAAACCGCTTCTTGAATTGGGAATCGTAGCATTCGGATGGTGGTTTGGCCACGTAATATGTGAGCGGAATTTGACAGTATCTGTATTGTCCTGTAACCTATAGTCTGTTCATGTCGATTCGGTCCGACGACGGGAACATCCTAAATTCTTCGGGCCCCGCGATCGTATCGCGACCAGATCCTGCTCGGAGCGGACTTCCCACCTGATTCTGCTTCACTCGGTTTTCTGCCCCCGTGTACATACGATCCTTGTAACAAAAGGAATAGTTTTATGTCTGCAACTGCGTTGTCACAGTTTGGTGCGCTTGGTGTGTCTGCTACCTTGGTTGGGGTTTTGAATAAGCTCGGTTTAATGGAACCGACCCCGATTCAAGTTCAGGCCATTCCTCCGGCTTTGGAAGGTCGGGATGTGTTGGGCTGTGCCCAGACCGGCACTGGAAAGACCGCCGCCTTTGTCATTCCCATCATTGAACGATTGGCAGATGGTCCTAAGGGCCACCCACGGGCGATGATTTTAGCGCCAACCCGGGAATTGGCTTTTCAAATTCAAGAAACAGTCGATAAGTTTGGGCGCGTGCGCGGGATTTTTGCGACCACCCTGGTGGGTGGTGCTGATATGCATGCGCAGGTCCGCGGGTTACGGCAACGTCCGGATATTATCGTGGCCACGCCGGGTCGTCTGCTTGATCATATGTGGCAGGGAACTGTTTCCTTTGCCAAGCTTCGAATGGTGGTGCTGGACGAAGCCGATCGGATGCTTGATATGGGATTTGCCCCTCAGCTCAATCAAATCATTGAGGCGTTACCGGAAACCCGGCAAACCTTACTCTTCTCGGCAACCATGCCGAGTAACTTGGCGGATTTGGCGCGGATGTCTCTCAACGATCCGTTTAAAGCTTTGGTGGCGAAATCGGCCACACCGGCTGAAGGAGTCACTCATACCGTACATCACACGGCCAATTCCGATAAAACCTCCCTCCTGCTCTCTATTTTAAAGGAGACGGAAGGGTCGGTTCTCGTGTTTACCAGGACCAAACATCGCGCTGACCGGATCGGGGAAACCCTGGAAAAGGTCGGTTGTCGTGTCGCGGTGTTGCATGCTGGCCGACGGCTACCGCAACGCCGCGCCGCACTGGAAGGTTTTCGCCGCGGACGTTTTGAGATTTTAGTGGCGACCGATATTGCGGCCAGAGGGCTGGACGTGGACAATATTCAACACGTGATCAATTATGATTTGCCCCATGTGCCGGAAGATTATATCCATCGGATTGGTCGGACTGCGCGTATGAATGCCAAGGGTTGGGCTACCAGTTTTGTCACGGGTGAGGATAATCGTTCATTACGAATGATTGAAAAATTATTGGGGAAGGCGGTTCCCTGTGCCCCTGGAAGCCGGCCGCCAATGGCGGCTATTGCACCAGAGAGACGCGGGCCTCGGCCAAATTCCGGGGGTAGAGGTTTTGGCGCTCCCAGATCGGGAAGCCCGGCACGGCATGACCGACCGGCTGTTCGCCGTCCGCGTCCGTCTACCTTAGCTTCCTAACACCTGACACGCATGCTCTTTTTTATTTTAAAAGAGTCATTGCGAGTTTTTCCTTGAAGCCCGGATCATTCTGGTCCGGGCTTCCTTGTTTTTGACATGTCTCCGTCTCTACTCTTCCCTTGCCTTTTCATTTTCTTCCAGGTTGTGACTTCACGTTGTTCGTGGGCATTTGGCTGATCTGTAGAAAGCCTGCGTTACACTTTCTCGTATGAAAAAGAGTGTGGACTTCCAAGCCCCTGACGTCTGATCAAGCATGGCAAGAATCATGATTTCAAACAAAAAGATCCAAAAACCAATAGGCTTGCATTTCTGACTGGCGCCCGCTCTACGGGCGATCGGGGTTGATTCGGTCCAGTCCCTCAATACCGAATAACCGGCCATTCAGTTTGAGCCCGTGTCCGGGTTTCTGTATGGATGGGGACGAAGCCATGATTTTTGCACTAGAATTCGGTGAGGGAAAGTTATTTTTTACTTTTTCCAGGGGGTGGTGACGATGCGTGTCCTATCTTGGATGACTCGGCTGAATGTTGCCCTATTGTGCATGGGCCTCATGGCAGGTTGTGCTTCTTATTCGACCGGAAATAAAAATGCACATGTGGCGGAAGCCGTCACGAATGCTCAGGAAGCCGTCGATCATGGGGGCATAGGTCATGCCGATGTGTTCGTGACGCATGCGGAAGTTTCCCTTCAACATGCGCAGGCCGCGAAAAATGACATCACTAATCCTCACCTTGATGCGGCCATTACCGAATTAGGGGAGGCCATTTCCCATGGCAAAGCTGGGCATGCTGATGTGGCGACCGATCATGCAAAGTCCGCGGTGATGCATTTAAAAGAAATGTATGGAATGACGCCCACCACGGGAGGATATTATTGAAGGGACTCTCTGCATAATGTTTCTGCGAGAAGTGATGAGAGGCCGGGGATATAAGAACCCCGCCGATTCCGGCGGGGTTCTTGTTTGTGATATTCGTGCAACTTTAGGGGGCAGTGGCAGTTTTGACGTCCAATATTTTCACGTCAAAGTAGAGCGTTTTCCCCGCTAAAGGGTGATTGAAGTCTAAGACGGCCACTTGTTCTTTTATTTCCGTTACTGTCGGGTGGACGACACGGCCTTGCCCATCCTTCCCTTGTAATTGCACCCCGACCTTCCGTGCATCAGGTGGAATTTGGTCAATGGGAACTTCTTGAATGGCCTGAGGGTCGATTTTACCATATCCCTCTTCTGGGGCGACGGTCACTTGTTTGCTGTCTCCTGCCTTCATTCCATCCAGGGCCGTTTCCAGTCCAGGAATAATTTGGTGGGATCCCTGAGTAAATGTCAGAGGTTCTCCTCCCACGTTGGAGTCGAGCACCTCTTTGTTTTCCAGGGTCAACGTGTACTCCATTGAGATGGACTTTCCTTCAGAAACGGTCATGGGTGAGCCTCCCTCTTGAGATTCTGCCTGTGCAGACGTGGTCATCGCTGAGGCCACCAGCAAGGAGCAACACACAACCCGGGCTAATACATGCAGTGCCATGAGACTGATCCTCCGCAAAAATTATAGCTGATATAACAGTTGGCTGGAAAAGAGGGCGGTTTAAAATGAGGGGTAAATAACCGGACGCTTCCAGACTGTTGGTGAACGAATATTGTAATTTATCAGAAAAATAAATGGCTTGGCTATGAGGTCAGGAAATATCCTTCTGCTCTATTCTACGTGACGGCTGGGCTCGTCCCCAAAAACCATTGAGGGTAGGAAATCATGAAGATAAAGAGAACAGGAGGGTGTAGGGGAAGTTTGGTTTGGCTTCCTTGACTATTTCTGGACTGGCAACCCCGATATAATGGGTCGATTGGTGTTCGGCTGTGAGTGTGTGATCATGAGAAGCATGTTGAGTGTCCTCAATACGTCTCTCCTGGACCGGAGGAGGAAAGGCCCAAAATGGAACCCA
>JBGSSO010000003.1:0-4171 GCA_041737015.1 Nitrospirales bacterium
TAGTGTGCCTAACAGCGTCAGCACCGCCGCCATAAAATTCAAGGTCATAATAATCGGAAAGTCGCGTGAAAGAATGGCTTCATATGCCAACCGCCCCAGCCCCGGCCAGGCAAAAATCTGCTCAAAAATCACCGACCCGCCAATCAATCCTGGGAGCAGAAGACCGAACATGGTCACAAACGGCAGCAGAGCATTCCCCAACGCATGGCCATAAATCACGGTATCTTCCTGAAGCCCTTTCGCCCTGGCCGTCCGGACATAATCCTGGCCCAACACTTCCAGCATCTGGGATCGGACATACCGGGACAGAATGGCAATCCCGCCGACCGCCGTCATGATGGACGGAATGACCAAATGCCACACACGATCCATCCACTGATAGGCGGGTTGGGCATGCTCCATTCCGAATGTCTTGATACTGATCACCGGCACTCCCAACCACCCCACCACCCACATAATGGCTAAATACGACAGAAAAAACCCTGGAACTGAGATAAGCGCATAGGACAAAAACACGGTGGACCGGTCATAGACCCCGCCTCGATGCACCGCCCCGTAAATCCCGGTAGGAAACGCCCATGTCCACACCAGAATCGTTGCCAGGATAAATAATGGCAAGGAATTGAGAAACCGATCCCAAATTTTAGGGAGAACCGGCTGGCTGTCCTTGAAGGATTTCAATTCGCCCGTGGCTAAATCACGAATCCAATACACGTATTGCAAATACAGAGGATCATCCAGGTGAAAGGCCGCCCGAATCTTGGCGATATCTTCCGGTTTCATCCGGGGATTCATCGGATCCACTTCACTGGGTTCCCCGGGAGCCAAATGAATAACCGAATGGGCCAGAAAGGACACGATAATCAGCAGAACCAACCGTTGGGCGATGTTACGAATAATAAAATTCCACATGATTGATCTGCTATAAACCGAAGACCCGTGTAACCACAACAGTTAAAAGTCCGGCGTCAACTCCAATTTTCGCCATTTATGGAAATAAAATGTGATGTCACCGCTTTTAGTGGGATAAATCTTTTTGAACTGTTCTTTCCCATCCGGCTCTTTTTCGACCAGCACAATTTTCTTATCCAAGACACGCGTACTCAACGGCGCGTAAAGAAAGGTATAGGGTTGGTCCTCATGAATCAACCGATGAAGCTCATGCGTCAATTGTCGTTGCCGATCTCTATTGTATTCCTGGCGGATCCTGACGATGAGCGCGTCAGCGCGTGGGTTGTTGTACCCTACAAAGTTTAATTGTTGTGGACCGGCCTGGCTTGAATGCCAAATCTGATAGAGATCGGGATCAATGCCCATGCTCCAGCCCAACACGACGGCATCAAAGTCTCCGGTATTCACAAAATCGTTCAGAAACACGGCCCATTCGAAGACCTGAGTATTCACTTTAACGCCGACTTTTTTCCAGGCATTCTGTGCGATGGTCATCAAATTTTTCCTGATAGGGTTCCCGTTATTCGTAATGAGATTAAACTCAAATATCTTCCCATCTTTTTCGAGCCATCCCTCCCTATTCATGGTCCATCCGGCCTTCTCAAAGATCGCGAGGGCTCCTTGAGGGTCGTAGGGAAGAGATTGGATTGCCTGATCATACCATTCGGTATTCCGGGGATAGGGTCCGGTCGTCCGCTCACCTTCTCCATACACAAGATAGGTGATGATCTCATTCACATTAATCGCCATCCCCAGGGCTGCCCTGATCTTCGGATCGGCAAATATCGGTTTTCGGTTGTTATAACCAATATAGGTGTAGGCAAATCCCAGGCTGCTAAACCATTGATAGGTCGGATCGTTTTTATACCGGTCAACCTGATGAGGCTGAGCGGCATAGAAATCGACCGCGCCTGTGCGAAACTCTACCTCCTGCGTAAACAGTTCGGGAATGATGCGCATATAATATTCATGATATTCAGCCGGCCCTTCCCAATAGTCCTCATACCGTCGAAGATGGATAAATTCATCTCCCTGCCATTCGATAAACTCAAAACGCCCGCTGCCGATGGGGTGTCGATTAAATCGACTCTCCCGCATCCCGAATGCCTTTTGAGCCTCTTCCGACAATCCTCGCTCTTGTTTTTCACGGGTTAACGCCTCGGCATTGAGCAGATGTTCGGGGAGGATCCCCATCGTCCACGCATTGATGGCGGGGGAATAGAGGCGTTTATAGATAATTTGTATGGTCGACGGATCCAGAATTTCCACGGTTTTAATCGGCTCGAAGTCCGGAGTCCGTGGAGACAAATTTTTTGGATTCATAATGGCTTCATAGGTAAACTTCACATCTCCGGCATCGAACACATGCCCGTCCTGAAACTTCACGCCTTGGCGAAGATGGAACAGGATGGTGGGATTATGCTCGCCCACGGGAAGAATATCGGGGAATTTGGCGCGCAGGGGTTCCTCTAACTCCTTGGGAACCGGCTCTTGAGGATGAATCAGTTCGTCATAAGGAAAGTGCTCAAAGTACCGCTCACCGAGAACCGGCTTTAAGCGGTCGAATAAATCCTGATCCACCTCCGAGAGCGTAAACGCCACTCGTTCAGGTACGTCAATGGTCACGGAAAGGTCTTTGAGCTGAGGTTTGCCTTCCGCATTGGACAGCAAGAGTGAGATCGTTTCCGATCGTTGCCCGGAAGGCAATAATTCAATGGATTGGACCCTATCCTGTAGTCCCTCAATGGTTCCCGCCTTCCAAGCCTGATGAATTTTCTGAAAGAGCTTGCTCCCTGTCACTTCCGTTCCATCCGAAAAACGGTGATGCGGATTAACCAGGAGATAGGCTCGTTCCGTAATCTGCCAATCGGTGGCCAACCGGCTCCGAAGCTTCAGGTCTTCGTCTAAATCCAGCAGCCCCTCAAACACGTGGCTCACAATATTGGAACTGGCCGAATCCGCGTTCAAGATAGGATTGAGAATTTTGGCATCCCCGCTGGACGCCTCAATATAGGTGACCAAGCGATCCGGGTTACCGGCAGCCTGGTGCTCATAGGTAGGAACCCAAAAATAGGATTGAACCAGAAAAAGGACCAGAGTCAACGGGATGAACAGCAAAAGACGTTTGACAAACATAGAAGTTTGAATCAACCCAACACAGTGTAATGCCTCAATGTTATCAAGAACCCAAAGGGGATGCTATGCCTGATGGATCGTTATCCACAACGAGAGTGTTGAAAACAAGCGTAGCACCCTTCGGTATGCTTTTAGCGATGCGTTCCGTGCCTTCGCCGGAGCGGCTGCGACCTTTCCTTCGAAAGGCCTCAGGGCAGGACTGGACGAGCCTGTTTGAACACGCCCCCATTTCCCCATGTTGGGTTCTGTCACTCACCTAAAGATGAAAAAGCAAAATATGAGAACTATTCAATTGTCCAATTGGTTGGATTGGACCCAACTGGAAAAAGTAAGGTAGGAGAAAAGATCCTATGCGCTAACAAGAGATATGGGAGGCCTGACAGAGACAAGTCGACCAAACTCCTGTCCTCACTGCTCCATCTCAGCATGGTTTTTTCTATGCCTAGGACAGATCTACTTTGACTTCTCCATTTTCAATGACGGTCGGGTAGGATCTCACATGACTGGAGGGATTATTGACACAATGCCCGGTTTTCACATTGTACTCCCACCCATGCCAGGGGCAGGTCACCGTCTCCCCCTCGACATCACCTTCGCCTAAAGGACCACCTCTATGGAGACAGGTGTTATCGATGACATGGAAGGCTCCATCCACTTTAAAGACAGCCAAACACTTCTCACCGGCTTCCACCACCATTCCTTTTCCCTCTTCAACTTCATCTATTTTCGCGATACGCACAAACTCCGCCATAGGTCCTCCTCAATACCAAATAGCCTGTCTACTTAAGATTTCTTCAAGGGATCTGTAATTTTTTTGAGTAAACTGGAAATGGAGGGTGCAGCATCCCCGTTTCCTTTTTCCGCTTGGTCGATATTGGCCGTGAGGGTTTTTGCAATCTGAAGAAACGCCTGGGCTTGAGGCGATGAAGGATCATTGCTCACAATTGGGGTACCATTGTCTCCTCCCTCCCGTATGGCCGGATCAATCGGAATACGTCCCAAAAAGGGAATCTCAAATTTCTGAGCGGCACGTTCCCCACCGCCGTCATCGGGCAGCCGGCCGACGTCGTGCCCGTGCCCGCGC
>JBGSSO010000170.1:0-8148 GCA_041737015.1 Nitrospirales bacterium
TTTTTTGTTTTCGGTCACTCGTCTTCTCAAGGTACGCACGAATAATCGTCGTTTTCCCTACGCCCACTTCGCCAAAGATGGCGACAAAACCTTTTCTTCTCTCAATTCCATAAATAATAGCCCCCATCGCTTCCTTATGGCTGGGGCTCAGGTAAAGGAAATTTGGGTCAGGGGTCGTATGAAATGGTTCTTTTTTGAGTCCGTAAAATGCTAGATACATAGTGATAAATTTCTGATTACAGCTTTTGACCGAAAGAAGCCAAGAGGGGGAGGTTTAAATCATTTGCCGCTTGTTCCGGACGAGTGTAGGATCCTTCCAGATACTCAACCATAAACCCAAAACCGATACCCATCATAAGGCCAAATACAGCGCCCAGAATTAACTTGAGATCTGTTGGACGACCAGCCGGTTTTCGTGGAATCTCCGCAGGCTGGATAACACTGATATTTGACATTTTCAGACGATCCATCTCTTCAGATACTTTAGCTTCCTCAACCTTTTTGAGATAAAGTTGATAATT
This sequence comes from Nitrospirales bacterium, assembly GCA_041737015.1. Classification (GTDB taxonomy): domain Bacteria; phylum Nitrospirota; class Nitrospiria; order Nitrospirales; family UBA8639; genus Nitrospira_E. The sequence goes on from JBGSSO010000170.1 coordinate 522, forward strand.
TTGCTCATCTGCTGCTCTTTGTCGCTCAAGGACGATTAATTCTTTGTTTAATAGATCGAGTCGCTGTATTTTTTTTTCAAGGTCCCCGATTTGGAGTTCAATAACTTGATTGCTTGACTGAAGGGTCGTGATTTCAGACACGGCTCCCAATTGTTCCCTTTCAAGCTGGCTGTACATCGCTTTTTTCCCACTCGCTATCGTATTGACTCGCTCATTTTTCTGTTCTGCAAGAATGAATTTTTCCATCTGGTTAATTTCTTTCCGAAGATTGAGAACAGGAAAACTGGTTTCGGTGTATCGTGTTAAGAGTTTCTGTTCTTCGCGCTTCAGAGCAAACAGTTCCGCTTTGGCTTTTTCTAGATTTCCGCCTTCTTCCACCGTGGAAACCGGAATATTTTCGAGAATGGTTTTCATTTGGGCATCAAGTGAAGCGATTTTACCTGCCAAACCTTGCAGGCGATTCTTGTTTGTTTTGTATTCGCTATCCAGGTCAGCCCGCTGATCGAGAAGACGACTTTGCTGTTCGACAAGGGGGGAAGATAGATCATGCTTATTCTTAAAAGCCTGAAGATTTTCTTCCGAACGTTCCAGTTGCACCTGATAGTCATGTAACTGTTTAGCCAAAAACGACGCCTTCGGATCACTAAACACTTGCAGATGCTTTTCTTTTAGGAATTCAATCAAGGTATTTAAGACCGTTGCGGCCATTTTCGGTTCTGTGTGGAGAAAAGAAATTTGAACCACATTCGAATCCTTCACATGCTCCGGCAACAGTCTGGCCACTAGAATTCCCGCAGCGGCCTCCACAGCCCTTTCTGGATTCGTCGGAGGGGAGCCCCAGATTTCCGGATAGACATTGTGAACCCCTAGATCAGCCACAACCCGTTTTGCAAGATCCCGGGAAGTCAAAATGCTGATTTCCGATTGAACGACATTTTCCTCATTGAATCTGGAAAATTGAGCACTCCCAACTTCTGGCCGCACGATATGTTCTCTCCCGAACTTGAGCATGAGACTTGCGCGAGCTTCATAGAGAGTTTCTGAGGCATAGATCCAAATTGCCACTCCCGAGAAAATGACAAGAAAAACTGAGAGAATGACATACTTCTGCTTAAAAAAAGCCGTCAAAATATCACGGATATTTCCAAATGGATACGGCAACCCTTCCCTTTCTACCATTTCTTCAGTTGCCATGTTTTCCACCAGAATTCCCATCACCTCCTGTTGCACTGACCTCCTCACCAGGCACGTTCGATGAACGAAGAAGGACCGCAACCTCAGGATTCTTGAGTTGCCCGGAATAGTTCTTGATTAGAATCGTGCGAATTTGGTCCACCGTATGTCCAACAACAGTAACTTCACCGACCAACTGCAAGGCGATACGCCCATCAGGGCGGACCAGGACGGTTTCATTGAGTTCCGGATTAAAAAAGAATTTAATATCGAGCTGATCCCCGACCTGAATTTGATAATCTTGTGGTGGGGTCTTCCCTACTTTGGTGAGATAATTTATGTAATTTTTTTCATCTGCTGTGACTTGGCGCCGAAGTTCATCGAGTTCAGGCCCCAGATTTCTCAGCCTATTCAGTTCCTTGTCCACCTCAGCAATCTGTTGTTTGATCACTCCACTTTGGGCTTCAGCGGATACGAGGTCAGCTTGGGTGTGAAATAATTGCATTTCCATCTCAAGAAAGAGCGGGTTCTTGCCGGTGGAGACACTGCGCGACACTTGAGCTTCCTGTTCCTTTATGAACTGATTAATCAATTCCATTTCTTTCCGAATTGACTGAATATGAGGGTTATTCTCGGTGTATTTGTTTAATAATTCCTGTTCTTTTAATTGAAGAGTCAGTAAATTATTCTTGGCCCCACCAACAATCCCTTGCTCTGAGGCCGAACTCGAAAGGGGAATCTGTTCCGGAATCTGGCTTATCTGACCCTGCACCCAGGCAAGTTTCTCTTGAAAGCCTTTGACTTGGTTTTCGGCCCCCTTTAATGAATCGTCCAAAGATTTACGCTGTTGAAGAAGATGATTCATTTGCGTTTCAATTAAAATAATTCCATGTTCCCGTTGAAAATCTTGAAGACGCCCCTCTGATTCTTCCAAACTTTGTTGATACGAACGGAGTTGTTGTTTCATAATCGAAAACACCCGATCACCAGGCTTTTCCATACTCGACGCGGCCGAAGGATCCCCAGTTTCTGATCCGGTTTCGGCATAAGCCTGGCTCTGGGACGGGAGATTAATGGGGAACGGTACAAGCAGAATAGCCAAAATCGTAGTCATCAAGAGGCTGTTTCTGTGGTTACATCGAAAAGTTAACTGAATTCTAGTCATATTCAAAGTCTTCCTTTTCTCTCCTTATCAACACAAAACCATCATGGTCCCAACCTTTATTATAATGCTAGAAATTATGTGGGGCTGAAAACTTAGGCAACACCCTTGCACTGCCGACACATTGAATTACCAAAATGACCTCGGCACATAGACCATATCGGACGGAAGCAGTCGAATATCCTGACTCAGATCCCCTCCATTGAGGGCCCCATCTAAATCCACATTAATGACAAACCTCTGACCATCTTGATCCTCTCGTATTACTTTTACGTCGCTTTTTTTCGCCGTGTCTTCCTTCATACCCCCAGCACGTGCAATTGCTTGCAACACACTTATTGACCCGACCATTTCATATTCCCCCGGTTTCCCCACTTCTCCATCGACATAGATTCTATAAGGCTCCCGTATTGAACGAACAATGACGGCAATCTCCGGATTTTTTAGTTGCCCAACATATTTTTTCTCCAAAATGCCTTTGAGCTGCACGGGAGTCAGATCTGCTGCCTTAACTTCATTAACCAATTGAAGGGAAATATGCCCATCAGGCCGCACAACTAAATCTTCCTCGTTTAGCTCTGGATTAAAAAAGAACTTTACGCTTAATTGGTCGCCAGGTTGGATTATATAACGCGGATCATCAATGCTAATTTGTTCATGCTCTTGCCCATGAATAGATGGACGTTCAACATTTGTCTTTCCAGAAAGAGTAGGGTAACCATTGGGTTCCAAACTTGAAGCATCAACGGTTTTCATTCCCTTCCACCCTGAATTACACCCACACAGAAGAATAAATATAACCACAACAATTAGAATTCTCATGCTCTTATGTTCCTTCATTAGTAACAAATCTTCGGTAGATACCCTCATACTCACTAGCCCGCAGCAGACAACATCTTGGCAAAGGAATAGTTGAAAAAGACTTTCTCGATTCACTCAAATTATCTGTTTTTTCAGATACTTTTGAATTTCACATTGAATGACAATGGTGCCTCGATTTACCTTTTTTAGTTAAAGGGAATTTATCAATGGGAGGCTTGAACTTAACCATAAATGATACCTTATAAAACTAATTTCTATCAAGGCCAATAAAGATTAGAACTTATTCCCCTCTCGGATGAATCAATCTGAAAGTTAAGAATAACCGCAACTTTTGACCCTGGCGGTTTTCTAGCAGAATCGAGGCTAACATCTTATCAACCACCATCCGTCAGGCCGCGGGCTTTCGCTGGCCCCCTCATCAATGAATTTGATATTCCTCACTCATCGCTGCCATTTCCAAAATTTCAGGACGGTGGAAACTCGGCACCAACTGCTGAAGGAGTTCAATCACCGAGGGAGAATGACCCAATATCTGCACATCCTCCAGCTTGCTCAAAATATTAGTCAGGAATTTCGGATCAAGGGATTGTGTCGATTGAATCCGGAGAATCTTATCAATTGGTGAAGGCACAGCTCGCTCACTCTCCCCAATCAATTCCTCCTCAAGTTTTTCTCCAGGGCGAAGACCAATAAACTGGATGGGAATATTTTTCTCAGGCACATGGCCAGAGAGTCGAATGAGGTTACGCGCGAGATCCACCAGTTTAATTTGGCCTCCCATCTCCAGAACATAAATCGCACCTTGCTCCCCAATGGCAGCCGCCTGCAACACTAAGATCACCGCTTCCGGAATCAGCATAAAGTAGCGGCGCACCTCCGGATGCGTGACAGTGACTGGTCCGCCAGCCTTGATCTGTTTTTGGAAGCGGGGCACGACACTGCCATTACTGCCCAAGACATTGCCAAAGCGAACGGTCAGAAACCGCGTCTGACTCTGACTCGCCATGGCTTGGACCACCAATTCTGCCACCCGCTTGGTCGCACCCATGACACTGGATGGATTCACGGCCTTATCTGTCGAAATCAACACAAAATGCTCGACACCGAAGTGCGCGGCCGCTTCGGCCACCAACCGTGTACCTAGGACATTATTTTTAAAAGCTTCCCCTGGATTCACCTCCATTAACGGGACATGCTTGTGGGCCGCCGCATGGAAAATAATCTCAGGACGGTAGGCCTTGAATGTCTCGTGGAGACGAGGAATATCCGTGATATCTCCTAGCACTTCATGAATCACACCGGAATTACCCTGGTCCGTCAGCTCCCCCGCAATCGCGTATAAACTGTTCTCGTGTCGTTCGTATAGGATGAGGGCCTTGGGAGCAAGCCCGACAATTTGGCGGCAGAGTTCCGAACCAATAGATCCGCCTGCTCCGGTCACCAAGACTCGCTTCCCATCGATTAAATTGCGCACGGGCTGGGGATCCAACCCCACCGGTGGACGCTGAAGCAGGTCTTCAATCGCAAGGTCCCTAATCTGACTGATCGTGACTTTGCCTTCCAGGATATCGCCCAAATTCGGGAGGGTTTTGATACGCACGTTAAAGGGGGCCAACAGTGCGGTAATGTCTCGAAGAACGGCTGAATTCGTCCCGGGCAGGGCCACTAAAACTTCCTCGGGTTTGTGCGTATGAAGAATGCGTGACAGATCCTGGCGTGTTCCCAGAACTTTGATTCCATGAATGCGCTTGCTCACTTTGGAGACATCATCGTCCACAAATCCTATGGGCGTATAGGAGGAGGTGGAATGTGATTGCATCTCTCGAACAATGTTTTCCCCAGCATCGCCAGCCCCAATAATGAGAACTCGTTTCGTCTTTCTCAAGACCTTTCGCTCTCGAAAGATTCGGACCGCAAGCCGGATCCCACAAAGAAACCCGACCAACAGGATACTATCAATGATAAAGATGGACCGAGGATAGCCAAAAAGACCGAATCCCCATTTGATGAGGCCATAGAACACCATGGTTCCGGCCAACACCCCACCCGTAATTTTCTTTAAATCCCAAATACTAATATACCGCCACAGCCCTTCATTGAGGCGAAAAATCATAAAGGCAATCCCACGGATCACTAGCAGACCTGGCAAAGTTTTAAGCAAAAGTTGCCTGGCGTCTTCGGGGATGTGGCCGTCAAACCTCAACCAGAACGCCAAATAATAGGCCAAGACAATCAGTGCCAGATCCAACGTAATGATAATGGGTCGCCGGTATTTGATGATAAGCTGGAAAACCACCGAGCCTTCAAGAAAAGCCACCTCATCATGATTGTCACGATCGGTGACCTTTAAAATGACACTTCGCAATCCCAGCAGTTGCAATAACGTCTGGGCCATGACGGCGAGGTCAAAAGCTAAAGAGGCATGTTCGATATATAATTTTGCTAATCGGATTTTTTCCGGCAGGATCGTATTCGTATACTCATCTTCGGGTTTCTCGACCTTTCCGAGTATACCCTGTTCATCGATGTACTTTAGAGAAGCTAGATCGGTTAAACCAGGCCGGACCGTCAAGACATCGCGATAGTCTTCTTTGAACTTTTCGACATAATAGGCCACCTCCGGGCGTGGGCCCACCAGACTCATATCCCCAATCAAAACATTGAACAGCTGCGGAAGCTCGTCAAGTTTCAATCGGCGCAAAAACTTTCCGATGCGAGTCACACGAGGATCTTCGCCGATGGTCAGCTCCCCTCCCTTTTTTGAGGCATCCGATCCCATCGTGCGAAACTTATACAGACAAAATGGCCGAAACCCACGACCCACGCGCACCTGCCGAAACAACACAGGCCCCCGAGAATCCATTTTGACAAGGAAGGCGATCACGACAAAGATGGGCGTACACACCATTAAGCCAAAAAACGCACCAAGAGTGTCAACAACACGCTTAGTCATCACCGGGACTCCTGAATAAACATTACGACCAATTCGATGGAATGTGAACTTCGATCTCTATCATTTTCCAATTAGATGGAAAAGGAGAGCTACCACCATAAGGAGGGGGGGAACATACCATGTATCTACTAGAAAGCTTCAAAAATCTGAGTCTCAATGCCTCGACAACTTATCGCCGGTGCGATTTGATAAGCGTTGCGACCACCTCAATGACATATTGGATTTCAACTTCAGTCATTTTGGGATAAATGGGGAGAGATATAATGCGTTCAAATACGGAACTAGCCATAGGGAAATTATTGGGTAGATACCCGTAATTATCCCTATAATAGGGGTGAAGATGCAAGGGGATAAAATGCACACTGGTTCCGATGCCCTGTCTCTTCAGGAGATCGATCATTTCGTTCCGTCCAATCCGCAAACGTTCCAGGTCCAATTGGATCACGTAAAGATGCCAGGCATGCTCCACATCATCGGCCACATGGGGAATCGTAACTTCTGGAATCTCCTTAAACCCTTCGTTATACAGTGTGGCATACCGCCTCCGGATCGCTCCAAAATGGTCGCATTTATGTAGTTGAGGGATCCCCAGCGCGGCCGCGATATCCGTCAGATTGTACTTATACCCCGGATAGCAAATTTCGTAATACCAGGTGCCCTCAGGGGTATATCGATTGACGGCATCCCGGGAAATGCCGTGCAGGCTTAAAATTCGCATGCGCTCTGCCCACTCGGTATTCTCAGTTGTGGCCATCCCTCCCTCACCGGTGGTGATCGTCTTGGTTGAATAAAAAGAAAAGCACGTAATATCGCCCAACGTCCCAACCATCCTTCCACGATAACGAGCCGGAAGTGCATGAGCAGCATCCTCAATAACCTTCAGATGATGAACTCTGGCAATCTCCAGAATCCGATCCATTTCACAGGGCTGACCGGCATAATGAACAGGGATGATCGCCTTCGTTCTCGGTGAGATCGCTTTTTCAACCTGGGCTACATCAATATTCAAGGTATCAGCCTCGCAGTCCACCAACACAGGTTTCGCTTTAAGATAGTGCACCACCTCTGCGGTGGCGGCAAAGGTCATGGTAGGCACAATGACCTCGTCGCCTTCGGTCACGCCAACGGCTTCGAGGGCAAGATGCAAAGCCGCCGTGCAGGAATTCAGGGCCACAGCATGTCGAGCCTCTACTCGCTGCGCAAACTCCGCCTCGAACTGTTTGGTCTTTGAACCTGTGGTCAACCACCCTGAACGGAGGGTCTCGACCACCGACTGAATTTCTTCCTCCCCGATATCAGGAACATGAAAGGGTAAAAATTGCTTCATCCTATCCTACCGTGGTCATTGCATAAAATTATGAATGTGTTCAAAAAAACAATTAAAGCCCTTGCCTTGCTGCTGCTTGGTAGCCATGGGTTGATGCATGCGAATTACACCAATTCTTACTCACCACGGCAACGTCTGTTCACTTGCGAATAACTCCAAGATAATGGGAATTAAAAATTTTAAGTCGTTC